>JAVBXM010000139.1 GCA_030824585.1 Phaeospirillum sp. | reverse complement strand
GCGAATCCCGCACCGCGTCGCTGACGCCGCCGATGGCGTTCTGAATCTTGCCCTCGGCCTTGTCCGCTTTGCCGTCGGTCTCCAGCTTGGCATCACCGATGGCGTTGCCGATGGCTTCCTTGACGGCGCCCTTGGCAATCTTGGCGGACCCGATAATCCTGTTCTTATCCATGGAGGCATCCTCGAAATAAATTATGGACATTCCATAATTGCTATTAAATTGTGTGCCGAATTGTTGCTTTTGTAGAGGGGTGGAACTTACCTATTAATTTGAGAATATTTATTAATTATATCATTGATTTTGTCGATAACGTAGATTCCGAGGCTCCTGTCCTCTATCACCCTTGGCTAGGATCGACCGGTGCTCGCAAGCCTGCTTTTCAAGCCGGGCACGGAGGGTTGGGGTATGGGCCAGATCAGAATTCTTGGCGTTGCCGGCAGTCTGCGAAAGAGCTCCTACAACACTCTCGCCCTGCGAGCCGCCGGGGAGCTGATGCCGCAGGATGCGACGCTCGATGTGTTCGAGCTTCATGGCATTCCGGTCTTCAACCAGGACGAGGAGATGGCCCCGCCCGAGGCGGTGCTTGACTTCAAGCGACGGATTCGTGCCGCGGACGGCATCTTGTTCGCCACGCCCGAGTACAACTATTCCATCGCCGGAAGCCTCAAGAACGCCATCGACTGGGCGTCGCGGCCTTACGGTGACAGTGCCTGGACGGGAAAGCCGGCGGCGGTGATGGGCGCCTCGGTCGGCAGCCTGGGGACCGCCCGTGCGCAATACCATCTCCGGCAGGTTCTGGTCACCCTGGATATGCCGACGCTCAATCAGCCTGAAGTGATGATCTCCAACGCGGCGCAGCGCTTTGACGGTGACGGCCAGCTTGTGGACGAGACCACGCGCAAGCTTCTCGGACGGCTGCTGCTGGGGCTGGCCGTTCTGGTGCGTGCCATGAATTCCGCGAAGTAACGTCGCATCGAACGGAGGGTGTCATGAGGAAAATCGACCTGTCCCGGCGGGTCATGCTGGGAGATTTCGTGATTTTCGGCTGCGGCTTGTGCCTGTCGGCGGTTGTGGCTCCCGCGGCCGTGGCGCAGGCGGCCGCCAAGAAGATGTCCCAGTCCGCCGCACGGTATCAGGCGCAGCCCAAGGGCGACCGATCCTGCGGCAATTGCACCAACTTCGTCGCGGAGTCCAAGACGTGCAAGCTGGTCGAAGGCTCCATCAGTCCAGAAGGATGGTGTAATTTATGGAGCAAGAAATCGTGAAGAATGTTGGTTTTGACATGTAAATACATGCTCGCTTCTTGTGAGCTGTGAACGAATTCGCTGCATACTGTAGCTTTAATAAAAAAGGATTTATCATGAACATCAAGCTCGTGACGACCTGCTTTGCCATCGGGGTTCTTCTCGGTCCCATCGCCGTCTTTGCTGCCGAGGGTGAGGTCGATCGCGCTCATCCGGCGGATTTCGTCAAGGACTCGGCCATTACGGTCAAGATCAAGGCCAAGCTGGCGGATGAAAAGATCAAGAGCCTGCTCCACATCTCCGTCGATACCGACGCCAAGGGAGCGGTGGTTCTGAGCGGAAACACCCCCAGTCAGGCCGAATCCGACAAGGCCGCCGCCATCGCCAAGGCCACGGCGGGCGTGACCTCGGTCCGCAACGACATCGTGGTCAAGAAGCCCGACTAGCGGCGCAGCAACGCCGTTTCGAAGCCGGCGGCGACGTTCGCGGCGCCGCACCTCAATTTTCCAAGCCGGAGCCGCATCATGACCGAGAAGACCGCCAGTGTGCGTTGGGAGGGCCGGGGCAAGGCCGGAATCGGCGCGATCAGCACCGAGACCGGCGCCTTGAAGGACTATCCCTACGGTTTCGGCAGCCGTTTCGAGGGCGACCGGCGCGGCAGCAATCCCGAAGAGATCCTGGGGGCGGCCATCGCCGCCTGCTTTACCATGGCGTTCTCCTTTGCCTGTGATAGCGCCGGAAAAGCCACTGCCGAGGTGGACACCATGGCCAGCGTCAGCCTGTCGCGGCAAGGTGATTCTTTTGTCATCGACCGGATCGTCCTGACCATGGCGGCCCTGATCCCCGATATGGACGAGGCCACGTTCCAGGAAATCGCCCAGGGGGCCAAGCGCAATTGTCCGGTATCGAAGGCCTTGGCCGGCGTCGCCGAGATCACCTTGCTGGCGACGCTGAGGCCGGCGTCGTCGCCTCCGTGATGGACATCTCCCAAGGTCGGGGCTGGGCGGCCAAGGGGGACGGTTCCCATACCGTGATTACCCTCTTCGGAGACTGGATCGCCCGCCGCGATGGCATCGAGGAGGGCGCGGCAGGACGCGTCCTCGCCACCGGCGCTCCGGCGCTCGCCTTCGAGGCCGGCGGACTGGGGCGATGGGACTGCGCCTTGATCGCCTTTCTCTCGACCCTGCGCGATGGCGCCCGCCAGGGCAACGTCGCCTTCGACGAGGCCGGGCTGCCCATGTCCGCCCGCCGTTTGCTCGCCCTGGCGTCGCCGGCGGTTCCTGTGCCGGCCCCGCCGCCGGAAATGCCTTTTGTGTCCCGAATCGGCCGCTGGGGCGTTTCCCTTTATGCCGAAACGCTTGAAGCCGCCGCTCTGGTGGGAGGAACCGGCCTTCGGGGCATCGCCGCGTTGCGCGGCCGCTCGCCCATGCGGGGGCAGGATCTGCTGGACTGCATGCGCGAGGCCGGCGCGGCGGCCCTGCCCATCGTCACCGTGGTCAACCTGCTGGTGGGCGGCATCCTGGCCTTTGTCGGCGCGGTCCAGTTGCGCCGCTTCGGCGCCGATGTCTATGTGGCCAGCATGGTCGGCGTCGCGGTGGTCCGCGAGATGGCGGCGCTGATGACCGCCATCATCATGGCGGGCCGGACAGGCGGCGCCTATGCCGCCCATCTGGCGACCATGCAGGGCAACGAGGAAATCGACGCGCTGCGGGCCTTCGGCATTCCCGTTTTCGACGTCCTGGTTCTGCCCCGGGTCCTGGCGCTCACCGCCATGTTGCCCATTCTCTATCTCTACGGCTGCGCCATGGGCGTTTTCGGAGGTTTCGTGGTGGCGGTGGCGACGCTGGATGTGTCCGCCGTTTCCTACGTGGCGGAAATCAGGCTGGCGGTTTCGGGGAACCAGTTCGTCCTGGGGCTTTTAAAGAGCCTGACCTTCGGCGCGCTGATCGCCCTGGTCGGATGCCGCGTGGGATTGGCGGCCGGGCGCAGCGCCGCCGCCATCGGCCGGGCGGCTACCCATGCGGTGGTTGCCGGGATCGTCGGGGTCATCGTGCTGGATGCGGTCTTCGCCATCTGCGCCAGAGCCCTGGGAGTCTGAGGCATGCCCTCGCGGTGGAAACTTCAGGTCGAGGGTCTGGCTGTCGGGTTCGGGGACGTGGTGGTGCTGCGCGATGTCTCGTTCAGGATCGCGGCGGGTTCCATTTTCGCCGTCATGGGCGGCAGCGGCTGCGGCAAGAGCACCGTGCTCAAGGCGATGATCGGTCTGTTGCGGCCCAGCGCCGGGGTGATCCATGTGGGTGGCGAGGATTATTGGGCCGCCGATGATGCGCGCCGCGCCGAGATCGGTCGCGGCTTCGGCATCCTGTTTCAGAACGGCGCGCTGTGGAATTCCATGAGCGTGGCCGACAATGTGGCGCTTCCCCTTCGGATGCTGACCCGGCTGGACGAAGCCGCCATCGCCGCCCTGGTGCGGGTCAAGCTGTCCCTGGTGGGCCTGGGGGGCGCCGGCGGAACCATGCCCGCCGAACTGAGCGGCGGCATGCGCAAGCGCGCCGCCCTGGCCCGCGCCCTGGCGCTTGATCCGGACATCCTGTTCTTCGACGAACCCACATCCGGGCTTGATCCGGTCACCGCCAAGCGCCTCGATGATCTGATCTTGGAATTGCGCGACGGTTTCGGGACCACGGTGGTGATGGTCAGCCACGATCTGCCCAGCCTGTTCGGCATCTGCGACGACGGAATCTTCCTTGATGCCGGAAGCAGGACGGCCATCGCCAGCGGCGCTCCCGCCATGCTGCGGGACCAGTGCCAGCAGCCCTTCGTCCGTGCCTTCATGACGCGTGAACGGCCGCCGGACGACGGCGAGGCCTCGCCATGACCGCCGCTACTCCCGCCATGGTCGGCGGCTTCATCCTGAGCGGCCTGGGGCTATTGGTCGCCGCCATCGTGCTGTTCGGCGGCATGCATCTGTTCAGCCCGGCGGTGCATGCGGTGGTCTATTTCCGGGAATCCGTCGCCAACCTGAACGTGGGGGCGCCGGTGACGTTCCGGGGCGTCCGGGTCGGTTCGGTGACGGGGATCGCGGTCAATCTCAACATGACCGACCTTACCGCGCGGATTCCCGTCTATCTGGACATCAATCCCTCGGCGATCTTTCTGGAGAACAGCGTCGCCGAACGCACGGGCACGGATTTCGGACGCCTGCTGAAGGCGGGCTTGCGGGCGCAGCTCAACATGCAAAGCCTGATCACCGGGCAGCTTCGCATCGATCTGGATATCCAGCCGGGCAGCGCGGCGGCCAGCCCCTCCGGCGACGAGTCCGTGACGGAGATTCCTTCCATCCCCTCCCGCCTCCAGACCCTGGAGGGAGAGATCGCCGAACTGCCATTGAAGGAGATGGTCGAGAACGCCCGCCAGGCTCTGGCCGCCATCCAGCAGGTGGCGGACGAACTGCCCCGCAAGGTCGGTCCCCTGGCCGACAGTCTGAAGCAGACGTCGGACGCCGCCCGCGTCACCCTGGACAGCATCGACCGGCTGGCCATCGCCGGGGAAATGCAACTCTCCGTCAACGGCCGGCAGTTGGGACGGGTCCTGGAGACCTCGGACCGCACCATGCGCAGCGCCGAGACGCTGATGGGGGCGCTTACGGAAATGACGGCGCAGGATTCGCCCATGCAGGGCGACCTGCAGGCGGCCATGCGCGATCTGGCGGCCAGCGCCGCCTCGCTCCGCGGCTTTTCCCACGAGATCGAGCGCGACCCCAGCCTGATCCTGCGTGGAAGGACGCTGCGATGATGCGTGCCCTGATGGTGGGAATGGTGGCGGTGCTGCTGGCGGGCTGCGGCTTTGCTCCTCCCATGCGGACCTATGTGCTGGGCGACCGGCCCCAAGGGGCGCAAGCGGTTCAGCCGCCGGGCGGCCTTGCCGTCATCGAACTCAAGACCGTCTCGTTGCCCGACTACCTGGATTCCACCGATATCCTCCGCCGCGTCGGTCCCAACGAGGTGGTTCCCAGCCCGACGGGACGCTGGGGCGAGCGTCTGTCGCAGGGCATTACTGGTGCCTTGGCCTCGGCCCTGTCGCGGCGGCGTCCCGATCTGTCCATCGTGACCGTTCCGCCACCCCGGCCGGGGCAGCGGATCGTCGTGGATTTCCAGGCCATCGACATCGAGGCCACGGGACAATGCCGGATGGTCGCGAACTGGCGCATCACCGGCGCCGATGCCCGGGGACCTTGGAAAATTGGTCACGCCGTAGTGGACGAGAGTGCCGGTTCCATGGATGACGCGGCGGTGGCGGCGGCCCTGACGAGAGCCATCGATCAACTGGCGGAACGGATCGCCACGGCACTCGAGCACGAGTGAACAGGCTGTGGCATGACTGAGGAACCGACATGGCCAGGCGTGTGAAGCCGAAGGTTCAGATCGGCGATCGCTTCATCAAGGCGGGCGAGCCGCACGGGCGAATCTGGGAGGTCATCGATCTCAGGATCACCGTCGATGGAATCCTGCATGCCCAGCTGCGGTCGAAGGATCGGGACGGGGGCGCCGTGACCATCGCCGCCGGCGTATTGGTGGATCAGGATTTCTGGCTGGCGGTGACGGGGGCCGCGCTCAACGGATGAAGCCGGCTTCGCGATAATAGCGCAGTGCCCCGGGGTGAATGGGGATAACCGCCTCGCTGGGGACCATGTCCTGGGGACTGAGCGAGGCCAGGGCCGGATGCAGGCGGCGGAACTCGTCCAGGTTCTCGAACACCGCCTTCACCATCTCGTAGGCCAGGTCGTCGGGCAGCCGGCTTGAGGCGATCAGCACCGAACGGGAGCCGAAGGTCGCGGTATCGTCGGGATTGCTCGCATACATGCCGCCGGGAATGACCGAGGCGACGTAATAGGAATGCGTCGTCAGCAGCCGGTCGATCTCCGGACCGGCGACCCGAACCAGCCGGGCGTCGCAGCCCTGGGTCGCCTCCTGGGTCAGTCCGTCGGGGTGGCCCGCCTCGACGATGATGGCATCCACCTGATTGTCGCACAGCGCCTGGTTCTGCTCGGCGGGGCCCAGTTCCCGCAGCCGTTCCGCCTCCTGGATGGTCCAGCCGTAGAAGCCGAGGATCACGTCGCGGGTGAAGGTGTAGCCCGATCCGCTCATGCCGATGCCGATTCGCTTGCCGCGCAGATCGGCGAAATCGCGGATTCCGGTATCGGCGCGGGCGATGACGGTGAACGCCTCGGGATAAAGGGCGATCAGCATGCGCAGGCCCAGGGCGGGACCGGCGGTCTTGAACGGCCCCTGGCCGTGAAAGGCGGCGTAGGCCATGTCGGTCTGCGACAGGCCGAAAGTGGCCTCCTTGCCCTGGATCCGCCGGATATTGGCGACGGAACCGTCTGACCTGACGGCGACGCAGGGCTGCGCCAGATGGTCGCCCGAGCGGTTGAACATGCGGCATATGGCGTTGCCCACGGGGTGGTAGAAACCGCCCGGCACTCCGGTGGCCAGGCTGTGCTGGGGCGGCGCCAGGACGGTGACCAGACTGGTGCAGCCGACCACTGTCGCCGCCAATATCGCGGCCATAATCCGGGTGGTCGGTCTCATCGGGCGCTCCCCTGGCATGAGTCTATCTGTCGAGCAGATAGTGGATCGACGTTCCGTCATGCTCGAACTCGCCGTGGACCCAAAGGTTATCCCTGTCGTACCAGATGCTGCCGGCCAGATAGGGGGTGATGAAGGTGTAGCGGGTGGCGGGGACGTGGCGGCCGGCGACCGTGACTTCCTCATCCGCGAACTTGCGCGACGAGATGCCGATGATTCCGCCGTGTTGGGCGTCGATCACCGTCTCTTGCTCCAGGACGCTTGGCGTCCACAGGCTGTTGGATGTCAGTGTGGCGGCGGAGGCGATGAAGGGGCGGCCCTTGCTCACCACCCGAAAGCCTTGCGGCGTTTCCTTGCCCTCCACGCGCAGGCTCTCGCCATCCTCTTCCGTCTCGCTTCGCAGCGAGGCCAGGCGCCCCTGCCGCCAGATCTCTTCCGATTGGTGGCTGAAGGCGTAGATGGTGATGAAAGCCGTCTTGACCAGGAGATGTATGGCGGTGGTGATTACCGTTTCCCTGGTTGCCGGTGAATACAGGATCGTGTGGCTGCCGATCCGGTCTCCCTCGTACAGGACGGAAAAGCGCCGGTTGGCCGCTTCGGTCGGAAAGTGGATCGCGGTCGTAGCCGAGGCCAGACGCGGAAACGCCCCACAGACCGCTCCGGCAATCCCCGCCGCGATCACGCTTCGGCGGGGGATCCCTGAGGGTGCTTTTCCTGGGGCGGACGGCAGCACGGGATGGCCTCGATTTCCATGGCAGGCGGGAGACGACGCAATGCTCCTGGCGTTATCACGTCATGGGGTATTGTGACGCATGGAGTCCGGCGCGATAGGCTCGGAAACTACCTTCCGTGGGCAAGTCTTTTCCTGCCACCAGAGGCAATGAGAAACTCCGGCCATGGGTGCAACTTTCTGCTATCCGAAATTCTTGGATTGCAGGCTAAAAAGATGCTGTCGAGAGCGACCTCGGCATCGCACTCGAAAGACCCGGCGATCAGGAGTTCCAGCCTTCGGACCGATGGGTATTCCTGGCCAACCGACCCGATTGCTCCAGTTCACCGCGGGTTGGCTTCTTGATGATGGCCCAGAGCTTTCGGCTCGGAAAAATCTGTCTCGGACGGTTCCTGCTGTGGCTTGAGCCGCGTCAGTCGATGCAGATTCAGATCAATGGGGCCCCCCACTTGATCTCGACGGCGTCCTGGACGTAGGCGGCGACATCGGGCAACAGGTGGCGATAATGCTTGCGGATGGTTTCGACGATGGTTTCGACGAGGTCGGACATGTTCAAGAATCTGCAGGTCAAGGAGGCCCTTACTGCCGATATGCTGGGGCACGAGCACGGGAAGATCACCTTAGGGCTATTCTTCCACCGTCAGCGAATTGTCGAGTTCTTCCATTTTCCCCCCGACAGCCTGGCGGTTCCGAAAGGCTGCGTAGATTTGATAGCCGATCAGGATCGCCGTCAGACAGAGAATGGCGGCGCTGATGGGCTTTTCGGCAAAGACCATCACGTCGCCGCGCGAGAGGATCATGGCCCTGCGGAATTCATCCTCGAACCGTGGACCGAGAACGAAACCAAGAAGAATCGGGGCGGGATGAAAACCAAGTCTCAGCAAAAGATATCCGAATATTCCGATCGCCAAGGTGAGAATCACGGGTGTGATGGAGTTGGTCGAGCTATAGACGCCGATGCAGATGAAGAATAGGGCGCTGGGATAGAGAATGCGGTAGGGAACAGCCAGGAGTTTCACCCATATCCCGATCAGCGGTACGTTGAGTACCATCAGCATGATGTTGCCAATCCAGAAACTGGCGATCAATCCCCAGAACAGATCGGGATGGGCGCTCATCAGGGCGGGGCCGGGAGTGATCCCTTGAATGATCAGGGCCCCCAGCAACAGGGCCATGACCGCGTCGCCGGGAATTCCCAGGCTCATGGTCGGGATGAAATCTCCCTGGACTGAGGAGTGGGTCGAAGCCTCGGGACAGGCGACACCTTCGATTGCGCCGTGACCGAACCGTTCCGGCGTCTTGGAAAGTTTCTTCTCGGTGGCGTAGGAGACGAACGACGCAATGGTTGGGCCCGTACCGGGAATTAGGGCGCACAAGGCGCCGATGATCGTTCCCCTGAACATGGGCATGGCCGCCTGTTTCAATTCCGACCGGCTTGGGCACATGTCACGCAGTTTGATATGGGTGTGGCTGGTGTCGATCGGCCTGACGTTGTTGACGCTCTTGAGGAATTCCGCGATGCCGAACATCCCGAGAGCCACCGCCACGATCTCTATGCCGTCCAGCAGTTCGTGAATGCCGAAGGTGAAGCGCCCGATACCCGTGTTGATGTCGGTGCCGACCAGTCCCAGCAGCAAGCCGAGCAATGTCATGGAAATACCCTTGAGGGGAGAACCCTTGGCGAGGGTCGACCCCACCAGCAGGCCCAGGACCATCAGCGAACAGATTTCCGCCGCCCCGAAGTGAAGCGCGACGGTAACCAAGGCCGGGGCGAAAAAGATCATCTCGATGATGCCGAACGATGCCCCGGCGAACGACGACAGCATGGTGATGCCTAGGGCCACCCCTCCCTTCCCCTGTTTGGCCAGCGGATAGCCGTCGAGACAGGTCACGGCATGGGGAGGATGGCAGGGAAGATTGAGCAGAATGGAGCAGATGGCGCCGCCGTACTGAGAGCCGTAATAGATTCCGGACAGCATCAGCAAGGCAGCGACCGGAGGCATCGAGAAGGTCAGCGGCAGCAGGATGGAAATGGCGGCCATCACGCCCATGCCGGGCAACACACCGACAAGGTTGCCGATGAGAACGCCCGTGAAGCACCACACCAGATTGGCTGGCTGTAGAGCCACTGAGAACCCGTACAACAGGTCGTTGAGTGCGGAGAGAATCATGGCTCGTTACCAGCGGAACAGAGGAAACTGGACATTGAGCATGACGGAGAACACGACCGAGCCGAGGACCGTCACGATCATCGCAAGGGTGAGCGCGCCTTTCAGGGACGTGGTGCGATCGCCGATCGCCGAGATGAAGACGCAGGAGAAGGTCGCCGGCACCAGCCCGGCGAAGTCGCCAAGGATAATGAATGACACTACGCCGGCTATGATCGCCGTGCCGCCCTTCAAGTCGAACGGCTCGTCGCCCGAATGTCCGGCTTTGGCGTGGGTGTATCGCGCCTCCGCCGCACCTTGTTGGGTTACGGCGATAAGGATGCCGACCACGACAAGCAGGATGCCCAGGACGACGGGAAAAAAACCTGGTCCCATTTGCGCCGCTGATCCAAATTTGTATGAGGATCCTTCAAGTACGGCGCCAATTCCTATCAGCACCATTAAGGCGCCTGCATAGTACTCGCGTATGCGTATATGTCTGGACATGACGCCTCCGTATATTTTTATATTTGTATGAATATATCTAAGGATTCCGTTTTCCATTCGACGCACGCGGCAGTCTAGCGGACGGAGTTTTCTCCCATCAGGCCGGCAAGCATTGTGCTCTCCGGGGAAACCGGGGCATGGCCGAGCTTTATGTTCTTGGCCCTGATGATCGTGCCGAATTTCTCGTGTTCGCGCCGGATCATGGTGCTGACCTCGGCGGGAGGCATCGGGACCGGCTCGAATCCCGCGGCCCGGAATGCCTTTCGGGTGTCTTCGCTGGTCAGAGCGGCATTCAGCATCGCTTCAAGCCTGGCCATGATCGGCGCGGAAACACCTTTCGGCGCGATCAGGGCAAACCAGGATCGCATCTCGACATCTTTCTGCCCAAGTTCCTGGAAGGTGGGCACGTCCGGCATCTGGGTAAGCCGCTTGATGCCGGTCATCGCCAGGGGCCGCAACTTGCCGGCTGCGACAAGCGCATCCGCCGAATTGAGGGTCTCGACGATGAAGTCGACTTCCCCGCCCAGCAGCGCCGTCACCGTGGGGGCCGCCCCCTTGAACGGAACGTGGGTGGCGGAAAACCCGCCGACATCCATCATCAACTCGACGGTGACGTGCTGCACCGTGCCAAGGCCCGGCGTGGCGAAATTCATCTTGCCCGGATTCGCCTTTCCGTAATCGAGAAGGTCGGCATAGCTCCTGAATTTCGACGCGGAGTTCACCAGAACGATGAACGGAGCCTCGGTGATCTGGCCGATGGGCAACAGCGAGGTGAATGGGTCGTAGCGGAGATTGGCATACAGGTGGGGGGCCATGACCAGGGCGCTCGATGACGCCAGAAGCAGGCTGTACCCGTCCGGTGTCGCGTTGGCGGCGCGGGTCACTCCGATGGTTGAGCCTGCTCCCCCAATATTTTCCACGATGAACGGCCGTCCGCTCTGATGTTCGAGGGCGCGCGCGATGATCCGCCCGGCGCTGTCGGCCGGGCCGCCTGGGGTGAAAGGAACGATCAGGGTGACGGGCTTGGCGGGGTAGTCTTCCGCCCGCAGTGCGCCGGCTCCAGCCAGCGACATTGCCGCGATGAGTATGAGAAACAACATCCTCATGATGAGTCCTCCCGATTCAGGCTTTTGATATTGTTTCGGCGATGTCTCCGATTTTATTTTATTCGAGCATGGTGCGTTTGCATATTTAGCTATTATTTTTCAGGTTTCATGCAAGCGACCGGATGTCCCGTCAAGTTCCTGGCTTCTTCTATGGCTTCCACGGAAAGACATTAAGGAGGGAGGGGAAATGGGCAATGACAGACTTTCCGCCGTTTCATGCTGCGGAATACAAAATGAGGTGGCGGGCTGGCTGTCCGGCCCGGAAAATTCTGCGTTCCGTGAGGTGAAACGCCCAAGGCTCGGCTGATTGTCCGCATCGGGCCGAGGCCTATTCTCCCGTCATGACTGGGGCCTGGACGCTCGATGCGAGTGGTCCTTGGGGGTCCACGAAATGGCAAGGAAGGAATGGCAGATGGCGAAACCGATCCAGGATTTGCGGGAGTGGCTTGGGAAAGTTGCAGAAATTGGTGAACTGGTCCGGGTGAATAAGCCGGTCGATCGCGACGAGGAAATGAGCGCGATTGGTTACCTGGCCGCCAAGCAGACGCCATCTCCGGCCGTGTTGTTCGAGAACCCCGCCGGGTTCGAGAAGAGTCCGGTTGGGGCGACGTCCCTGTGGAATATTCTCGGGCCGAGCACCAAGCGTGTCGCTCTTACCCTGGAAGAGCCCGCCGACACCCCGGTCACCGAATTGATCAAGCGCGCCAAGGACAAGCTCAAGCGGCGCATTCCTCCGCGCGAGGTCCCGGCCGCCGAGGCCCCAGTCTTCGAGAATACCCTGCTGGGTGATCAGATCGATCTCGACCTGCTTCCGATTCCGCGGCATTGGCCGTTGGACGGCGGTCGCTACGCCGGCACTGCGGATGCGGTTATCACGCGCGATCCGGATAGCGGCTACCTGAATATCGGCACCTACCGGATGATGATCCAGGGCAAGCGCGAATGTGGCCTGTATCTCTCGCCGGGCAAGGACGCCCGCCTGCATATCACCCGCGCCTGGGAGCAGGGCAAGGCGATCGAAGTCGCGGCGGCCTGGGGCATCGATCCCTTGTTCATGATGGTGGGGTCCCAGACCTTTCCGAAGAATGTCTCGGAATACGAATTCGCCGGCGGCATCAAGGGCGAGCCGATTCCGGTGGTGAAGGGCAAGACGACCGACCTGCTCCTTCCCGCCAATGCCGAATTGGTGATCGAGGGCATCATCCGCCCGGATTCCGTCCGGGCGGAAGGGCCGTTCGGCGAGTTTCCCGGCTATTACGGCCGGCCCGAGGCGGGATGTCCGCTGGTGGAGATCACCGCGGTTCATTTCCGGACCAGGCCGATACTGACCAATGCGCTGATGGCGGACTATCCGTCGTGCGAGCAGAGCGGCTTCTTCTCGGTGATCCGGTCGGCCAAGATCTGGGACGATCTCGACAAACTGGGCATTCCCGGCATTCACGGCGTCTATTCCCATCCCGCCGCCGCTGGCGGCTTCGGCATGACCGTGATCAGCATGGAACAGCGCTATGCCGGCCACGCAGCCCAGACGCTGGCCCTGGCCGCCCAGGGGCCGGGAGGGGCCTACTACACCAAATGGATCATCGCGGTCGACGAGGACATCGATCCCACCGACATGGACCAGGTGATCTGGGCCATGGCCAGCCGGTGCAATCCGGTCGAGGACATCGACATTCTCCGGAATACCTGGAGCACCTGGCTCGATCCTACCCAGAACCCGCCCGAGGAGCGGCCCTATGGCTCGAAGGCGCTGATCAATGCCTGCAAGGAGCACCGCTACCTGCCGGTGTTCTCCAAGCGGACCACCCTGCGCGAGGAGGTCTACAACAAGGTCGCCGGCCGGTGGAGCGATCTCGGTCTGCCGGGCAAGATTCCGACGGTCCGGGCCTTCGAGTCCGACCAGAAGATCGTCTACCACGAAGTCGGCGGCTTCGAGCCGGGCCTCCAGCCCGGCGAGGAAGGCACCAAGAAGGGCTGATACGGAAAAAAAAGGCGCCCGGCGTCACCGCGATGTGGTGCCGGGCTGTCTCCGAAGAGACGCCGGCCGTTCCATGGCGGCCACGTTGAATGTCATGCGACCCGAGGAAGCCGGCGATGAAGTACAGCTTCGATCAGATAGATGCCCTGGCGGAGCTTCTTGCCGACCAGATCGCCGGAAACCCGGTCGATCTCGAGGCGGTCCGCAATCTCGCGAAGGAGCTGTCCGTCTTGTGTCCGGATATATCCGGAACGATGTCCCGCATCGTCGAGTGGACGGCTTCATCAGGCCTCGGTGGCGGCAATGCCCCGCCGCCGAGCGGGCCCTAGTCTCGTTGCCCCGGGGAGGTGTGGTGGAATATTCCGCATCGGAGTCCGGCCCCTCTCGGGGCGAGGCGGAAGGGCCGGGACATCAGGCGGTCCGCCTGTGGCTGTTCGGCGGCCTGGCGGTGCTATGCCCGGAACGCCCGCTGACGCTTGAGGTGCCGCCGGGAATAACGGTCGGAGAGTTGCTTGGACTTCTCGGGAAACGCCTGGGGGCCGCGCTGCTGGAATCCGTGATGGAAACGCCGTCGCGCAAATTCAGTATCTGCCGGGTTTTCATCGACGGAATGCCGGTTGATCTCGATGACCGGCTTCCCGAGACGCCCGGCGGTCTTTCCGATTTCGAGTTGATCGTGCTCACCGCCGCCGAAGGCGGGTGAAAGGAATTGCCATGACCATTCATCTTTCCAGGCGGGAAGAAAAGCCCTCGAACGCATCGGGTATCGATAAATGGGTGCCCTCGGCCTGCGCCCTTTGCTACGCCACCTGCTCGATCCGGGCCCACAACGTCGATGGCGTGGTGATCAAGATCGAAGGTAATCCCGACAGCGTGGTCGGCAAAGGAAAGCTTTGCGGAAAAGGGGTGAGCGGCCTGATGGGACATTACGACCCCAACCGCCTGACCAGGCCGTTGCGCCGCACCAATCCCCGTAAGGGAATCGGCGTGGACCCTGGTTGGAAGGAAATTTCGTGGGAAGAGGCTCTGACCGAGATCGCAGAGACCTTAAAGCGGGTACGGGCCGAGGACCCGCGCAAGCTGGTGGTGCAGCGGACCACCACCGTGACGGCGAGCCGGATTCCATTTCACAGTTTCGCAGCCGGATTCGGCACCCCCAACATCGCGACCGCCGGCGGCGGGCTTCACTGCGGAAACGGCGCCCATGAAATCAGCGGGATAATGCATGCCTCGTGGTCGGTGGTACCTGATTTCGCCTATTGCAATTACGCCATCTATTTCGGCGCCTCGAAGGGGCACTCCGCCGGCCACGCTTCGTGCTCGAACATGGGGCTGGCGGCCGACGCGCGGGCGCGCGGCATGAAGATGGTCGTGGTCGATCCCATGTGCAATTTCGCCTCGGCCAAGGCCTCGGAATGGGTCCCCCTGCGGGTGGGCACCGATGGGCCGCTGGCCCTGGCGATGTGCAACGTCATCGTCAACGAACTGGGCAGAATCGACGAACCCTACCTCCAATCCAAGACCAACGGTCCCTACCTGATCGGTCCGGACAAGCGCTATGTCCGCGATCCCGGAAGCGGAGAGCCGCTGGTTTGGGATTGCGGATGCAACGAGGCCCGGCCCTATACCAAGGTGCCTTCGGCGAGCATGGCGCTTCTGGGTGAGTATCGCGTGGACGGCGTGGCCTGCCATCCGGCGTTTCAATTGCTCAAGGATCACCTCCAGAGCTTCAGCCCTGAAGCCGCCGAGGCTATCACCACGGTTCCCGCCGCGAACATCCGTCGCCTGGCGACGGAATTCGCTACCGAGGCCCGCATCGGCAGCACCATCGTCATCGACGGCGTCAACGTTCCCTACCGCCCGGTGGCGGCCATCGCCTTTCGCGGTTCGCAGGGGCATATGAATTCGACCTACAACTTCCTGGGAATCGATCTGCTGAACCAGTTGGTCGGAGCTGCCGATGTAGCCGGCGGTTGTCTCGGCTTCAACCCCGCCTGCAACGGCTTTCCCGGGACCGGACGGTTGAAATACCGGCCCAAGCCGGGCCGCGATGGGCTGATGGTGTCGGGAACCTGGATGGGTTACCACTACCCCTATCCCATGGCTGAGCCCCGGGCGCCCCAGAACATCGGCCTTCAGGACCTGTTCGTGATGGGGATGAACTCTCCCTTCCTGGCGTCGTCCGATCAGGAAGAGGTATGGACGAGATTCGGCCTGCCCTACCGCCCCGAAGTGCTGTTGAACTTCGGCGCCAATATGCTGATGAGCATGGGGACCAAGGAAACGGTGGCGGCGGCGTTGCAGCGCTACAAGCTGATCGTGTCCTTTGACCTGTTCCTCAACGAGACATCGGATTTCGTCGATATCGTCCTGCCCGATTGCGACTACCTGCAATCGATGGATTCCCGTTCGACCTGGCCCTTCATCTTCGGGCATCCCGCCGGCATGGGCGAGTGGTGCTGGGGAATCCGCCAGCCCGCCGACGAGCCCCGGGGCGAGCAGCGCCGCTTCGCCGATGTCCTGCTCGATCTCGCCGATCGCGTCGGTATTCTGCCCGATGTCCATGCCGCCATGAATGCTTCCCTCAACCTGGAGGCCCCCTACAGGCTGCTCCCGGATCGGCGGTATTCCTGGGATGAGATCTGCGACGCCGAGCTGAAGAACAATTTCGGCGAGGCCCATGGTCTCGGTTGGTTCAAAAAAAATGGCGTCATCACATGGCCGAAAACGCCGGATGAACCTTATTGGAGGGCAACGACGGAGGCGCGGGTGCCGATCTATTGGGAGTTCATGGTTGATATCCATGAGAAGATAAATAAAATTACCCAGCAGTGTGGGTATAAGGCTCCCGATGAGTATTATGACCCTCTTCCATTATTCAATCCGTGTCTTTCACATGAGTGCAAGACGCCTGGATTTGACTTTTATGCATTTTATTACCGCGATACCCTTCACAGCAACAGCTATACGACCGAGAATCCGTGGCTGGACGAGGCGGCGCGGCTGGACCCGTATTCGTACACGATTGTCGTCAATCGATCGGTCGGAGAGGCGCGCGGCCTGAAAAGCGGCGATCTGATCCGGGTCGAGACCGAGGTCGGGCGCTCGGTCGAGGGACGGATCTGCCTGAGCGAGGCCATCCATCCGGAGGGGCTGGGAATCGCCGGTCTGGCCGGGCACTGGCATGCCGGCATGCCGGTGGCCAAGGGCAAGGGCGTGTTCTTCAACGAATTGCTGGAACTCGATTTCGCCCATGCCAGCCCGCAGAACCTCAATCTCGACCTGTGCGCCAAGGTCAAGGTCACCAGGATCGGAGAGGCGCCATGAGACTGGGGATGGTGATCGACCTCAAGCGCTGTATCGCCTGCTATGGATGCCAGTTGTCCTGCAAGGCCGAGCACGGAACGCCACCGGGGGTCTTCTTCGCCCGCGTTCTGAAGCGCGAGGAGGGGAGGTATCCAACGGTGCGGCAACTCTTCTTGCCGGTGTTGTGCAATCATTGCGACGACGCCCCCTGTGTCGAGGTCTGCCCGACCGAGGCCAGCCACCATGCTCCACATGGTGTTGTCGACATCGATCATGACAAATGCGTGGGCTGCCGCGCCTGCATGATGGCCTGTCCCTACAGTAACCGATACTTCCATGACGAGCGGCAATTCTATTTCCCCGAGTCCGGGCCGACCCTCTACGAGGCGGCCAGGTCCGAGCGCCATCCTGAGAGGGTGGTGATGAAGTGCAACTTCTGCGCCGAGCGCAGGGCGGATGGAAAGCTTCCGGCCTGTGTCGCCAATTGTGCGGCCGGGGCCCGCTATTTCGGCGATCTCCATGATCCTAACAGCGAGGTATCGCGCCTGATCAAGGATAGGGGGGGCTTCACCCTTCATCCCGAGGCCGGTACCGGTCCCGCCGTCTATTATCTGGCTCCATGAGGCCCACATGAACTCTCAGCGATACGATCAACATCTCGCCGACCTCCGCAGCGTCTACCGGCCGCAGCGGGAATGGGGGGAGGGCAGGGGGGTGCTTCTCGTCATCGGCCATTTTCTGGTGGGCGTTACCGGCGGCACCTGGCTGATGGCTTCTCTCTATGACGTCACCGCCGGTCTGGTGGTGGCCTACGTCCTGGGGGTGCTGGGAGGGCTTGTCCATCTGAAGTTCCTGGGTCGGCCGGAACGGGCCTTCAAGATGATCCGTCATGTGCGGACCTCGTGGATTTCGCGCGGCTTCGCCGGGTTAAGCCTGTTCCTGGCCGGAGCGACCCTGCATCTGGGCATGCTTTTCCTCTCGCC
>JAVBXM010000156.1 GCA_030824585.1 Phaeospirillum sp. | reverse complement strand
GGGATTCGTTACCTTTACCGAGAGTCCATGGAGGCTAGGATTTTTCCTCCAACCGATACCCGCCGTTCTCGCTGACCAGCACGCCCCCGCCCAGCTTGCGGCGCAGTTTGTAGATGTGGGTCTCGAGGGTATGGGTATCGATGCCGGCGCCATAGCCCCACACTTCGTCCAGCAGGGTCTCGCGCGCCACCACCTGCCCGGCGGCGCGGTGGAGGCGTCCCAGGATGGCGGATTCCTTGGCGGTCAGGCGGACCAGGGCGCCGCCCTCGCCGTCCAGGACCGAGCGGTTCTCATCGAAGCGCCAACGGCCGATGCTCAGCCCGGCCGGCCGGGAGAGAATCTCCCGGATGCGGGCGGTGAGGATGGGCAGGCGCAACGGCTTGGACACCACCGCCTCGATGCCGCAGCAGCGGGGCGTGCCGGCCGCTCCCAGCAGCAGCAGGGGCAAGGTGATGCCGTCCTCGCGCAGCCGCAGGCACAGGGTGGGACCGTCCAGGGCTTCATCCACCACCGCCAGGTCGTGATCCCTGGCCCGGCCCAGGGCCTCGGCGGAATCGGCGGCCTCGGTCACCGACCACCCCGCGGTGGCGCGCAGATGCCCGGCGACGCTCCGGCACAACAGGCCGTCGGCGATGGCGAGAAGGATGCGGGGCACAGGGGTCATGTCGGGCCTTTCGGACTGCAACCCTATATCACACGGCTTTGTGGTCTGGCGATGGCGCGCGCGTGGCTGGAATATGACCGAGGCCGCATCGGCTTTTCCTTTTTCCCGCCGGGGAAAAGGCTGTATGGTTCCGGCCGGCCGAAAAACGAAGCCTGTCCATGACCCGAAGCCTCGATACCACCCCCAAGCCGGAAACGGCGGCACTTCCCTCCCTGATCGCCGTCGATCGCGCCATCGCCGAGCTGCGTCGCGGCGGGCTGGTGCTGGTGGAGCATGCCGGCGGCTCGGCGTTGATGATGGCGGCCGAGGCGGTATCGGACGAGAATCTGGCGCGGCTGGCGGCGGCGGCCGGCTCAACCCCCCTGCTGGCCCTGACCGGGCGGCGCGCGGGCGTGTTGGGCCTGGGCGATACCGAGGCCGGCGTCTTCCGGGTGACCTCGGCAAACAGTTTCGATACGGCAACCATTGCCTGGCTGGCCGATCCCGGTGCCCGCTTGTTGCCCATGCCGGCCTTCGCCGGCCTGGATGCCCGCCGTGCCGGCGGCGTGGACGAAGCCTGTGTCGCCCTGGCCAAGCTGGCCCGCCTGCTGCCGGCGGCGGTTCTGGTCCCGACCGATGCCGTACCGGCCCAGGCGGTGCGGGTGGCGGCGGCCGAGATCACCGGCTATCAGGAGAACGCGGCCCGCTCGCTGCGGCAGGTGAGCCAGGCCCGCGTGCCGCTGGAGAATGCCGAGAACGCCCGCATCGTCGCCTTCCGGCCCTCCGACGGCGGCATCGAGCACCTGGCCATCGTCATCGGCGACCCCGATCCCGACCAGCCGGTGCTGGCCCGGCTGCATTCCGAATGCTTCACCGGCGACCTGCTGGGGTCGTTGCGCTGCGATTGCGGCGATCAGCTGCGTGGCGCCATCGCCGAGATCGCCCAGACCGGCAGCGGCGTCCTGCTCTATCTCGCCCAGGAGGGACGGGGCATCGGGCTGGTCAACAAGCTGCGGGCCTACCAGTTGCAGGACGACGGCTTCGATACCCTGGATGCCAACCTGCAACTGGGGTTCGACGACGACGAGCGCATCTACCTGCCGGCGGCGCAGATGCTGCGGCTGTTGGGCATTTGCCGGGTGCGGCTGCTCACCAACAACCCCATGAAAGTGGATGCCCTGGCCCGCCATGGTGTCGAGGTGACCGAGCGGGTGCCGCACGTGTTTCCCTCCAACGACCATAACCAGGGCTATCTGCGCACCAAGGCGACGCGCAGCGGACACCTGTTCTAGGCTGCCGGGGTCCCCGGCAGGATTTGCCGCACGCTTTCTGCCCCATGGCGGCTGTTGCCGGGGGGACTGGAAAGAAAACCAAGCATTCTCAATGTGGTAAAACTGGCATCACGGTTGCAAGGATGGTGGCGTCCTTCATCCGAGGTGCGCTATGTCGCTTTCCGCCACGTCTTCCTACCAGCTGTCGAGCCTGCCCGGTTCGCTGGTACCGACCCTGCCCACCGAGAACGCGGTGACGGCGGCGGAAGCCTCGAAGGCCGCCAATTCCCCCGACGCCAAGCAGCTCAGCATGTTCGCCGAGGGCGATGAAGAACCGTCGTTCTGGGACTTTCTCGACGTCATCAATCCGCTGCAGCATATTCCGATCGTCAACAACCTCTATCGGGAAGCCACCGGCGACAAGATCGGCGTGGCCGCCCGGCTGGTGGGCGGCACCCTGTTCGGCGGGCCGCTGGGCCTGCTGACCTCGGCGGCCAATTGCATCCTCGAGGAATCCACCGGCCACGATGCCGGCGGCCACATGCTGGCCCTGTTCCGCGACGAGGATGCCACCACCACGGGAACCGGCACCGCCCTGGCCTCGGCGGAGGAGAAGGCGCCGGCCGCCGAGGCCCAGGCCGCCCGGATGGAAACCTCCCAGGCGCAGCAGAGCCAGGTTCTGGCCGCCGCCGAGCCCAAGGGACCCGCCGAGTCCAAGACGGACGATTCCGCCAAGGCCCGGCCGCTGATCATGCCCGATCTGGTGGGCGGCGATACTCCGGCTACTCCCGCCAAGCCCGCCCCGTCCCGGTCGCCGCCGCCTCGGCCGCTGTCGCTCCGGCTGCCGCCGCTCCGGTCCAGACGGCCTCCGAACAGGTGGCCGCCGCCGCCAACCGGCCCATGCCGCTGGGGCGAGAGTCCCGCTTCATGCCCATTCCCGGGCGCAACACGCCCATCGCCACCCAGGCACCGCCGGCCATCGGGACCACGATGTCCAGCACCGGCCTGCGCTCCAACGCCCCCATCGCCGGGCATCGTCCCAACGCCCAGCGCGCCGCCTCGGCCGCCACGGCGCAGCAGATGATGGCCGCCCAGGCCGATGCCTCGGCCAAGCCGGCGGGTGGCCAGTCGGGCGACTGGTTCACCGCCTCCATGATGCAGGCCATGGACAAGTACGAGAAAAGCTCCCGCCTCGGCGGTCCGTCCGCCGGGACCGTTTCCGAACAGTAACGATCAGCCCCGGTGGCCGAAGATGGCCGAGCCCACCCGCACATGGGTGGCGCCCTCGGCGATGGCCGTTGGGAAATCGCCGCTCATGCCCATGCTGACCACCGCCAGCCCATGCCGCGCCGCCATGGCGGCCAGCCGGCGGAAGTGGGGCGCGGGATCTTCCTCGGCCGGTGGAATGCACATCAGGCCGGCCAGCGGCAGCCGGTATTGCTCGCGGCAAATGGCCACCATGGCGTCCAGCTGCTCCGGTTCCACCCCGGCCTTCTGGGGCTCGCGACCGGTATTGACCTGGATCAGCACCTTGGGCCGGCGGCCGCTGCGCTCCATCTCGTCGGCCACCGCACGGGCCAGCTTGGGCCGGTCGATGGTCTCGATGACGTCGAACAGGGCGACGGCGTCGCGCACCTTGTTGCTCTGCAGCGGGCCGATCAGGTGAAGCTCCAGATCGGGGAACTCGGCCTTCAGGTCGGGGAACTTGGCCTTGGCTTCCTGCACCCGGTTTTCCCCGAATACCCGATGGCCGGCGGCCAGGGCTTCGCGCACCGCCTCGGCGGGATGGGTCTTGCTGACCGCGACCAGGGTGACCGGGCGGCCGTGGGATGCGGCCTCGATGCGGGACAGAACGGCGGCAAGGCCGGTGGCGACGGCGGACAAGGCGGGGGGTTCTCCGATAGAATGCGGCCATGACCGTAGCAAACGCCCGACCCGGACTCAACACGGCCCCCCGCATCCTGCTGGTCACCGACCAAATTCGGCTGCCCGATCCCCGGGCGGCCATGGAGCGGCTGCCGCCGGGCGCCGGGGTGATCCTGCGTCATTACGATGACGCAGGGCGGCGGCCCCTGGCCAAGGCGGTGGCGCTTTTGGCGCGGCGCCGGCGTCTTGCGCTGATCGTGGCGGGGGATTGGCGGCTGGCGGCGGAATTGGGCGCCGATGGGCTGCACCTGCCGGAAGGACTGGCCCGTCGCGGGCTGCTGGCCGGCCCTTTGGGCTGGGTGCGGCGGCGCAAGCGATTGCTGCTGGTGGCCTGCCACGGCGCCGTGGCCCTGGGACGGGCCAGGGATTTGGGAGCCGCCGCCGCCCTGCTGTCGCCGGTGTTTCCCACCGCCAGCCACCCCGGCGCGGCGACCATCGGGCCAATCCGCTTCGGGCTGTGGGCCCGGCGCGCCGGCTTGCCGGTCATCGCCCTGGGAGGCATGACCCGGCGCCACCTGCGCCGCCTGCCCCGTGGCGCGGCGGCGGGGATGGCGGCGATCGGCGCCCTTAGCCGGATGCCTTGAGGTCGGATCGCTTCGCGATTGGTCCGAAAGGCTGAGTCCGTCTCTAATCGATAAATTGGAGGGCTTCGGCGATGGCGGCGGCCACCGGATGCCAGTCGCCCACCGCCGGCTGGCGGAACAGCCTTGCCGTCGGGTACCACGGCGAATCCGTCCGCCCGTCCAGCCAGCGCCATTCCGGATAGGCCGAGGCCATCAGCCACAGGGGGCACCCCAGTGCTCCGGCCAGATGGGCCGTCGAGGTATCGGAGGATACCACCAGGTCGCAGGCCTTCATCAGGGCGGCGGTACCGAGGAAGGCGCCGTCGGCATCGCAATCCCTGGGCAGCGGAGTCAGCGGGAACGGTGCCTGCTCGACCTGCTCCTCGCCACCGTGGACGCTGAAGAAATCCACCCGTCCCGCCACGGCATCCAGCGGTGCCAGATGAGACAGCGGCACGGAGCGGAAATGATCCAGATCATAATCCGGATTGCCCTGCCAGTTGATGGCCACCGCCAGGCGCCCGGGGCGGCGGATGCGGCGGCGCCACGCGTCGATCGCCTCGTCGGGGGCGTGGAGATAAGGGACGCGGCCGGCAGCGAACGGCTCGGTGGGCCACAGCAGCAGCGGCAGGCTGGCGATGCCGACCTTGTGGTCGTGACCGGGCTCCGGCGTTCCCATGGGGTGGTAGCTCAGCCGGGGATGGGCGGGGAAACACACCCGCAGCATGGCGTTCATCCGGGCGGGCAGCGACAGGATGATACGGGCGCCCCGCTCCAGCAGCGGCAGGACGAAGCGGATATACTGGAACGTATCGCCTGCGTATTGATCCTGGTCGATCAGGATGGTGCGGCCGTCGAGCTGATCCGGCAGGCGGGCGAAGGGGCGGTCGTGGCGAGCTTCGTAATCGGCCCAGCCGATCGCGTAATCCTCTTGGCGCAGTGCGGCGAAACCGCGATTGAAGCGGGCCAGCGTATTGTTCGGCGCCAGGTCCACCGCCCGGTCGAGGGCGGCGCGGGCGGCGGCGACTTCGCCCTTCAGCAGATGGGCATTGCCGCGATTGATCCAGGCACCCACATGGCCGGGGGCGACGGCCAGGGCCCGGTCGCATGAGGCCAGGGCCTCGTCGGCCTCGCCGGCCAGATGCAGGGCCGAGGCCAGGGTGGCGGCGATGTCGGGATTGCCGGGCGCCAGGCCGAAGGCCTGGCGCAACTCGGCCACCGCGTCGGGATAGCGGCGGGCGGCCTGAAGAATTTCGGCCAGGGTCTGGCGGAAGGACGGATCGGCCGGCTGGCCGGCGATGGCGCGGCGGATGGAGGCCTCGGCCTCGTCGTATTCCGGCGTGCGGCCCATGGCCAGCAGGGCGCGGGCCAGATTGGCATGGGCGGCGGGGTTGGAGGCGTCGAGATTGATGGCGTGGCGAATATTCCGCACCGCTTCGTCGGCCCGGCCCAGCTGCAGGCGGGCACAGCCCAGCAGATGCCAAAGGCGGGCGTTTTCCGGCTGGGCATGCAGCAATGCCTCGGCGGCCTGGGCGGCCTCGGCCGGGCGGCCCTGCTGCATGTGAAGCACGGCCTGTTCGAAGCTGGGTGCGGTCATTCAAAGGCTCGCAAAAAGAAAGAGGGCGGCCGAAGCCGCCCTCCCCATAACGAGATGTCGACGACCTATTAGAAGGCCAGCGACAGACCGGTCATGGCAGCCCAACCGGAGTTGGAATACGCGCTGTTCTGGTTGGCGGTCAGGCCAGCCAGACCATCGCGCTGGTCCTTGTAGTCGATGTAGCCGACCGAAGCCAGAACATCGACGCCCGGGCCGAGGTTGTACTTGCCCGACACCTGGTAGGCGTCGACGGTGTCGTCCTTGCCATTGCGGTCGGTGTGGTTGGTGATACCAACGACCGACGAATGGAAATGGGCGAACGACACGGCATACGGGCCGGAAGCGTAGGACAGGCCGACGTCGTAGGCCGAGCCACCGAAGTCGATTTCACGGCCGCCCTTGATCGAGCCGATCTGCGAGGGGCCGCTCAGCACGGCGGTGGTGTTGCCGCCATTCTTGCGGTCGTCGGAGGCGCGCTGGAACGAACCACCCAGGGTGAAGCCGGCATACGACAGCTGAGCACCGTAGGAATTCTGGGTCAGGGCCTTCTCGGCGCCGCCGGTGGCGGTCAGGTCGACCCACACGTAGCCGGCCGAAGCCTTCACGCCCACCGGGCCGAAGGTGTTGGTGTACAGAGCGCCGACGCCATAGGCACTGAGACGGTCGGAGCCGTTGCCGCGGCTGTGCTGGCCGCTGACCACGTTGTTGGTCGTCGAGGTGGTGGTCTTGACGACGTTCGGGATGTACGAAGCGCCGAGGGTCAGACCATAGAAGGACGGAGCCACATAGGTCAGCTTCTCGGACTTGTCGTCGGAAATGATGTTGGTGGTGTTGGACGAGGAGGTGTAACCAACGCGCTGGTTCATGCCCATCACGCCCGACGGCTTGGCGATGGCCCAGTTGCCCATCATCATGCCGCCGTTGGTGAAGTTGTTGGCGGCGTCGGGGGCCTGCACGTGCAGCAGGGCGGTGCCGTTGGCATGCATACCGGCCAACACCTTACCGAAGCCACCCTCGATCCAGGCATAGCTGTTGTCGATGCCGTCGGTCAGACCGTCGGTGTGACCACCGGCTTCCATGGTGATCATGACGCCGACCTTCAGGCCGTTGTCCAGAGCGGTCGAGCCCGAGAACCAAATCTCGTTGTCGCCCTTGATGTCGACGTTCTGGCGCTGGATGCCCGAACCGACGTTGTTGCCCTGGGTGCCGGCAGTGCCGTTCTGGAAGGCCTTATCCTGCCAGGCACCGACCACCCACCACTTGGAGTAGCCGCCAACATTCAGCTTGATCTTCTCAGCGGCGGAAGCGGCGCCGGCGCTGATCATGCCGGCGGCGACCAGCGCGGTGCTGGCGAAAAGAATCTTCTTCATGGTATCTCCTCTCTTTGGCCTTGCGACGACGACCCCCAATGGCCGCACCCGCTATCCAAATGGAACGAACGGTCGACATCACGCCATGGCCGGCGGCGACAGTCAAGCAAGGCGGGCTCCCCGCTGTATCGAAAACTCCGCACTGTGGCATCGATGCAACACAAGGGGTGTCGAGGGGCATCCGGCGTTACCGCTTGCAGGGCGGGTATCTCTCGTAGCATTGTTGCCTGTCGCGACGACGGGGGTCCGCCGTCGGAGGATTTTCGCGTGCCAACAGGCCGCGCATCGGCGTGGCGGGGTGAAGACGGTGATGACGAGGAAGATTTCGGTGGGCGGTCTGGGCGCCCTGGCGCTGATCGGCGCGACCCTGGTGCTGTCGGGCTGTGGTGAATCCCAGGCGGTTTACCCGACCAAGGAAAAGGGCGAGGCCGCCCCGCGCATGTCCAACGAGAAGCGCGAAACCATCTTCGGGCCGGAAGGCCTGTTCGGCAAAAGCAAGTCGGATAACGAAGGGGTGGGCATCGGCGTCAACGCGTTCCTGTGGCGGGCATCGCTCGACACCGTCTCGTTCATGCCGATCACCACTGCCGACGCCTTTGGCGGCACGATCATCACCGACTGGTACCAGCTGCCCGAGACGCCCAGCGAGCGCTACAAGGTCAACGTCTTCATTCTCGACCGCACGCTGCGGGCCGACGGCGTCAAGGTGTCGTTGTTCAAGCAGGTCCGCGATGGCACCGGCAATTGGGTCGACGTGCGCGTCGATCCCAAGATGGCGGTGGACCTGGAGAACTCGATCCTCACCCGTGCCCGCCAGCTCAGGGTCGTATCGACCGAATAGGCGTTATTCTTAAAGACTCGGCCGGGCCGGATTTTCAGTCCGGCCCGTCGCGTTCCGAACATATCCCAACCAAAAGCAATGGACGGACCCATGTCGCGCCCGGATGGCATCAGCGGCGACCGCTACAACGTCAAGGAAACCGAAGCCCGCTGGCAGAAGGCCTGGGAAGAGAAGCGCTGCTTCGAGGCCGAAATCGTGCCCGGCAAGCCCAAATACTATGTCCTGGAGATGTTCCCCTATCCGTCGGGGCGCATCCACATGGGCCATGTGCGCAACTATACCCTGGGCGACGTGGTGGCGCGCTACAAGCGGGCCAAGGGGTTCAACGTCCTGCATCCCATGGGCTGGGACGCCTTCGGCCTGCCCGCCGAGAACGCCGCCATCCAGAACAATGTCCATCCCGCCAAATGGACGCGCGAGAACATCGCCGCCATGCGCGAGCAGCTGAAGTCCATGGGCCTGTCCTATGACTGGCGGCGCGAGGTGGCCACCTGCGAGCCGGAATATTATCGCCACGAACAGAAGATGTTCCTGGACTTCCTCAAGGCCGGGCTGGTCTACCGCAAGGAATCCTGGGTCAACTGGGATCCGGTGGAAAACACCGTGCTGGCCAACGAGCAGGTGATCGAAGGGCGCGGCTGGCGCTCGGGCGCCCTGGTGGAAAAGCGCCTGCTGTCCCAGTGGTTCCTCAAGATCACCCATTACGCCCAGGACCTGCTGGACAGCCTGGCGACGCTCGAGCGCTGGCCCGAGCGGGTTCGCCTGATGCAGGAGAACTGGATCGGCCGCTCCGAGGGCGCCCGGCTGATGTTCGACCTTTCCGGTCGGACGGATAAGCTGGAGATCTTCACCACCCGGCCCGACACCCTGTTCGGCGCCAAGTTCGTGGCCATCGCCGCCAATCATCCCCTGGCGGCCGAGCTGGCGGCCGGCAATCCGGCCCTGGCCGAGTTCGTCGCCGAATGCAATCGCATGGGCACGTCGGAAGCGGCCATCGAGACCGCCGAGAAGAAGGGTTTCGACACCGGGCTGAAGGCCGTGCATCCCTTCGATCCCGCTTGGACCCTGCCCATCTACGTGGCCAATTTCGTGCTGATGGATTACGGCTCGGGCGCCATCTTCGGCTGCCCCGCCCACGACCAGCGCGACCTGGACTTCGCCAACAAGTATGGCCTAGGCTGGACCCAGGTGGTGGAGCCTGCCACTGACAAGGACGCTGTCCTCGGCGCCATCGCCAAGGGCGAGGCCTATACCGGCGACGGCAAGGCCATCAATTCCAAGTTCCTCGACGGGCTGGCGGTGGACGAGGCCAAGGCCGAGGCCATTCGCCGCATCGAGGAGATGGGCCGGGGCGAGCGCACCATCAACTACCGCCTGCGCGACTGGGGCGTATCGCGCCAGCGCTATTGGGGCTGCCCCATTCCGGTGATCCATTGCGAGGCCTGCGGCACCGTGCCGGTTCCCGTCGAGCAATTGCCCGTGGTGCTGCCCGAGGATGTCAGTTTCGACAAGCCGGGCAATCCGCTGGACCACCATCCCACCTGGAAGCATGTGGACTGCCCGTGCTGCGGCAAGCCCGCCCGGCGCGAGACCGACACCTTCGACACCTTCTTCGAATCCAGTTGGTATTTCGCCCGCTACACCTCGCCGGACCGCGACGACGTTGCCTTCGACCGGCAAGCGGCGGATTACTGGATGAGCGTCGACCAGTATATCGGCGGCATCGAACATGCGGTGCTGCATCTGCTCTATTCCCGCTTCTTCACCCGGGCGCTCAAGGATTGCGGCTATCTCGGGGTCAAGGAGCCCTTTGCCGGCCTGCTGACCCAGGGCATGATCTGCCACGAGACCTTCAAGTCCGAGGACGGTGCCTGGCTCTATCCCACCGAGGTGATTCCCGGCCCTGATGGCAAGCTGGTTCATGCCGATAGCGGCGCCCCGGTGACCGGCGGCCGCTCGGAGAAGATGAGCAAGTCCAAGAAGAACGTGGTGGACCCGGCCGGCATCATCGATGGTTACGGCGCCGATACGGCCCGGCTGTTCATGCTGTCCGACAGCCCGCCCGAGCGCGACCTGGACTGGACCGAGGCGGGTATCGACGGCGCCTGGCGCTACGTCAACCGTCTGTGGCGCATGGTGGCCACCGCCGAGCTGCCGGCCGCCGGCACGCCCATGCCGGACCTGTCGCCCGAGACCGTCAAGGTTCGCCGTCTGCTGCACAGGACCATCGCCCAGGTGGGCGAGGACCTGGAGCGCTTCCACTTCAACAAGGCGGTGGCCCGCATCCGCGAGATGACCAACGGCCTGGGCGAATTATCCGTCGGCGATGCCGGTGCCGCCTGGGTGCTGCGCGAGGGTCTGGAAGCCACCGCCCGGCTGATCGGGCCCATGATGCCCCATCTGGCCGAGGAGATGTGGCAGGCCCTGGGCGGCTCGGGATTGCTGGCCCAGGCGGCCTGGCCGGATGCCGACCCCGCCCTGCTGGTCGAGGACAGCGTCACCGTCGCCATCCAGGTCAACGGCAAGCTGCGTGCCACCATCGAGTTGCCCAAGGATGCCGATGCCGCCCTGGCGGAGCAGACGGCGCTTGCGCAACCCCAGGTGATTTCGGCAATGTCGGGGAAACCCGCGCGCAAGGTCGTGGTCGTGCCCAATCGGATCGTCAATGTGGTGGTCTAGAGCGCTTCTTCTGGTCGTTCTGATGACGCTGGGTCCGGCGGGCTGCGGCTTCAGGCCCATGTACGGCACGCCGGGCGGCGCCGCGGCGGGTGTGGACGCCGACCTCGGATCGATCCGGATCGATCCGATCAAGGACCGTACCGGGCAGCAATTGCGCAATGCCCTGCTGCAACGCCTGTCGCCGCGGGGCGAGGCGGCCGATTATGCCTACACCCTTCAGGTTAAGCTGACGGAAAGTGTGAACAATCTTGGGTTTCGCAAGGACACCTATGCCACGGTCGCCAACATGTCCATTTCCGCCCAGGTCGTCCTGAGCGGCAATAACGCGACGCTCCTGAGCGACTCGGTCACCACCACCGTCTATTTCGACCATCTGGGGCCGCGCTACGCCAGCGTCGCCATGGAGCGCGACGCCGAGGAGCGGGCGCTCAACCAACTGGCCGACGATATCCGCAACCGCATCGCGGTGGCGATTCAGCGCTATCAGGCCAATCCCAGTGACGAGCGCTATAAGCGCCGCTCTCTCTTTCACGACGAAAACGCCGAGGGGCGCCGGTGAAGCTCAGCGGATCGCGGACCGAGGCCTTTCTCAAGGCACCGGACCCGTCCGTCCGCGCCATCCTGGTGTTCGGCCCCGACCTGGGGCTGGTGCGGGAAAGGGTGCAGCGGCTGATCCGCTCGGTGGTTGCCGATGCGTCCGACCCCTTCCGGGTCGCCGAGCTCACCCCCGCCGCGCTGAAGGAGATCCCCTCCCGCCTGGCCGACGAGGCCGCCGCCATGGCCCTGGGCGGCGGACGGCGCGTGGTGGTGCTGCGTGATGCCGGCGACGGCCAGAGCGGGGCGGTATCCTCGTTTCTGGCCCGGCCCATGGGCGATGCCCTGGTGGTGGTGGAAGGCGGCGAGCTGGGGCCGCGCTCGTCGCTCCGCAAGCTGTTCGAAGGCGCCGACAACGCCGCTGCGCTGGCCTGTTATGGCGACGAGGGCGGTTCGCTGGCCGGGGTGATCCAGGAGGAACTGAAGGCCGCTGGCCTGATGGCCGAGCCGGACGCCATGGCCTATCTGACGGAGCATCTGGGCGGCGACCGCCGCCTGACCCGTGCCGAGCTGGGCAAGCTGGCCCTTTACATGGGCGGCCCGGGGCGGGTGAGCCTGGAGGACGCGGTGGCCTGCGTCGGCGATACCGCCGCCCTCGGCCTGGACGATCTGGCGCTGTCCACCGCCGATGGCGACCATGCCGGGGCGCAGCGGGTGCTGGACCGCCTGCTGCGCGAGGGCGGCCAGCCGGTAGGCATGTTGCGTTCGGTGGCGCGCCACTTCCAGCGCCTGCATCTGGCCGCCGGATTGATGGCCCAGGGCAAGTCGGCGGATCAGGCCATGGCCGCCCTGAAGCCGCCGGTGATCTTCAAGGCGGCCGATCGCTTCCGCCGTCAGTTGTCGCGCTGGCCCGCCGACCGGGTGGGCAAGGCGCTGGACCTGCTGAGCGAGGCCGAGGTGGATTGCAAGACCACCGGCATGCCGGCCGCCGAGATCGCCTCCCGGGCCCTGATGATGATCGCCCGGGCGGCGGCGAGGCGCTGATGGTCCAAGCGAAGGCGAGGCAATAATGGCCCAAGCGAAGGCGAGGCAATAATGACGGGTCGCACCTCCGTCGGGCGGATCGTCGCCGTCAACCTGGGAATCCTCCTGGCCGGCCTGGTGGTGGCCGAGCTGGCGTTCGGCAGCTGGCTGTTCGGCCCCAGTTGGGGAACCATGAATATTCCCCGCGACGTGCGGCGGGTCTTCGACGTCAGCAACCTGTATGGCGGCCCCAGGGACGCCGTCTACAGCCGTGACCGTTGGGGATTGCGCGGGACCTACAAGGACCCCGGCGCCATCGACATCCTGACCATCGGCGGCTCGACCACCGACCAGCGCTTCATCGGCGACGGCCAGACCTGGCAGGATTACCTGTCCCGGGACCTGGGCGGCACCATCGTGGTCAATGCCGGAATCGACGGTCAGTCGACCATGGGCCATCTGCGGGCCTTCGACCGCTGGCTGTCGCAGATTCCAGGCCTCAGACCCCGTTTCGTCCTGGCCTATATCGGGGTCAACGACGCCCATCTGCAGGGGCAGCAGCAATGGGACGACATGGCCTCGCCGTCCGTCTGGCGCCGTGTCGAGCGCTATATCGCCAATCATTCCGCGCTGGCGCAGGTGGTTGCCACCATCCAGGGGACTCTGAAGGCCCGCAACGCCCATGTGGTGCACGGCGGGGCCGATGTGGCCCGTGGTCCCTGGGTGGCGGGTCAGGCGCCCGACCCTGGACGGGCCGTCGATTCCGCCCTGCTGGACGCCTACCAGCAGCGGGTTGCCGCCCTGATCGCCCGCATCAGGGCCATGGGCGCCCAGGCGATCATCGTCACTCAGAGCCGCTCGGATTACCGGGTGACCGGCACGGGGGAACCGCTGGGCCGGCTGATGGTCCCGGACACGGTAAATTTCGGCTTCTGGGCCGCGCAGACCGCCTTCAACCGCCGCGCCATGGCCGCCTGCCGACAGGCGGCGGCCGTCTGCCTTGACCTGGGCGGCGGGCTGACCTTCGAGGACGGCGATTTCTACGACTGGGTCCACACCACGCCGGCGGGCAACCGCCGTATCGCCGCCTGGCTGGCTCCCCGCCTGGACCCCATCCTGCGCCCATGAGGGCCCCCCGTCTGGCCCTGGCGCCCATTGCCGCCCACCGGGCGGACGACGCCTATGACACCGCCGATATACGGCGGGCCGCCCGCTGGTCCTGCCCGCCGGGGCCGGGGACCTGTCCCTCTCCCATGCCGGCGGCTGGGTGGCGGCGGCCCTGGCCGAAGACGGGCGGGTCGGCATCGATATCGAGGTCGGCCGGGCCGGGCGGGATGTGGCGCTTCTGGCCGAGCGCTTCCTGTCCCCCGCCGAATGCCGGGTGGTGGCCGCCGAGGGCCAGCCGGCCTTCCTGGCGTTCTGGACCATGCGGGAGGCGGTGTCCAAGCTGTGGGGGAGGGGTCTGGCCGAGGCCCTCGCCCTGGATGGATCGGCTCTGCCCGATGGCCGGAATTCCTTGTCCTTCGGCCAATCCCAGGGCCATTCCTGGGTGATGGGCCACCGGCAGGTGGGCGAGGTGCAACTGGCCCTGGCCAGGGCGCCGTCCGACCCCGCGGCGGCGGCGCGGGCGGGTAAGCTGCTGTGGGACAGGATGGCGGCGCTTTCCGACTGAATTCCTGGGCTGTCTTGTACAATCGCCGGAACCGCCCCATTCTTCCAGAAACGGCATGTGCAGACAGTGCCGATGGAGGGGTGGGCCATGGAAATCTCCGCTTATCTGGATCGGCGCATCGCCGATTTGTCCGATACCCTGGCCAAGGCCGGCGCCGAGCGCCTGATCCGCGCCTATGCCGCCGGCATTCCCCTGGCCGATCTGGCGGAAGCCGATCCCGAGCTGGTCTACGGCGCGGCGCTGGGTCTGTTCGCCTTCATGCGCGAGCGCCCGCCGGGCGCGCCGTCCATCCGGGTGTTCGATCCCGACCTGGACCGCCACGGCTGGGTGTCCAGCCATTCGGTGGTGGAGATCGTCAACGACGACATGCCGTTCCTGGTGGATTCGGTGGCCATGGAACTGGCCCGGCGCGGCATCAAGGTGCATCTGCTGGTCCATCCCGTGGTGCGGGTGGACCGCGACAAGGCGGGCGCCTTGCGGCAGGTGGCGGCCAACGGGGCGGGGACCTTGCAGGAATCGATCATGCATGTGGAGATCGACCGCCAGCCGGCCGAGGTCCAGATGCAATTGGCCGCCGCGCTGGCCGAGATCCTTGGGCAGGTGCGCCTTGCCGTCGCCGACTGGCGCCGCATGCTCGATACCCTGTGGGCGGGGGTCGCCGAGTTCGAGGCGGTGGGCGCCAATGTTCCCGTCGACGAGAAGCAGGAGGCGCTGGCCTTCCTCGACTGGCTGGCCGACAACCACTTCACCTTCCTGGGCTACCGCCGGTTCGACCTGTCCAAGGGCGTCGCCGCCGACCCGGCCAGCGGGCTGGGCATCCTGTCCGACGCGCAGGCCCACGTGTTCGACGACACCGTGACTCTGGCCAATATGCCGGCCGAACTGCGCGCCTTCGTCCAGCGCCCCGAACCGCTGATGGTCACCAAATCGGCCCGCCACGCGGTCATCCACCGGCCGGTGCGCATGGATATCATCGGGCTGAAGCAGTTCGACGCCAAGGGACGGGTGGTGGGGCTGCACGCCTTCCTCGGCCTGTTCACCTCGGCCGCCTACAACGACCGCCCGGCCCAGATTCCCCTGCTGCGACGCAAAATCGCCCGCGTCGAGGCCCGGGCCGGCTTCAACAAGTCGGGCCATGACGCCAAGGCCCTGGTCAACATCTTGGAGACCTATCCCCGCGACGAACTGTTCCAGGTGTCCGAGGACGCCCTGTTCGAGACCAGCATCGGCATCCTGCACCTGCAGGATCGCCAGCGGGTGGCGGTGTTCCTGCGCAGCGACGAGTTCGAGCGCTTCGTCTCCTGCCTGGTCTTCGTGCCGCGCGACCGTTACGACACGCCGCTGCGCCTGGCCATCACCGCCATGCTCGAGGAGGCGGTGGGCGGCACGCTGGACGCCTTCTACACCCAGGTGGCCGACCTGCCCCTGGCCCGGCTGCATTTCATCATCCGCACCACGCCCGGCCATCTGCCCCGGGTGGATGCGCCGGCCCTGGAGACCCGCATCGCCGACGCGGCGCGTACCTGGCACGAGCATCTGCAGGACGCTCTGGTCCAGACCCATGGCGAGGCCGCCGGGCTGGCCCTGTCGCGGCGCTGGGGCCGGGCGTTTCCCGCCTCCTACCGCGAAAGCCACGGCGTCCTGGCGGCGGTGGCCGATGTGGGGCGCATCCAGGCGGCGTCGGGCGGCGAGATCGTGCTCAACCTCTATCGCCCGGTGGAGGCCGAGCCCCACCAGGGACGCCTCAAGCTCTACCGCTCCGGCCACCCGGTGCCGCTGTCGGGCATCCTGCCCATGCTGGAGGCCATGGGGCTGGTGGTCATCGCCGAGGTTCCCCACGAGATCGTTCCGGATTCCGGCGACGGCACCGTCTGGATTCACGACTTCGAGGTGGAAAGCGCCGACGGCTCCCCCCTGGATGTGGCCGAGCGGCGCGACCTGTTCCATGACGCCCTGGCGGCGGTGTGGCGGGGTGATTCCGAAAGCGACGGCTTCAACCGGCTGGTGCTGTCGGCCGGGTTGTCGTGGCGCGAGATCATGGTGCTGCGCGCCTACACCAAATATCTGCGCCAGACGGGCATCACCTATTCCCAGGCCTATATCGAGCAGGCCCTGGGCGGCAATGCCGACATGGCGGCGGGGCTGGTGCGGCTGTTTCTCGCCACGTTCGATCCCAAGGGGGAATCGGGCGACGGCGGCCAGGTGGAGGCGGTACTGCTGGCGGGGCTGGACAAGGTGGTCAGCGCCGATGACGACCGTATCTTGCGGCGCTTCCTCAACCTTATCCGTTCCACCCTAAGAACGAATTACTTCCAGATGGATTCCGGCGGCCGGCCCAAGGCCTATCTGTCCTTCAAGCTGGATTCCAAGCTGGTGGACGACCTGCCGGCGCCGCGGCCCGTGGTCGAGGTGTTCGTCTATTCCCCCAGGGTCGAAGCCATTCACCTGCGCGGCGGCAAGGTGGCGCGCGGCGGCATCCGCTGGTCCGACCGGCGCGAGGATTTCCGTACCGAGATTCTCGGCCTGATGAAGGCCCAGATGGTCAAGAACGCGGTGATCGTCCCGGTGGGCGCCAAGGGCGGCTTCGTGGTGAAAAGGCCGCCGGCCGCCGGTGGGCGCGAGGCTTATCTCGCCGAGGGCATCGAGTGCTACAAGACCCTGATGCGCGGCCTGCTGGACCTGACCGACAACCTGACGCCGGAAGGGGTCAGGCCGCCCCGCGACGTGCTGCGCAAGGATGGCGACGATCCCTATCTGGTGGTGGCCGCCGACAAGGGAACCGCCACCTTCTCCGACATCGCCAATTCGGTCTCGCTGGAATACGGTCACTGGCTGGGCGACGCCTTCGCCTCGGGCGGGTCCCAGGGCTACGACCACAAGAAGATGGGCATCACCGCCAAGGGCGCCTGGGTGGCGGTGGAACGCCATTTCCGCGAGATGGGCGTCGATACCCGGAACCAGGACTTCACCATGATCGGGGTGGGCGACATGTCGGGGGACGTGTTCGGCAACGGCCTGCTGCGCTCGCCCCACGCCAGGCTGGTGGCCGCCTTCAACCACGCCCACATCTTCCTCGACCCCGATCCCGACCCGGAAAAAACCTTCGCCGAGCGGGAAAGACTGTTCAATGCGGTCAAGGCGTGGCCCGACTATGACGTCTCGACCATCTCGGCGGGCGGCGGCATCTGGCCGCGCACCGCCAAGACCATCCCCATCAGCCCCCAGGCCAAGGCTCGTTTCGCTATCGAAGCGGATAGTCTTGCGCCGACCGAGTTGATCCGCGTCCTGCTGAAGGCGCCGGTGGACCTGCTGTTCCTGGGCGGCATCGGCACCTATGTGAAGGCCTCGACCGAGAGCAACGCCGACGCCGGCGACCGCGCCAACGATTCCTTGCGCATCAACGGCGCCGAGATCGGCGCCCGCGTGGTGGGCGAAGGCGCCAATCTGGGCTTCACCCAGTTGGGCCGCATCGAATACGCCA
>JAVBXM010000008.1 GCA_030824585.1 Phaeospirillum sp. | reverse complement strand
TGCCGATGGGAGCGGTGCCGGCGGAACCGGCGCGGCCACGGCCGGCGACGGAACCACGATGGGAGCGGCGGCCTGGGGCAGAACCGGAGCCGCGGGCGGCGCGGCCGCCTTCACCGGTGCCGGCGCCTCCGGCCGGCGTTCCGGCATGACCGCCTCCGGGGTATTGAGGTAGGGGGACGGACTGGAAATGGGCGGGCCGACCAGCACGCCGAGCACACCGCCGATGCCATCGACGATGTCTTCGAATATCTCGGTCTTCAGGGGCTGGGTCCGAATCGCCGGGTCCTCGGCCCTGGCCGGAACGGCCGCAGCCGCGGCCAGGCCGAGCAGGATTCCGAGGGCAAGCCGCCGCACCGCCACGTTCCGCTCAATCCACCAGTTCGATGGAGTAGTTCTCGATGACGGTGTTGGCCAGCAGGCCCTTGCACATCTGCTCCACCGCGTCCTTGGCCTTGGCCCGGTCGGTCTCGGCCAGGTCGAGCTCGATGTACTTGCCCTGACGCACGTCGTTGACGCCGCCGAAGCCGAGCGAGCCGAGCGCATGCTGCACCGCCTTGCCCTGGGGATCGAGAACGCCGTTCTTGAGAGTGATGTGGACTTTGGCTTTCACGTCGGTCTTTCCGTTTCTTGACGAATGGGAACGTTAAGGAGGCAAGCGCCTACTGCATCAGCGCGGGGCCCTTTAGATCGCGGGGACCGCCTTCCGGCAGGATGCCCAGGCGGCGGGCCACTTCCTGATAGGCTTCCTCCACGCCGCCCAGGTCGCGGCGGAAGCGGTCCTTGTCCATCTTGTCGCCGGTGCGGATATCCCACAGGCGGCAGGAATCGGGGCTGATCTCGTCGGCCAGGACGATCTGCATGTCGTCGCCATTGTAAAGGCGGCCGAACTCGACCTTGAAGTCCACCAGCCGGATGCCGACGCCCAGGAACAGACCACAGAGGAAGTCGTTGACGCGCAGGGCCAGCGACATCATCTCGTCCAGGTCCTGGGTGGTGGCCCAGCCGAAGGCGGTGATGTGCTCTTCCGACACCATGGGATCGTTGAGAGCGTCGGACTTGAAGTACCACTCGACGATGCAGCGGGGCAGCGGAGTACCCTCGGACAGGCCGAAACGCTCGGCCAGCGAGCCGGCGGCCACGTTGCGCACCACGACCTCGAGCGGGATGATCTCCACCTCGCGCACCAGTTGCTCGCGCATGTTCAGGCGGCGGACGAAGTGGGTGGGAACACCGATCTCGCCCAGGCGCAGCATCAGGTACTCGGAAATGCGGTTGTTCAGGACCCCCTTGCCGGTGATGGTGCCGCGCTTCTTGTTGTTGAAGGCGGTGGCATCATCCTTGAAATACTGCACCAAGGTGCCGGGCTCGGGTCCTTCGAACAGGACCTTGGCCTTGCCCTCGTAAATCTGTCTGCGTCTTGCCATGGAAAAAATCCAAATCAATGGCGCCCGCGGCACATCCCTCCACGGAGGTCGGATGGAGGAAACGCGCGGACGGCGAAGGGGCGGCGGACGAGTCCGTCACCCGGTTTCGAGCTTGGTATAGCAGGCTCGGTTCCGGGAAACAACGAAACGAAGCGGCACCGCCAGTGGGCCATATCCCCTCACCCGTCGACGGCGGAATACCCCACCTGATCGGGCCGCCCGGCGGCGAAGCGCCAGACCCGCCCGGTTTCCGCCAGGGACGGGGCCGGCAGGGCGACCAGCGAGGCCGATACCGTGCCGAAACCATCGGGGCGGAGGAAGCACATGGCGGGCATCTCCTCGCCGTCGGAACCGCAGCCGCCGGTATCGGCCATCAGGGCCTGCCAGCCGGCCCAGTCGCCGCCCTCGGGATGGGAGGGATCGGGAACGGGAGGGGCGGCGGCGGCGAAGCGGCCGAGATAGGCGGCGATGCGCGGGCTGGCGTGGTCGTCCAGGTCCAGGGCGCTCAGCATGTGCAGTCCGGGGGCGATGGGGTGAACCTCCACCCGCCGGCCGTCGGCCCGCACCCAGAAGGCGTCGCGATTGTCGGCCACCACCATGTTGAACGGCCGGTAGGAATCGCCGTTCAGTTCCGCCAGGGCCTTGGCCCCGTCGGCAGCGTCGGCGTGATCCAGGGCCTCCAGCACCAGTTCGCCGCGCGACCGCTTGCCCGGCGCCGGGCCCAGGGTGCCCATGCGGTTGAGGATGGCCGCCATCACGCCGGTATCGTTGACGCCCAGCCAGGTGCCGCCCGCCATTTCGTCCAGCCCGGCCACCACCTCGGGGCGGTCGTCCCACCAGCGCCCCGGCGGCTTCCATGGCCGGCTGCTCATCTCGTCGCGGTTGGCGGCGACCACCAGCGGCCAGTCGTGGCCGGGCCGGCGAAGCAAAACAAGAGTGCACATGCGCAAAAATCCGTTTCTAGCGACGCTTTCGCCCGTTATAACACGGCTTGCGACTGCAGCTTTCACCTGCAAGCGCCAATTGTCACAAAGGATACGGAACTCGGCGCGCCATGACTGCCTTTGATGATCGCGAGAAAGCCTTCGAGGCCAAGTACCGGCTGGACCAGGAACAGGAATTCAAGGCGAAGATCCGCCGCGACAAGCTCCTGGGGCTGTGGGCCGCCGAGCAGATGGGAATTTCCGGCGATGCCGCCAAGACCTACGCCCTGTCGGTGGTCGACGTGGAATTCGACGCCACCGACCGCGATGCCGGGCACAAGATCGCCCGCGACTTCATCGCCAGCGGCGTGACCCTGGACGAGCATGCCATCCGCCACCAGATGGCGGTGCTGCTGGAAGTGGCGCGCGAGCAGATAATCTCCGAGATGAAGCCCTGATCCCAATCGGCGCCCAAGCCCGCCTGGCGCGGGCGCCGTGGCCGCGATAGCCCTCAGCCGCCGATCGGAACCTCGGCCAGGTCGATCTCGTCCACCGGCACCGAGTCGGAATAGAAGCAATAGCCGTTGCGGCCCGAGTGCTTGACCCGGTACATGGCCACGTCGGCGGCCTTGCTGACCTCGTCCATGGTGTTGCCGTCGTCGGGAAACACCGCGATGCCGATGGACGCGCCCACATGGCAGGCATGCTCGTTGTAGGGAATGGGCGAGCCCAGGGTTTCGATGATCTTGCGCGCCACCATGGCCGCCTCGCCGGGACGGCCGATCTCTTCGACCACCACCACGAATTCGTCGCCGCCGACCCGGGACACCGTGTCGGAGCTGCGGACGCAATTGTCCAGCCGCCGGGCCACTTCGCGCAGGACGGCGTCGCCGGCCTCGTGGCCCAGGGTGTCGTTGATGGGCTTGAACTTGTCCAGGTCCACGTAGAGCACCGCCATGCGGCCGCCGTGACGCCGCACGCGGGCCAGGGCGTGGCTGATGCGGTCGTTGAGCAGGTTGCGGTTGGGCAGGCCGGTCAGGGTGTCGTGGTGGGCCAGCCGCTTGATGCGCTCCTCGTTCTCCTTGCGCTCGGAGATGTCGCGCAGGATGCCGGTGAACAGCCGCCCCTTGCCGTAGCGAAGCTCGCTGACCGAAATTTCCATGGGGAAATGGGAGCCGTCGGCACGATGGCCCAGGCTTTCCACCGAACGGCCCATCAGCTTGGCGGAGCCCGACAGGTAACGGGTGAACTGTTCCTGATGCTGCTCGCGCAGTTCCGCCCCCATCATCACGCCGATGTGCTGACCGGCCAACTTGCCCTTGCCGTAGCCGAACATGCGCTCGGCGGCCGGATTGGCGGTTTCGATGATTCCACGCTCGTCCACGGTGATGATGCCTTCGGCCACCGAGGCCAGCACGCCCTGCAGCCGCTCCTCGCGCTCGCGCAGGGCCTCGGCTGACTTGACGAATTTCGAGATGTCGCGCGCCTCGACCAGGAAGCTCTCTTCGGGGCCGGGAATCAACCGGACACGGATTTCCGCCTCGAACAGGGTACCGTCGCGGCGCATCAGCTTCAGCGGCAGGAACTCTTCCTCGGCCAGCAATTCCCAGCCGGCCTCCACCAGGAAGCGGTAATCGGCCTCGACGAACTCCACGAAGGGAGTCCCCAGGGCATCGGCCTGCGAGCCCAGTCCAAGTACCTTGACGCCGGCCTGATTGACGAAGGCCACGTTGCCCTGGCGCAGGATGCAGACGAGCGCCGACACGAGCTCGAGAAGCTCGTGATCCACGACGACCTTTTCAACCCCGGCAACAGCGGATGAGGGCACGTTCCCCCCCAAGACAATAGTCGAGTGATGGTCCGTCGAATGGAGGGGGGTTGTCAATATCTGCGAGGAGAGCTGGTAATTTTAATCAACCTTTAGAGTCGAAACCCAACCGGGCCGACAATTCCGACAACCGGGTGAAGGGCGACACTCCCATGGGAAGGGAGAGGTCGCCGGCCCGGCGCACCCCCTCGCGGCCGAAGCGCTCGCGCACCGCCTCCTCCAGCCAGGCCTCGGCCTGGGCATGGCGGGCGGCCGCCAGTCTCTCCCCTCCTCCGTCCCCCAGCCACGCGGCGTGGGCGTCGATGGCGGCGACCAGGGGCTCCATTCCTTCCCGCCGGGCGGACGAGACCATCAGCACCGGCGTTTCCCAGCCCTCGTGATGGCCGCCGCCGCCCAGGCCGAGGGCGCCGAGCACGTCGGCGCGGGCCCGGACCGCCGCCGCGCCCATATCGGCCTTGGTGACCACCACCACATGGGGAATCTCGGCGATGCCCGCCTTCATGAACTGCAGCGAATCGCCCGAGCCCGGCTGGACGCAGAACAGCACCGTGTCGGCCACGCCGACCACGTCGGTCTCGCTCTGGCCCACCCCCACCGTCTCGATCAGCACCACGTCGTAGAGCGCCCGCATCAGCACCATGGCCGAGACGGTCAGCGCCGCCAGGCCGCCCAGGCGGTCGCGCGCCGCCATGGAGCGCACGAAGATGCCCTGGTCCTCGGGGTCGGTGGTCAGCCGGGTCCGATCGCCCAGCAGGGCGCCGCCCGAGCGCCGCGACGACGGATCGACGGCGATGCAGCCCACCGTCCGCCCATCGGCGCGCCAGCCGCCGATCAGGGCGTTCATCAGGGTGGATTTGCCGACGCCGGGCGGACCGGTCATGCCCACCACATGGGCGCGCGGCTCGGCATAGGCGCCGTCCAGCAGCGCCACGGTGGCGGGCGCGTCGGGAAAACGCTCCAGTTCGGCCAGGGCACGGGCCAGGGCGGCCTTGCCGCCCGCCCGGATGTCGTCGAGAGTCACCATCGGTCCTTTCGCCAGAGGCGGCGCCACAATCCGCGGCGATTGTGTTCGCCCCCGAGAGGGTGGTCAAGCGTGGCGGCGAGGCCTATAGTGCGGCGCAATGAAGATCGCGTCCCGCCCCATCGCCCTCTCGGTGGCCGGCATCTGCCTGGCCTCCCTGGCCTTCGCCCTGGTCGCCCAGTACGGGTTCGGCCTGCGCCCCTGCAATCTGTGCCTGATCCAGCGGGTGCCGTTCGCCCTGGCCGCCCTGCTCGGCCTGCTGGCCCTCAAAGGCGGCCTGCCCGCCTCTCTGCTGCTGCGCCTCGCCGGCTTCGCCCTGCTGATCAACGGCGGCATCGCCGTGTACCACGTGGGGGTCGAGCAGCATTGGTGGGCCTCGGCAGTCTGCTCGGGCAGCCAGCAGGGCGCCATCGCGGTGACCGACCTGCTGGCCGAGATGAGCAAGCCGGCGGAAGCCCAGTGCGACACTCCCGCATGGTCGTTCCACGGCATCACCATGGCCGCCCTCAACGTGCCGTTCTCGGCCCTGCTGGGCCTGGCGGTGCTGTGGGCGGTGAAGCGTTCGGAGGCCTAGCCATGAAGACCGCTGAGAAACGCATTCCCGGTGACCTGGACCATGCCGGCCTGATCGACCGCTTCCTGCGGGTCAACCAGGCGGGCGAACTGGGCGCCGTCCGCATCTACGAGGGACAGCGGGCCATCCTGGGCCGCAAGGGGGCCAAGGCGGCTCCGCTGCTCAAGCGCATGGCCGAGCAGGAGCAGGAGCACCTGGACACCTTCAACCGCCTGATCGCCGAGCGTCGCACCCGGCCGACCGCCCTGTCGCCGCTGTGGCATCTGGCCGGTTTCGCCCTGGGGGCGGGGACCGCCCTGCTGGGCGAAAAGGCGGCCATGGCCTGCACCGTGGCGGTGGAGGAAACCATCGACGAGCACTACGCCCGCCAGGCGGAGCAGTTGGGCGAGGACGAGGCGGCGCTGAAGCACACCATCCTCAAATTCCGCGACGACGAGATCGAGCACCGCGACATCGGCCTGGAACACGGCGCCGAACAGGCTCCGGCCTATCCCCTGCTGTCGGCGGCCATCAAGGGCGGCTGCCGTCTGGCCATCTGGCTCAGCGAGCGGATCTGACCCGCCAGCCCGCCGGCTCGATGCGGGTGATCAGGCAGTTGCGCGACGGCATCTCGGGCAGCATCTCCACCGGCCAGCCCAGGTGATGCAGCGCCAGCGAGCGCACCACGTTGCCGTGGGACACCACCAGCACATGGCCATCCGCCGCCAGAGGCAGAACATCCGCCTCGAAGCAGGTCACGGCCCGTTCCAGACAGTCCACCATAGATTCGCCGCCCTCGGGCCGGAACGCCACGTCGAAGGCAACCCGCCGGCGGACCGGATCGGCCGCCAGGGTGGCCTCGTCATCGGCGACGCCCTCGAAAATACCGAAATTCCGCTCGCTCAACCGGTCCAGCTCCCGTCGGCGGCCGACCCGCGCCTGGGCGGCCTCCAGCAGCAGGTCGCAGGTCTCTATGGTCCGCGACAGCCGCGAGGTCAGCACATGGGCGAAGCGCAGCCCGTACAGGGTGCGGCCAGCCTCCCGCGCCTGGGTCCGCCCCAGTTCGGTCAGCGGATGGTCGCTGACGCCCGAGAACACCAGATCGCGATTGCCCTCGGACTGGCCGTGGCGGACGAGAAAAATGGTCATGGTAGAAGCCCTTTCAGCCGGGCCATGCAAAAGGCGTTGATGGCGTGGCAGTCTTCGAGACTTCCCTCGGCCACCATCTCGGCGAGGCGGGCCGGCGTCACCTGGACCACGTCGAAAATACCCTCGGACAATTGCGGCTCGCCCACCCCCGACAATTCCGCCAGAAAGTAGTCGAGACCGGCATTGGACAGCGAGGTGTCGCAGAACGCCCGGCCCAGATGGGTAACGCCGGTGACCTCGCCACCGGCCTCCTCGGCAATCTCACGCAGCACGGTTTCCTCCAATCCATCCCCCGCTTCGACCGATCCGCGGGGAATTTCCAGCAGGAAGCGGCCGACGGCGTGGCGGAAGACCCGCAGCAGGACGATCCGTCCCTCGAACATCGGCAACACTCCGACGCCCCTGGAGCCGTTGGCATAGACCGCCCGGTTATGGGTCCCCAGCGAGCCGTCGGGAAAGCGCACCGCGTCGCGCAGCACCAGGATATAGGCATCCTCGGCCAGCACGCCGACCGAGGAGGCGGCGGCCGGCAGGCCCTTGCCCCGGTTGCGCCGCGCCACGGCCCGCGAGGCGGCAGCGATATCCGCCTCGTCCAGCAGGATGGCGATACCGTCCCCCGGCCGCTCGAACAGCTCCGGCCGGCTCTCCACCAGTTCACGGTAGCGGCGGTAATCGGCCCGCCGCCGCGATCCTTCCAATCCCATCAATGGCACATCAGCACGTGCAGCGGCGCTTGGGAGATGACATGGCGGGTGACGCCGCCCAGGATCAGCTGACGCAGGCGCGAATGGGTATAGGCCCCCATGACCAGCAGATCGGCGCCGATCTGGCGGACCTGGCGCAGCAATTCCTCGCCGGCATGGGAGCTGGGGGCGTGGATGACCGTGGTGACGGCCGAAATGCCGTTCCAGGCCAGATAGCCTTCCAGCTCCCCGGCGGGAGCGGGCCCCCCGGCATGCTCGGCCACGGTCAGGATGGTCACCGACGACGCCCCCTTCAGGAAGGGCATGGCGAAGGCGACGGCGCGGGCGGCCTCGGCGCTGCCGTTCCAGGCGATGCAGACGTTGTTGCCGGGCAGCGGCGCCGGGTCGGCCGGGCACAGCAGCAGCGGGCGGCCGCACGCCATCAGCGCGGTGTTCAGGGTAATCTTGGCCGCCACCTCGGCCTCGCCGCCGGGATGGCCGAACACCACAAGATCGGAGACCCGGCCGCGCCAGGTGACCACGTCCTCCTCGCGCCCGACCACCTCGACCCACTCGGCGGACAGGCCGTCGACCGGCGGCTTGTCGGCCAGCGGCGCGCCGTTGCGGGCCAGGGCGGCGTCGAAGGCGGTCCGCGCCAGCTTGGCGCGCTGGGCGGACTGGGTCTCGGCGATGCCAATCATCTCCTCGACCATGGCCCCCGACATTCCCTCGCCCACCAGCGGCACCGCGTTGGTGGGATCGCTGCGCACATGCAGTCCGGTGACATGGCCGGAGAAACGCCCGGCCAGACGCAACGCCGTGTCCAGCGGAATGGCGGCGGACAGCTCGTCCTCGACCGGAACGAGAATGGATTTGAAGGCGGACATGACGGCTCTCCTTGTCACGACATTCAGGCATTATGCGCCCGATCCGGTGGGTTGAACATCCGCCCGAACCGAGGGGAACTATACGCCCAACGCGGCCCTGCCGGCGGCCAGGGTCACGTCCTTGGGCGGCGAGGAATCGATGCGCGTCCAGGCGATGGCGCCCAAGTCATAGGACAATTGCCGCTCCAGCACCTGGGGCGTGGCGTCCGAGACGTTGGCCTTGCGCTCGGCGATGCGGACCTTCGACAGTTCGGCCGGCGCCTCCAGCCACAGGCCGTCGAAGCGCACTCCCGCCGCCTTGGCCACCCGCTCGATGGCCTCGCGCTGTTCCGGCTTGGCGAACACCGCGTCGGCCACCGCCGCGCGGCCATCGGCCAGCAGGGCGGCGCAAGTGTCGTAGAGGCGCTGGTAGGTGCGCTCGGTGACCTCCGGCTCATAGCCGGCCGGGCCGAGCTTTTCACCAATGGGCACGCCCATCAGGTGCTTGCGGAGCGAATCGCTGCGCACCACCGCCGCGCCGGGCACCGCCAGGAAGGGGGCCAGTTCGCGGCCCATGCGCGACTTGCCGCTGCCCGAGAGACCTCCCACCGCCAGCAGGCAGGGAGCCGCCGGCTCCAGGTAGGTCCGCGCGGCGGCCAGATACGAGCGGGCATCGGCCGCCAGCCTGTCCCGCTCCGCGCCCTGGGCTCCGGCGGCCATGGTGGCGCACACATGGGCGCGCACTCCCGCGCGACACGACAGGTAGAGCGGCATGGGCGCCATGCCGGCGAAATCGGCGGTGAGGTCCAGGTAGTGGTTCATCACCCAGTTGGCCTGCCGCCGCGCCCCGCGATGGTCCAGGTCCATCAGCAGGAAGGCCAGATCGTAGATCACGTCGATGCAGGCGATGTCCTCGGAGAACTCGATGGCGTCGAACAGGGCCGGCCGTCCCTGCCACAGGCAGATGTTCCCCAGGTGCAGGTCGCCGTGGCACTGGCGCACCAGCCCCGCCGCGCGCCGCGCCTCCAGCCGCAGGGAGTAGCGTTCCAGGGCGGCGAAGGAAAGCCGGGCCAGGTCCTCCACCCCGTCCACCGGCAGGATGGCGGGAACGCCACCTTGTTCTTGAACATGGGCCAGCATGGACAGGCGGTTGGTGGCGATGGTCCAGTCCAGTCCGGCCCGCCCGCCCCGGTCGCCGCGCACCGGTGCGACGCGGTGAAAGGCGGCGATGGCCTCGGTCAGGGCGTTGCAGCGCTCGCGGTCAAGCTCGCCTCGCCGGGCCAACCGGTCGAACAGGGTGTCCTGGTCGAAGCGGCGCATCTCCACCACCCAGTCCACCGCCTCGCCCTTGCCGTCCAGTTCCAGCCCGCCGGTGGGCGCGCGGGTGAGCGCCCGCACTCCGAGATAGAGGTCGGGCGTGGCGCGGCGGTTGATCTCCAGCTCGGCCTCGCAGGCGGCCTTGCGCGCCGCCAGGGTGGAAAAGTCGAGGAACGGCAGGCGGATGGGCTTCTTCAGCTTGAAGACCCGGTCGCCGGCCAGGAACAGGGCCGAGATGTGGGTATCGATGCGCTCCACCGCCGCGCCGCCATGGCTGCGCGGGTCGGCCAGGAAGGCCTCGGCCTCCGAGGGCCTAGAGCCGGGGCAGGGTGACACCCTGCTGCCCCTGATACTTGCCCGAGCGGTCGCCGTACGAGGTCTCGCACACTGAATCGCCCTTCAGGAAGATGAACTGGCAGGCCCCCTCGTTGGCGTAGATCTTGGCGGGCAACGGCGTGGTGTTGGAGAATTCCAAGGTGACGTGGCCTTCCCACTCGGGCTCCAGCGGGGTCACGTTGACGATGATGCCGCAACGGGCATAGGTGGACTTGCCCAGGCAGATCACCAGAACGTCGCGGGGAATGCGGAAATACTCCACCGTGCGGGCCAGGGCGAAACTGTTGGGGGGGATGACGCAGACGTCGGTCTCGCGGTCCACCAGGCTGTTGGGCGCGAAGGCCTTGGGATCGACCACCGCCGAGTCCACGTTGGTGAAGATCTTGAACTCGCGGCTGACGCGGGCGTCGTAGCCATAGGAGGACAGGCCGTAGGAGATGACGCCTTCGCGCTGCAGCTTCTCGGTGAAGGGCTCGATCATGCCCTTCGTCTTGGCCATCTCGCGAATCCAGGTATCGGGCATGACGGACATGAGGCGCTCCCCTTAAACTCTCCTCAGTCTTGTACTCCAGGGTCGGAGGGCGGGCAAGGCTCGCCCCCGCCCTCGCTCCCGGCCTCACCCTCGGCGCGGGCGCGCCCCTGGGCCTTGCGCCGGGCCAGATTGGCGCGCAACGCCTCGGCCTGACGGCGCTGGCGGGCGGCGGCTTCGGTGCGTCCCCTGTCGGACAGAACGGGCTGATCATCCTGGCTCATGGGCGCCAGTTTTGGCCCCTTGGGAAAAGCTCGTCAAGAGGCCCGGAAAGACGCTTGCGTCGGCATATCGAGTGTGGCATAAAGCGCCCCTCTTCACGGGGTGGCCCGCCACTCCCTGAAATTGCTGCCGTAGCTCAGTCGGTAGAGCATACCCTTGGTAAGGGTAAGGTCGAAGGTTCGATTCCTTTCGGCAGCACCATCAAAACCCCTTGGGAAACCAAGGGGTTTTGTCCTTTCTGGTACTCTGGAATGGGCCGCCGGGGATATTCCCCCTGGTTCAAGAGGCTGCTCGCCGCCGGCCAGCGGCTATCTTGCCTTGCCCGGAGTACTGAGTGACCTCCCGGTTCATCGGTGAAAGCCGGCTGGACGGAGTTGGCCGCCAAGCGGCGGCCACTCCCAAGGCCGTCATTCACGCCACGTTTTGATTGAGTCTCTCGCAGGGCCGCATATCGGTCGGAACGATCAATATTTCATTGATCTTCCTCACTGTCCCCTCAGGAACTGAAAAACCCTCCGGATCAAATGTGAGACTGACGGCGTAGCACTTTTGGTCTGTCATCAGATAGGCTTGAGCCGAATTTACTGAAAACGACCAATTGCCAAACCCGACAGATCTATCTGGCGCCTTAATCTTGGTCAAAATCGCACTGATCCGTACCGGTTCCAGCTTCGTCTGCGTTCCTACCGGAATGCTATCGTCTTTGCTTAGAGTCACATTTTCGCTCTGGAAGAAATTTACATTTGCAGAAAAAAATCTTTCCATAGGAAAGCCACTCTTAATTCTACCCGCCAAAATCGTCAGAGTTGTGTTTACCTGAGCCTTGAATCCTGTCGGGTCGTCCGGCAAAGGAGGCCAACTTAACTCCAACTGGGCAAATCGCTTGATATCATCGCCATCCGGGCAAGTACCATAATTACCCCTCGCAGATACCGCGCTAAAGCTCCTGCTGCTCCGGAGGGATGCCCACATCAAAGCGGCAACATCATTCGGGCTAAACTCATAGCCCGTGAATGTTTTCCTTGTATCGGCACAAACAATTCCAAGCATTGCCTCAAGCGGATCGAGCATACTCGCCCGAGTCTGTTCCGAAATAAAATCAGCATATACCACCTTAGGGTCATCATGGATTTTTCTATAAATCAGATCCCTATTCAAAGCACTATAATTTCGTTCCTGCGTTATTAGGCTATTTGCAAACACAGGATTAATATCTATTGAGCCTATATATTTAGCATTGCCGTTGATAAGAGATTTATCAAAAAGCACAATCTGAATAAGTTTTACACGACGAGCCTGCTCGTCTGTGAGTACAAGAGTACGATCACCGATCTTCCCCCCTTCATTCAACATTTCGCTTACAGCAGCATTGGCGCTATGGATATCGATATCCACAACGCTATTAAAGATGAATGAGGCCGCTCCCGTCGGTATCGCGGCAAGAGAGCCGACGAACTTCGTCAGCTTGATCAAATTTCCCGGAAGTCTAGCGTCATATTCCGTTCTGACAGTTGCCGATGCTGTGATTGACAGCGGACGCGGCTGCCCGCTCACCAAACGATAACCACCCGCCAGATTCCCATCGGAATAATCACCGACCTGCTCCCCCACCGGATTGGTCACCTTTGCAGAGAACAACGTCAACGGCTTGTCGTTATCGATTTTAACGATGAGTGCGGATATTTCCTTCTCCGTCCCGACAACCGATCCCGCGAGCTTTCGCAAGAAGTTACCAAGTGTCCCCCGGTCTGGGGTCCCCATCACCAAGCTGTCGCCGATCCGCAAATGAGATTGCCACGCGACATAGGTATCGTCGCGATACCTGGGATCACGCTCTTTGCCCAACACATATCGGATGATTAATTTATCAGTCTTAAATTCGCCGACCGTGTCCTCAGGCTTCATCGCGAGGGGTGGCATCGCCTGCCTCGCCGGCATTGCAGCCTCCGCGATAGCCTCCTTCGAAGGCGGGGTATCAAAGGCTTGCGCGCCTGTCCCGATCATTCCGATCATCACCACAGCGATAAAGCGGAACACAGCGAATGACGTTAATTTTTGATCGATGACCATCCCCACCTCCCTTGCCGCGAGCACGCGCCGCCAAAAGTTATAATAGCTAAATATACAATAAATGCAATCATTTAGCTTATTATGCGTAGTATAAATAACTATGTGATTGAGTGATGCGGCGGCAAAGCACTCATCATAATTTTTACTCATCTTATCATCTAAGAGAACGGCACCCCAGATGACACTCATTGCGGGCAAATGAAAAACTCGGAGCCTCCGAAGCAACCCTTCCCCATCACCTTGGTAAGGGTAGGGCTAATGGCTTCCTTCCATTCGCCTCCCTTCTTTCGTTTTGATCGTCGACAGCAAAAGACAGCAAAAGGAGGCCAGCTCTTTATGCTGCTTGTCCGAATTCGAGCTACCATGGCACGGTCAAGGCTTGCCGGGGGGAGGAGTCCAGGGGGCAATGGGGGAGACGTTGCGCATCCTGGAGCGGGCCAGAACAGCCCACCAGCAAGGTCAAGTTGGGCGGCAAGGGTGGATTGTCGGTCGCCCAATGACCATTTGCCGTATCGCCACCCCCAACCGGAAGGAACGCCCCCCATGAGCAGGATAGTCCTCATTCTCTGCCTTCTGCTGGGCTTTTCCCTTCCGGCGCGGGCCATCGGGCTGGTGGAGGAGGACGTCACCCTCTCGGCCGCCTTCCAGGGCTCGGCCGTGGCGCTCGAAGCGCTGGTGGTACGGCCCGATGACGGCCGCCGGCATCCCCTGGTGGTGATCAGCCACGGAGCGCCGCGCAAGGCCGAGGACCGCATCGGCATGCATGCGCGCGGGCAATTGTCCAAGGCCCGCGAATTCGCCCGCCGGGGATGGGTGGCGGTGGCGGTGATGCGCCGGGGCTACGGCAATTCGGAAGGCGAGTACGCGGAAAGCTCGGGGCGGTGCGACAGCCCGGATTACGAAAAATCCGGCCGCACCAGCGCCGAGGACATCCGCCAGGCCATCGCCCAGATGGCCAAGAAGCCCTACGTGGACGCCTCGAAGGTGCTGGCCGTCGGCCAGTCGGCCGGCGGCTTCGCCACCGTGGCCCTGACCGCCGACCCGCCGCCCGGCCTGGTGGCGGCCATCAGCTTCGCCGGCGGCCGGGGATCGACCAAACCCGATCAGGTCTGCACGGAAGCCCGTCTGGTGGAGGCCTTCCGCACCTTCGGCCGCGCCTCGCGGGTTCCCATGCTGTGGGTCTACACCCAGAACGACCATTTCTTCGGCCCGTCCCTGGCCAGACGGTTCCACGGCGCGTTCACCGAGACGGGCGGGCGGGCACAATTCATCGCCGCCCCGGATTTCGGCACCGACGGCCATTACCTGTTCTCCACCAAGGGCGCGCCCCTGTGGACCCGCCATGTGGAGCAATTTCTCGCCGCCCAGGGGCTGACCCAGTTCGAACGCCCCCTGCCGCCGCGCGACGAAGCCGCCATCGCCTATCCGCGGGGATTGTCGGACAACGGCCGCGCCGCCTTCGTCAAATACCTGGACGGAGCGACGCACAAGGCCTTCGTCATGTCGTCGACCGGGGCCTTCGGCTGGCGGACCGGACGCAGGGATACCGACGAAGCGGTGCGGGAGGCCACCGAGTTCTGCGCCGCCCACAGCAAGAAGCCCTGCTACGCCGTGATGATCGACGACGACGCGGTGCAGTGACTCACACCCCGATGTCTTCATTCCACAAGGTGGGCTTGTCCCGGATGAACCGGCGCATGAGATCGATGCAGGTGGCGTCGTCGAGAATCTCGAGCCGCACGCCCCTCGACCTCAGCAGATCCTCCTCGCCCACGAAGGTCCGGTTCTCGCCGATCACCACCTTGGGAATGCCATAGAGAAGAATGGCGCCGCTGCACATGGAGCAGGGCGAAAGCGTCGTATACAGGACGGAGTCCCGATAGGTCCCGGCGGAGAGCCGGCCGGCATTCTCCAGGGCGTCCATCTCGCCGTGCAGGATGGCGCTGCCCTTCTGGACCCGCCGGTTATGCCCGCGCCCGATGATCCTGCCGTCATGCACCAGCACCGAACCGATGGGGATCCCCCCCTCCTGCAACCCCTTCCTGGCCTCGTCGATGGCGGCCTGCATGAATGTATCCATGGCGCCCTCCCCTCCCCCCGTCATACCGACCATTCCGTCCGGCCGACCATTCCGTTAGGCCGACGACTTCGCCAAGCCGGCCGTGCCGTTTTCCGGCTCCACGTAACGGTAAAGGGTCGAGCGGGAAATTTTAAGCTTCTTGGCCGCCGTGCTGATGTTTCCGTCGCATTGGGCCAGCACCCAGCGCACATAGGCACGGTCCATCTCGTCCAGGCTCATCATGTGGTCGAACCGGGGCGAGCCGGCGCCGCGCCCCCGGTCGGTCGGCTCGCTGATCAGCGAGGTGACGAGGTTTTCAGTGACACGCGGCCCCTCCACCAGCATCAGCATCCGTTCGATGACGTTGCGCAGCTCGCGGACGTTGCCCGGCCAGGAATAATCCACCAGACGGGCCATGGCGGCGGGCTCGATGTCGCGGACCTGGGCCTGGCTGCGGGCCATCAGGTGGGCGATCAGCAGCGGGATATCCGAGCGGCGCTCGCGCAGCGGCGGCACCCGGATGGTCAGGACGTTGAGGCGGTAATAGAGATCCTCGCGGAATCTCCCGGCCTTGACCTCGGCCTTCAGGTCGCGGTTGGTGGCGGCCACCACCCGGGTCTCGGTGCGGCGCAGCGCCGTCTGGCCCAGGGGGCGGAACTCGCCGGTCTCCATGACCCGCAGCAGCTTGGCCTGGCCGCTGGGCTGCAACTCGCCGATCTCGTCCAGGAACAGGGTGCCGCTGGACGCCACCTGGAACAATCCCTCCTTGTCGGCCATGGCCCCGGTGAAGGCTCCGCGCCGGTGGCCGAACAGCTCGCTTTCCAGCAGATTGTCGGGCAGCGCGCCGCAATTGATGGGAACGAAGACGTTGCCGGCCCGCTGGCTCCACTGGTGGAGAGCCGCCGCGATGACCTCCTTGCCCGAACCGCTTTCGCCGGTGATCAGCACCGGGGCGTCCTGGGCCGCCGCCTTGCGGGCCAGGTTGACGGTACTCAGCCACGGCTGGCCCTCCCCCACCATGCGGTCGATGCCGCGCCCGCGCAGATGCTCCACCTGGGCGACCAGCCCGGCGCAGCGATGGTTGAGGCGGCGGCGCTCGAAGGCGCGGTCCACCACGATTTCCAGTTCGCTCAGCTTGTAGGGCTTGGACAGATAGTCGAAGGCCCCCAGCTTCATGGCCTTGATGGCGGTGTCCACATTGGCGTGGCCGGTCAGGATGATGCCTTCGATGGCCGGGTCCATGCGCCGCAGGTGCTCGAACAGGGTCAACCCGTCCATGCCGGCCATCATGATGTCCACCAGGGCGACGTCGACGCCCACCGTCTCGGCGATGGCCAGCGCCTCCTGGGCATTGGCGGCGGTGAAGGTGGCCCAGCCCCGGCGACTCAGCCGCTCGCTGAGCAGTTGGCGGTAATGCGGCTCATCGTCGACGATGAGCAAGCGGGCGTCCGTCATCGCTCGACACTCCCCTCGGATACAATTGGCCCCTCGGATGCCGTTGGCCCTTCGGATACCATTGGCAGCGACACGCGGAACCAGGCCCCCCCGGCCGGGCGGTTGCCGCAGGTGATGGTTCCCCCCAGGGAGCGCACGATGCCGTAGCAGATGGACAGGCCGAGGCCGGTCCCCCTGTCGGGCTCCTTGGTGGTGAAGAACGGGTCGAAGACCTTTTCCATGATCTCCGGCGCCAGCCCCGGGCCGTCATCGGCCACTTCCAGGCGGATACGGCTGCGGAAACGGCCCAGCGACACCATGAGACGGCCGTTGGATTCCGTGGCCTCGGCGGCGTTCTTCAGCAGATTGAGCAGAACTTGGCCGATCAGGCTGGGATCGGTGCGGACCGGCGGCAGGTCGTCGTTGACGGTCAGGCGGATGTCGAGGGCGACTCCGCCGGCCCGGTCGCTGAAGAAGGCCACCTTGTCGCGCACCAGGGCGCCCAGGTTGGTGGGCTCCAGGTTGACCACCTGGTCACGGGCGAAGGACAGCACGTTCTGGGTGATGTACTTGCAGCGGTAGGCCTGCTCCTGGATGGTCGCCAGACCGCGGCGCAGGCGCTCGACGTCCACCGGGTCCCCGCCGCCGCCGCCGTCGCCGATGGTGTCGAGCAGGTCCTCGGCATAGGCGGAGATCAACCCCATGGGGTTGTTGATCTCGTGGGCGATGCCCGAGGCGAACTGCCCCAGTCCGGCCAGACGGGTGGCCTGGGCCAGTTGGCTTTCCAGGCTGGAGGCGTATTCGGTCAGCTTGCGCTCGCGGGCCTGACGCTGGGAAATATCGATGGCCAGCCCCCGGTAGCCGGCCAGCCGTTCGCCGTCCATCACCGGGCTGATCTGCATCTGGGCGGGAATTTCCTCGCCGTGCAGGCTGCGCAGCGCGGTTTCGATCCGCCCCTCGGACCCGCTGTCGCCCACCTGACGCAGGAAACGGGCGAGGCGGCGGCGGTGGGGCATGGTCATCAGGCGGGCCAGCGGCACCATCTCGCCGTCGGCCGCCAGGCCCAGCCGGCGGCGGCCGGCCCGGTTGAGGTGGACCAGCTGGCCGTTGCCGTCCAGGCTGAAGACGATCTCCGACAGGTTGTCCACCAGATCGCGGTAGCGCGATTCCGAGGCGGCCAGATCGGCGGTGCGCTGCTGCACCTTCTGCTCCAGCAGGTTGATGTGCTGCTGCAGGTTGAGCGGCATGAACAGGCGGCGATGCTCGTCGTGCTCGGGGCCGCAGATGTCCGAGGAGATCAGGCGCCACGAGCATTCGGCATGGCCGCGTCCGACGCACTGGTCCTCGATGCAGATCATCGGGGTATCGAACGCCACCGACGAGAAACCCGAGGCATAGCCCGACACCGTCCAGCACACCGGATCGGACGACACGCCGAACAACCTTACGTGCTGCTCGGCCTCGTACGAGTTCTTCCACACGCCGGCCATGTCGTAATGGCCGGTCTCCGGGTCGATGAGCAGGGCATGGGTCTCGACGCAGACCACGCCTTCGAGCATGTGCAGCTTCGGCCCGGCCAGGACGAACTCCGACACGGCGTCATCGCCCATCAGGGCGTGCAGATGCCGTGCGTCGCTTTGGCCGCAGCTATAGCCGAAGCGGGTCAGGATCACCTTGGCGATGTCGACGCCCAGGGTGTCGATCAGCTCCTTGCGCAAGGCTCCCATGGCGTCGGCCTGGACCAACACCGCACGGCGTCCACAAAATGAAATCAAGCCATGATCCGGGTCAAAACTGACCAGATCGGGCAGCGTCATATCCCGAGGTTGCACCTCATAGTTCCTCCCACAATCATTATTCTTAATTTTCCGCGCATCGTTTTCTGGCGCGTGATTTACCGTATTTACACTGGCCTACTTGGCCGGTTCAACATACTCCGTCATGCGCGCGGCAATCAGATTCATGCTGGCGCGGATATCGGGGCACAGGTCCGCCACCCGCAGCGCCAGGGTGCGGGCGGCGGGAGGGTCGAAACGCCCGCCGGCGATCTCGGCCTCGAGAATATCCGCCATCTGGTCGATCTCTTCCCAGGTATACTCCACCGTTGCCTCCCTATTCCGGCGCGAACAGGTCGCGGACCCGGAAGCGCTGCAGCTTGCCGGTGACGGTGCGCGGCATCTCGTCGACGAAGCGGATGCGGCGCGGACATTTGTAGATGGACAGGCTGCGCTCGAAATGCTGGCGCAGATTGGCCTCCATCACCTCGGTGCCCGGGGCGAAATCGGCACGGACCACGGCAAGGCCCAGGCGGACCAGCCCGTCCTGGGTGGTCACCCCCACGGCGGCCACCTCGGCGATGCCGGGCAGCTTCAGGGCGTGCTCCTCGATCTCGGCGGGACTGACCCACTGGCCGGAGATCTTCAGCATGTCGTCGCCGCGCCCGTGGTGTTCCCACCAACCCTCGGCATCCACCGAGAAGACGTCGCCGGTGCGGTACCAGCCCTTCTGGAACGCCTCGGCGGTCTTGTCCGGCTGGTTCCAGTAGCCGGCGGCCACCGAGGCCATCTTCAGCCACAAGATGCCGGTGCGGCCGGGCTCGCGCACCGGTTTGCCGTCCTCGTCCAGCAGCTTGACCCGGGCCCAGGGCTGGGGGCGGCCCGACGAGCCCATGCGATAGGCCAACGGCGTGTTGGCGATGGCCAGGAAGACGATCTCGCTGGTGCCGATCCCTTCCAGGATGGGCTGGCCGGTGGCCTGGAGCCATTCCGAGAACACCGATTCCGGCAGCCGCTCCCCGGCGGAGATGAAGTGACGGATACGGCGGAAGGCGGGGCGGCCGACCACCTGGCTGCGGAGCAGGTTGCGATAAAGGGTGGGCACGCTGAGCAAGATGGTGGGAGCGTGACGCTCGACCACCTCGGCCACCGCCTCGGCATCGGGCCAGCCGGCATAAAGGATAACGGTGGCGCCGCATTTCAGCGCGCCGATCAGGCTGTGGCCCAGGGCATAGGCGAAGAACAGCTTCGAAGTGGAGAACACCCGGTCGCCGGGGGCCACGCCGAAATTCTGCCGCAGGTGCAGGTCGCCGATCTCCACGTCGCCGTGGCGGTGGATGGCGCCTTTGGCGGCCCCCGTGGTGCCAGAGGTGTAGATCATAAAGGCGGGATCGGTGGGCAGGACCGCATGGGCCGCCAGTTCGGCCGGCTGGCCGGCGGCGAAGGCGGCCACGTCGTCCACCACCAGGGGCGGGCGGTAATCGGTACGGTCCAGGGCCGACTGGAACAGGGACAGCAGGGTATGGTCGGTCAGCAGGGCGGCGCAGCCGCTGTCCTCCATGGCATGGCCGATATCGCCGGCGCTGCCGCGGGTATTGAGCGCGATGGCCACCGCGCCGACCTTCATCACCGCCAGATAGGCGGCGATCAGCTCGGGCGTGTCGGCCATCAGCAGGATCACCCGGTCGCCGGGCCGCACGCCGCCGGCCAGCAGGCCGTTGCCGACCCGGTTGATGCTTTCGGCCAGGTCCGAGAAGGTGACTGCGCGCTCGGCGGCCAGGATGGCGGCCTTGCCGCCCAGCCCGGCGGCCGCCTGCCAGCCGGCGATCTGTTCGCTGGCGTTGTTGAGCGGACTTTTGCGGCGATTGCATTCGGTCATGTGGGAACCGTCCTGGGGGAAAAGTTGGCCGGATCGCGAAGTGGGGACAGTGCGATCCGGCCCAGTATGAGCCGGGAAGGATGACGGCTCAGAACGGGAAGTGGCGCTTGCCCATCTGAATGGTGATCCACTTGATCTCGGTCATCTCCTCCATGGACCACTTGCCACCCTCGCGGCCCATGCCGCTTTCCTTGATGCCGCCGAAGGGCACGTGCGGCTCGTCGTAGATGGTGCAGTCGTTGAGGTGGACGGCCCCGGATTCAAGGCGCATCGCCAGGTCCATGGCCTTCTGCAGGTCGTTGGTGATCACCGCCGAGGACAGGCCGTAATTGCTGTCGTTGGCGATCTCCAGGGCTTCCTCGGAATCACCAGCGCGGATGATGGACACCAGCGGCCCGAAGGTCTCGTCGCGGTAGACCACCATGTCGTCGGTGACCCCGGCCAGCACCGTCGGCTCGTAGAAGGCGCCGTCGGACTTGCCACCGTTGAGCAGCCGCGCGCCCTTCTTCACCGCGTCGTCCACGTGGCCCTGCACCACGGCGCACTGGCCCTGGTTGATCAGCGGGCCGATCACGGTGTGCGGGTGGTGGGGGTCGCCCACCTGCAGCGTGCGGACCTTGGCGGTGAAGGCCTTGCAGAATTCGTCGAAGATCGGTTCCTCGACGATGATGCGCGAGTTGACCATGCAGACCTGGCCCTGGTGCAGGAAGATGCCGAAGCAGGCGGCGTCCACCGCATAGGGGATGTCGGCGTCCTTGAGCACGATCAGCGGGCTCTTGCCGCCCATCTCCAGGGTGCACTTCTTGAAGTGCCGGGCGGCCATCTCGCCGATATGGCGGCCCACCTCGGTGGAGCCGGTGAAGGTCACCATCTTGACCCGGGGATCGGCGATCAGGGCGTCGCCCAGCTTGCCGCCGGGGCCGGGAATGACGTTCAGCACGCCCTTGGGCAGGCCGGCGGCTTCCATCACCTCGGCGATCATCAGGCCCGAGATGGGGGTATAGCCCGCCGGCTTCAGCACGAAGGCGTTACCCGCCGCCAGCGCCATGGCCACCTTCTTGAAGGCCAGCAGGAAGGGGAAGTTGTAGGGCGCGATGCCGGCGATGACGCCCAGCGGCCGGCGCACGCTCATGGAGAACAGGCCGGGGGAATCGGACGGCATGGTCTCGCCGAAGATACGCCGGCATTCGCCCGCCGCGCTGCGCAGCAGGTTGACGCAGAACGACACCTCGAACATGGACTTGCCGAAGGTTGAGCCGGATTCGTAGCGCAGCACCTCGGCGATTTCCGGGATACGCCCGGCCAGCACGTCGGCGGCCTTGATCAGGATGGCCTCGCGCTGGTTGGCCAGCGTGTTGCCCCATTCCTTGGATGCGGCATGGGCGGCGGCCACCGCCTTTTCCAGGTCGGGCAGCCCGGCCTGGTGGACGCGGGCGAAGGCCTTGCCGGTGGCCGGATCGATGTTGTCGGCGACGGTGTTGCCCGACGAGGCGACCCATTCGCCGCCGATGAACAGCTTGTATTCCTTCATGATTTTTGCTCCTCCCTTAGTTCCAGATACCGGACTTGCCGGGCGCGATGATGCCGTTGGGGTCCAGCGCCCGCTTGATCTTGCGGTTGACCTCCTTCTTCACCGGCCCGTAGGTGTCGGCGACCTTGTCCATGAAGGCGGTGTTGACGCGGTAGGTGCCGTAGCCGTGCTTGGAGAACTCCGTCAGCAGTTCGTCGAAACAGGCGTGGGCGGCCTGCATCTGGGCCGGATCGGTACGGTCGTAGAGCAGGTCGACGATATGGTGCATGTCGCGCCAGCCGACGATGAACTCCGAGACGTAGTCGAAGCCGTACTTGCCCAGGATACGCTTGGTCATCTCCATCTGCTTCATGGTCTCGCTGCCGCGCGCCTGGCTCACGGGGGCGAACCACGCCGAGCCGCCGCCGCCCCGCCAATTGTAGAGTCCGAACTCGGCGGTGTTCATCTTGCCCTGCATCAGATCGGCGCGGTACTTGAATACCGGATCATCGCCCACCTGCTCGGCGGTCAGCAACTCACCCTTGCCCGACGACTTGACCACGTGCTGGATGATGTTCCAGTTGACCTCGTTCTGCTCGGGCGTGCCGTAGAGGCCGCAATAGACGTTCCACATGCCGACCTTGTGCTTCTTCACCATCTCCTTGACCACGGAATCGGGAATGGAGCCGGGGCCGGTGTAGTAATCGGCACGCTTGAGGAACGAGCCCAGCTCCCACAGGGCGTGGACGATCACCACCGCGTTGGGGATGACCATGGCCATGCGCAGCGGCCGCAACGTCTCGACGATGTCGACGATGTCGGTTTCCTCGGGATAGCGGATGACATAGGGCTTGAAGGCGGGCGGGGCCGGCATCAGCCAGAAGCCCATCTTGGTGATGATGCCGTAATTGGACTGGGTGAAGATGCCGTCCAGATAGGGGCCGTACCCCCACTTGAACACCTGGGCGGTGTTGGAATTGGGCAGCGAGCCCATGCCGGTCTTCAGCACCTCGCCGGTGGGCATCACCACTTCCATGCCGCACGAGAACATGAAGTGCTCGCCATAAGGCGTGTAGCCCACCCCGCGGTCGGCGGCGTTGCCCAGCGGGCCGGCGATGGAGGACGGCGCCGGGCACGACAGCCACAGCGGAATTTTGTTGTCCTGCAGGTAGTCGTAGAGCTGCTGGAAGGTGACGCCCGGCTCGACCAGGGCGGTGCCCAGATCGGCGTCCACCTCGATGATCTTGTTCATGCGGCGCAGGTCCATGACCACCTGCCCGCGCGAGCCCGGCGCCGCCGAGCCGTAGCCCAGGTTGCGGCCCGTCGAGATCGGCCACACCGGGACCTTGTACTTGTTGCACACCGCCACGCAACGCTGGACCTCCTCGGTGGAGGCCGGGCAGATGGCCGCCGACGGCTGGTGGTTCTCGTTGCTGTCGGGAATCATGATCTTGTTGTAGGACACCAGATGCTCGGCATCGGTGAAGACGTTGGCGGCGCCCAGAATCTCGCGGTACTCGCGGATGGCGGCGTCGAAGTTCTTTTCCGAAACGCCCTTGGGCAGGGCGACATACTTGCTGGCCATGTTCCTCTCCTGATTTCTTTATGGTTAGCCGGCCACCACGAAGGACATCCGGGCCACCGATGGGCCGCCCGCATCCAGATTTCCGCCCGTGGCGCGTCCGGCGGCCATGCGGCCCAGGCCGTCGCCCAGGGCGATCTCCCAGTCCGATCCGGCCACGGGGCGCGGGGCGTGATGAACGGCGGACAGCCAGGTGGCCCGGCCGCGCGGCACCATCTGCTGGAACAGCACGCCGTCGGAATCCTCCACCAGGCCGACCACCCGCCGCCCGGGCGCCGCCGCCAGCCAGCGGGCGGCGTCGGCCAGGGTCTGGGGCCCGGTCACCGTGCGGACGGTGCCGCCGGTCCAGTTGCGGACCGCCTCGGCGAAGCCGGGGCTCACCGACGGATCGGCCAGCACCAGGGTGGCGCCGGAGACCGGGGCGGTCATGGCCGCCGCCGGCAGCCCGCGCAGGGCGGCCAGGGTGCCGCCACCCAGGGCGGCTCCCAGCACGGCGCGGCGCGACAGCCTCATTTCGCCCCTCCCGGCGCCGGGCTCTTGGACAGCATCTCGGCCACCTGCCGCAGCATAGCATCGTCCACGTCGGTGGGGCGGAAGGCGGGCATGGCCCGCATGCCGTGACGCACCACGCTCTGATAATAGTCGGGGTCGAGGTTGCGGCCCTTGATCACCGGGCCGACACCGATTTCATGACAGTTGGCGCAGATCTTGGAATAGACATGCTGGGCATCCCGCCATTGCCCGGCGACCTGCGCCCAGGCATCCCCGGCCGCGACAGAAGCAACGAAGCCGATGACGAGCGAGCCGGCCAGCACGGCTGCTTGATTTCTTTTCTTCTTCACTTGGGACCTCCCCCAACTTGCCGTTGCCCGGCCCTCTATCCTTTGAGGCCGGTTTGCGCAGCATGGCACTGCAAGGGTGATGCCAGATGCCCAGCGGGCCGGGATCGCCATTCTCCGCCCCTGCCGGCCGGCGGAAGGTGTCGCGAAACGAGACACTGCGTTGAAACGGGACAGCCGAAAACGCGACAGCCCTTCCCCATGCCGCCGCTTCGCCGGGAACGGGACGATGGCATGGGGGTTGCTACCCAAGGGCTCAACGCGCTCGACGCGACAACGGAACTCGATGGGGGAAACCATGCCGAACTCTCTTGGGCTCAAGCAGCCCGTTCTCGGAATCGTCACCGCCCTGGTGGCGGTCAGCCTGTCCCTGGGCATCTGCGCCCAGTTCGACCCCGCCACCTTCGGCAGTTGGGTGGCGCTGCTGATCATGAGCGCCATCCCGGGCCAGATCGTCATCGGCCTGGTGTGGCAGAGCGCCTATCCCGGCTTTCTCGGCCGTCTGGCCCAGCCGGTGAAGGGCGTGGCCATCCTGGGGCTGATGCTGGCTGCCGCCCTGATCATGACGCCGACCATCCTGGCCCTGGTGGATGGCGGCTTCGGCGTGCCCAAGCCCTTCGCCATCATGTACACCATCGTCTCGGTGTGCTGCGCCTTCTGGCTGGTGGCGGTGTTCCAGTGCTGGCCCATGGCCGCCGTTTCCAAGCATCCGGGAGCGATCGGCCTGGGCGTCTTCGTCCTGGCCTATGTCACCGCCCTGGTCACCTTCAAGCTGGGTTTCGATTTCGGCGCCATGAAGGACGCCCCCTTCTATGCCGCCGCCCTGGACCCCAAGGGAGCCTTCCCCGCCTGGAACGCGCTCTCGTTCATCGTCACCACCGTCTCGGTGATCATGTGGTTCGTGCTGCTGGACTTCTGGCCGTCGGCCACCATCGCGGCGGCGCTTCCGGCCCTGGGGCGCCAGCCGCTGTTCGGCCTGCTCAACGCCGTGCTGGTGCTGGCCGTCTCCTGGGTCGTCTGGACCCTGGGCATCAAGGTGATGGGCATGGACGTGGTGGATTACATGGTCCGCGTGCCGGTCTCGGGCCTGTTCGGTGAATTCATCATGCTGGTCATGATGCAGACCGCGCCGTTCCAGGCCATCCGCCAGCCGGTCAAGGGCTTGGCTCTGCTGGTCCTGGTGGTGGTGCTGGCCGTGGTGATGTACCGGGTCTACGCCGCCGCCGCCGTCATGCTGGTCGGCGCCATGCCCGGCGGCGCCCCCACCTACGGCCTGGACCTGTGGATCGCCACCGCCATGCTGTCGGTGACCTTCCCGGTGTTCGTGGCGCTCGGCGACGGCTTCGCCTTCTGGCCGCTGTCGCGCCCCGCCCCGGACGCCGCCCAATAGGCGCCGAGGCAAAAGGAAACCCCGGAGCGGGCGACCGCTCCGGGGTTTTATTATTTTAGCGCCCGTCTCAGCCCATGCGGATGATCGGTTTGATGGCCTTGCCGGTCTCGGCGTCCTCGACCGCCTGGTTGATCTTCTCATAGGGATAGAAGCTGACCAGCTTGTCGAAGGGGAAGCGCCCCTGGCGATACAGTTCGATCAGTTGGGGAATGAACACGTCCGGAGTGGAATCGCCCTCGACGATGCCCCGGATGGAGCGCCCGGCCGTCATCAGGTGCATGGCGTTGAGCGTGATCTCGGTATCCAGCGAGGCGGCGCCGACGATGCCGCAGGTGCCGCGCGGCGCCAGGCTTTCCATGGCGTTGCGGATCACCGCCGGAATGCCGGTGGATTCGAAGGCGAAATCCACACCGGTGCCGGTGATCTTCATGATCTCGGCCACCACGTCCACCTCCTTGGGATTGAGGGCATGGGTGGCCCCCAGGGTCTTGGCCATGGTCAGGCGCTCGGGCACCACGTCCACGGCGACGATGGTGACGGCCCCCACCACGCGGGCCGCCATCACGGCGGACAGGCCCACCGAGCCGGCGCCGAACACCGCGATGGTGCGGCCCGCCCCGACCTTCAGCGCGTTGATCACCGCGCCCGCCCCGGTCTGGATGCCGCAGGCCAGCGGCCCGAGCAGCTCCAGCGGCGCGTCCTTGGAGACCTTGACCACGTTGCGCTCGTGGCACAGGGCGAAATTGGCGAAGGACGACTGGCCGAAGAAGTTGCCGTGGATGACCTCGCCCCCCTTGCTCAGCGCGCTGGTCCCGTCGGGACGCACGCCGGCGAAGTTGTGGCCGAAGAAGTCGTGGCAGTAGTTGGGAGCGTGCTCGTTGCAGCTGTCGCAGTGGCCGCACGAATTATAGGACATCACCACATGGTCGCCCACCGCGACCTTGGTGACGCCGCGCCCCACCTTCTCCACCACGCCGGCCCCCTCGTGGCCCAGCACGATGGGCTGGGGCACCGGATAGGTCTGGTCGCGCATGGCGATGTCGGTGTGGCAGACGCCGGTGGCGACGACGCGGACCAGGATCTCCCCGTCCCGGGGTTCGGCCAGATCGAGAACTTCCAGGGACATGGGGGCGTGCTTGGCCCGGGTAACGGCGGCATTGACTTTCATGGACGGTCCTCCCGTTTGGAGCTGTTTGTCCCCCGTCCGCTGCAATCCCGGTGCCACCGCCTTCCGCCCCAAGGGCCGGGGCGAACCCACGGCAACACGCGGCAAGGAACTGACCGATTTCGCGACACTGACCCAAAACGATCCACTCCAATTGCGGGCGCGAGATTCCATGCACTGTGTACAGATGCAAGACAGTGTCGCCATTTGGAACAACATATATCGATTCCAGAGCCACTCCATAAGTAGATAGCCACACGCCGAATCCAATCACATCTGGCCGATACTGTCGTTTATTGCAACGCAACATGATGCTTCTTGGCGAGATCCCGCGCACTGGCATAGCGGTTGCTAACTCCCTCGGGTCACCACCCGACCACGGTCGAGGAAAGTCCGGTGGTGATCACGCCCCCCGCCCAATCGATGGGGGCCGGTCAAGAAAGGGGAGGACATGTCTTATCGCTTGAGAATGCTGGCCGTGGCGCTGGCGGTGCTGGGCCTTGGCGCCTGCCAGGGGGACCAGCGCCACAGCGGCGTGGCGGCCGAGATGGCCAAGGCGGTGCGCCGCATCGACCACCTGCAATCGGTGGCCGGCAACGGCAAGGCGCTGGTCGCCGTGGGCTCGTTCGGGGCGGTGATCGTCTCGGGCGACAACGGCGCCACCTGGAAGCGCCGGGACCTGGCCCAGGGCGGCGCGCTGATCAAGGTGACCGCCTGCGGCGACGGCTCGTTCGCGGCGCTGGATTTCGGCGGCCGGCTGTGGCTGGGCACGCCCGACGGCGCCACCTGGTCGCCCCGCGACCTGCCGCCGTCGGACGCCCATCTGGACGTGGCCTGCGCGGCCGACAACCGCCTGTGGGTGACGGGGGCGCGCGGCCTACTGGTGACCAGCGGCGACGGGGCCAAGAGCTGGACGTCCAAATCCCTCGACGAGGATATCCAATTGCTCAACGTCCAGTTCCCCACCCCCGCCTTCGGCGTGGTGACCGGCGAGTTCGGCCGGGTGCTGATCACCACCGATAACGGCGCCACCTGGGCGCCGGGCGGTGGGCTGGGCGAGGATTTCTATCCCCAGGGCATGCATTTCGAGACCGAGCGGCGCGGGCTGGTGGTGGGCCTCGGCGGCGCCGTGCTGGAGACCCTGGACGGCGGCCGCACCTGGATTCGGGGCAATGCGCCGGTCGAGGCGCCGCTGTACGGCGTCCTGGCCCTGCCCGGCGACGAAGCGGTGGTGGCGGGCGCGGCCGGCATCGCGGCGCGGCGGACCGGCGGCGCCTGGACGCCGATTTCCGGCGTTCCCATGGCCGATCTGCGCGGCCTGGCCGCCACCGGGACGGGGCTGGTGCTGGCCGGCACCGGCACGCTGATGCCGATCCCCGCCACCAAGACCAATTGAGGACCGCCCCATGAAAAGCTTCATCGAGACGCTGCCCGACCGCCTGTTCGCGCGACGCGGCCTCGTCCTTACCCTGGTGCTGCTGGTGACCCTGGCCTTCGCGGCCAAGATTCCGGCGCTCAAGATCTACACCGATTTCGAGGGCCTGCTGCCGCAGCAGCATCCCTTCATCAAGGTCCACAACGAGATCAGGGGCCTGTTCGGCGGCGCCAACGTGCTGACCGTGGCCGTCGAGGTCTCCGAGGGGACCATCTTTTCCAACGAGAACCTGGCGGCCATCGACCGGGTGACCGGCGCCATCGACAACCTGCCGGGCGTCAACCACAACCTGGTGTCGTCCATCACCCACCGCACGGCGCGCTTCATCTCGCTGACCGAGGAAGGCAGCGTGCGCTCCGAGGTCTATTACAACCCGGCGCTCGGCGCCATGACGCCGGAGCAACTGGCGGCCATGAAGGCCAAGGTGCTGGTCGATCCCCGGGTGTTCGGGCTGATCGTCTCGCCCGATCTCAAGGCGGCGCTGATCAAGGCCCAGTTCATCGACGGCGGCCAGTTGGACTACCTGGGCATCTTCCAGGGACTGCAGGACATCCGTGCGCGTGAGAACAAGGGCGGCATCCGCATCCACACCACCGGCCAGCCCGCCCTGATCGGCTGGGTCTATTCCTACCTGCCGCAAAGCCTGCAGGTCTTCGCCTATACGGCGGTGATCGTCCTGGTGCTGCTGGTCGCCTATTTCCGGCGCTTCCACGGGGTGGCGCTGCCGCTGGTCGGCATCTTCATCTCCACCGTCTGGGGCCTGGGCTACATCGTGGTGCTGGGCTACCACCTGGACCCCTTGATGCTGGTGATTCCGTTCCTGATCGCCGCGCGCTCCATGAGCCACGGCATCCAGATCGTCGAACGCTGGTACCAGGAGCTGGCCCGGGTCGGCGACGGGCGCAAGGCGGCGGAGCAGACGCTGCGCGAGATGTTCCATCCCGGCACGCTGGGCATCACCTGCGACGCCGTCGGCCTGATCCTGCTGGTGACCGGCTCGGTGCGCATCAATTTCGAGCTCGGCGTGTTCACCGCGCTGTGGGCCCTGTCGGGCATGCTGAACGTGCTGGTCACCGTACCGCTGCTGCTCAGCTACATGCCGACGCCCAAGGCGACGGTGCGCAAGCACTCGGTGCTGGGTGCCGCGCTGGGCCGCCTGGGCCATCTGGTGGCCGGACGCCGCAGCGCCATGGCCATGAGCGCGCTCGGCGGGCTGCTGGTCCTGGGCTCGCTGGTGGTGGCCAAGGACATCACCATCGGCGAATCCGAGCCCGGTTCGCCGCTGCTCTACCGCGACCACGACTACAACCTGTCCTCGGCGGCGGTGAACGCCCTGTTCCCCGGCTCGGAGCAGTTGCTGCTGGTGGCCAAGGCCGACAAGCCCGGCGGGCTGAAGGACCCCGAGGCCATGAAGGCCATCGAGACCTTCAACAACCACATGCTGCTCGACCCCGAACTGGGCGGCGTCAAGTCGGTGCCGACCCTGGTGCGCCAGGTCAACAAGCTGATCCATAACGGCGACCAGCGCTGGGAGCAGATTCCCCACGACGCCCAACTGGTGGGCGGCGTGCTGTTCGCCTACATGGCGTCCAGCCCGATTCCCGGCACACTGAACGACTTCATCACCTCGGACTATTCCAAGGCCAACCTCGCCCTGTTCTACAAGGACCACAAGGGCGAGACCGTGGACCGCGCCATCGCCATGGCCGCCGAGGGCGCCAAGGCGGTCGCCGCCCTGGCCAAAGGAGTGACCATCGAGCTGGCCGGCGGCGTGCTGGGCGTCACGGCGGCGGTCAACCGCGAGATCTTCTCGGACAATCTCAAGGTCATCCCCATGGTCTTCGTGCTGATCTGCGGATTGGTGGGCTTCACCTACCGCTCGTGGCACGCCGGCCTCTTGATGTTCATCGCCATGCTGGTGCCCACCGCCATGACCTACGCCTACCTGTCGGTCAACCGCATCGGGCTGAATATCAACACCGTGCCGCTGATCTCGGTGGGGTTGGGCATCGGCATCGACTACGCGGTCTACATCATCGACCGCATCAGGGATGAACTGCACGAGCACCTGGACTTCCAGGCGGCCATCGGGCGGGCCATCGCCACCACCGGACTGGCGGTGACCTGCACGGTGACCACCCTGGTGGGCGGCATCGTCGCCTGGGTGTTCGTCTCGGACCTGCGGTTCCAGGCCGACGCCGCCAAGCTGCTGATCTTCATGATCATCGTCTGCGCCGTCTCGGCCATGGTCTTCGTGCCGGCCTGGATCGCCGCGTTCCGCCCGAAATTCATCACCCGTGAGGCCGACCAGGCCGTTTGAACCAACTCGCCCAAGGGGGGCGACTACAGGGAGGGAGTCCAATGAGACGTCGTTTGACCTTAACCACCATGGCCCTGATCTGGCCGCTGATGCTGGCGCTGCCGGCACTGGCGGCCGACGCCGACGGCTGGGTCGTCAAGAACAAGCTGGACGAGGAGGTGCGCTTCCGGCCCACCACCGGCCTGTCCAAGGCCCGCAGCATGGGCCAGAGCGATCTAGACAAGAAGCTCAACGTGGGCGGCCCGTTCAGCATGATGAAGGTCCACGCCACCCTGCGGGCCTCGTATGACGGCGTCTACGACCTGAACCCCACCGAGTACGGCAGCCGCGCCGGCAGTTCGGTGAAATTCGACAACAACGACGGTTCGAAGGCGACGTCGTGGGGCAGCGGCAACGTCCTGCCCATCGCCGACATGGTGACCGGGGCCGGCAATCCCAACGAGGGCCTGGCCCTCGTCAACGGCTGGCGGCGCCCCGACAACGGCCTGATCTTCGCCACCCCGGTCCGTCCCTGCGACGTGGACAGCCGCGGCTGCATCAAGGACTACATGGATTACAGCCAGAGGGATCTGGCGGCCCCCGAACTGAATTCCCGCGCCGACGTGGTGCGCGAACTGTTCGTCGACGCCGAGATGCCGGTGGGGAGCAACACCCTGGCGCTACGGGTGGGGCGCCAGCAACTGGTCTGGGGCCGAACCGACCTGTTCCGGGTGCTCGACGTGGTCAACCCGGTCGATTACTCGCGCAACAACATCTATGACGAGTTGCAGGACATCCGCATTCCCATGGGCATGGTCCGCGCCGATTACCGCATGGGGGCGCGCGGCCCCTTCGACGACCTGAACGTCCAGGGCCTGTGGATGTTCGAGAAGTTCCGGCCCAACAACCTGGGCCAGGCCGGCAGCCCCAACAATCCGGCCGGCGCCGCCGGCATGTTCCGCGCCCTGAAGAACTGCTGGGACAACGGCTGTACCGTCGGCAACTATAACGGCGGCAACAACGCGCTCAACTTCGGCCGCAACCAGATCGGCATCCGCCAGGCCAATATGCCCGAGTGGAACCTGTCGAACATGACCTATGGCGGCAAGGTCGAGGGCGAGATCAAGGGCGTCGGCTTCTCGGTCAACGCGCTGACCATGCGTTCGCAGATGCCGTCGCTGCGGGGCGGCATCGTCAGCCGCAACGGCATGAACGGCAATTACGGGGTGTGGGACTATGCCCCGGCCTTCGACATCGAGTTCCCCCGCCTGAACATCTTCGGCGGTTCGCTCGACTTCACCGTCGATCCCATCGACACCGCCTTCCGGCTGGAAAGCGTCTACACCCAGGGCGAGGAATTCGCCTCGACGGCGCAAAAGCAGCTCTACAAGAAGTCCGACGTGGTGCGCTACGTCATCGGCGCCGACCGCAGCACCTTCATTCCGTTCCTCAACGAGCGCCGCGCCTTCCTGATCAGCGGCCAGGTATTCGGCCAGCACATTCTGCAGCACGAGCTGTACCACAGCCGTCAGAACGGCGTCATCGGCATGCCCGACTGGGACATGAACTGGATCGGCACCCTGATGGTCAAGGGCTGGTACATGGCCGACACCGTCAGCCCGCAGATGGTCTTCGCCCGCGACTTCCGGGCCGGGGCCAACGTGCTGGAGCCTTCGGTCGAGTGGATTCCCGCCGCCGCCTGGCGCTTCCGCCTGGGCGCCAACGTCAAGTTCGGCGAGTACCGCAACACCTTCGGCAACAACGCCGACGCCGCCACCGGCGTGCCGTGGGACGGCCAGGCCTCCAAGGGCGCCTGGCTGGGCACCGAGCCCTTCGGCAACCTGCGGACCGGCATCATCGGCATGGCCCACGACGAGACGGAAATCTTCGCCAACGCCACGTTCCGCTTCTAGGAGGCCCGGCCCGTCCGGACGCCCATGGCGGGCGGTCCGGGCGGGGCGTGGTCCAAATCAAAAAGACAACCGGAGGAAACAATGAATCGCCCAATGAACCGAATCATGACCGTCGCCCTGGGCATGGGCCTGGGGCTGGGAGCCGGCATCGGCGCCGCCGCGGCATCCGAGACCGTCGACAAGTCCTTCCTGCCCTACAAGGCAGGAACTCCCACCCATTCCGTGGTCAAGCCGGGCGCGGTGATCAACCAGGGCAACGTCGAACAGGCCAAGGACGCCCTTGATCCCGGCATGTACGACGCCATCAAGAACGGCTGGTACGAGGTCAAGGTCGGCCCCACCGCCTCGTTCGACGTCAGCAAATCCTATGTGGACGCCACCGAGAAGAACCTGGGCAAGGTCCAGTTGGGCGACAAGGTCGGCGAGATCAAGGGCTATGTGGCCGGCCGCCCCTTCCCCGAGGAGCCCCAGGTCTCGGATTCCCGCGCCGGCGAGAAGATCGCCTGGAACTTCAAGTACGGCATCAACTGGGGCGATTCCGCCGCCAACAGCCCGACCTACTGGACCTATCGCGCCATGGCCGACGGCAAGGTCGAGCGCGTGTTGAAGATGAGCATGCACTGGCTGAACTTCATGCACCGCACCGGCCAGGCGCCCATGCCCAACATCGAGCCCAACCCGTCCGAGATGTACCGGGCCACCTACGTCAAGGTGCTGGAGCCCCAGGACGTGGCCGACACCCAGTTGCTGATCCACCGCTACGAGGACGACAGCAAGCTGGATTCCACCTGGCTGTATCTCGGCTTCCAGCGCCGGGTGCGCAAGCTGTCCACCGGCCAGATCACCGATTCCTTCCTGGGCTCGGACATCATGATCGAGGATTTCGAGGGCTATAACGGCCGGACCTCGGACATGAAGTGGACCTTCAAGGGCACCCGCAACATCCTGATGCCCTTCTATAACCACAACGAGCAGGAGCTGGCCTCCGAATACGCCGAGCCCGGCTACAAGTTCGTGGCCTTCGGCGGCAAGGGCAATTGCTTCCCCAACACCAGTTGGCAGTTGCGCAAGGCCTACGAGGTGGACGTCACCCCGGTCGATCCCAACCACCCGGTGGGCAAGCGCACCATGTTCTTCGACGCCCAGACCATGGCGGCGTCCCGCACGCTGACCTACGACCGCAACGGCAAGCTGTGGAAGAACTTCACCATCGGCAAGGCCCATCCCGACACCCACCTGCCGGTCAACAAGGGCACCGGCATCGCGCTCGACGACATGTTCTCCATGGTCGACGTCCAGGCCCAGCACTGCACCACCGGCCAGTTCAAGGGCCAGGTGGACCCGTCCCTGTCGCCGGCCAACCGGTTCTCGGTGGACGCCATGCGTTCGGGCAACTGACCGCCCGCCCTTTCCAACGGGGCCCTCTTCCTCGGAAGGGGGCTCCGCGACCTTTTCCCATTCGACGAGGCCCCATGTACCCGATCGTCCGCCGCGAAGCCTTTTCCGACTCCACCTTCCTGTGGGAAGTCCATGCCCCCGACGTGGCGCGGGCGGCCAAGCCGGGGCATTTCGTCATGCTTCGCCTCTACGAAGGCGCCGAACGCATTCCGCTCACCGTCGCCGATTACGACCGCGAGCGGGGCACCGTCACCCTGGTGATCCAGGCCCTGGGCAAGACCACGCGCGAGATGCGCGACGATTACCGCCAGGGCGATACCTTCGACGATTTCGTCGGGCCGCTGGGCCTGTCGCAGCATATCGGCAAGGCCGGCCACGTGGTGCTGGTCGGCGGCGGCCTGGGCGTCGCGCCGGTGTTCCCCCAGTTGCGGGCCTTCAAGGAAGCGGGCAACCGCACCACCGCCATCATGGGCTTCCGAAGCAAGGACCTGGTGTTCTGGCAGGACCGCTTTTCCCGCTGGGCCGACGACGTGATCATCTGTACCGACGACGGCAGCTTCGGGCGGCCGGGGCTGGTGACCGGAGCGCTCGAGGACCTCTGCCGCGTCGATCCCCCCGACCTGGTGGTGGCCATCGGGCCGCTGCCCATGATGAACGCCTGCGTCGAGACCACCCGGCCGTTCGGGGTCAAGACCCTGGTATCGCTCAACACCATCATGGTGGACGGTACCGGCATGTGCGGCTCGTGCCGGGTCACGGTGGGCGGCGAGGTCAAGTTCGCCTGCGTCGACGGCCCCGATTTCGACGGCCATCTGGTGGACTTCACCGAGCTGCACGCCCGCCAGCGCCGCTTCAAGGCGCAGGAGGCGGCCGCCAACACCGATTTCGCCCATGTGTGCAGCCTGGAACAGCAACTGGTGGTCGAGGGCAAGCGCACCTACAAGAAGCTTTCGGCGCTCGAGCCCCATCAGGTGCCCATGCCCGAGCGCGACGCCGCCCAGCGGGCCCGCGATTTCGACGAGGTCAATCTGGGCTACGGCATGGCCGAGGCCCTGCGCGAGGCCGAGCGCTGCATCCAGTGCCACAAGCCGACCTGCATCGCCGGCTGTCCGGTGGGCATCGACATTCCACGCTTCATCCGCCACATGCTGGTCCGCGACCTGGAAGGCGCCCTGGACGCCATCTACGATTCCAGCATCTTCCCGTCCATCTGCGGCCGGGTCTGCCCCCAGGAAAGCCAGTGCGAGGCGCAATGCGTCATCGCCAAGAACAAGAAGCTGGAGCCGGTGGCCATCGGCCGCCTGGAGCGCTTCGTCGGCGATTTCGCCCGCCCGGCCAGGGCCGAACCGCCCAAGGTCGCCCGCCGCCTGGGCCGCGTCGCCATCGTGGGCTCCGGCCCGGCCGGGCTGGCGGCCGCCGCCGATCTGGTGCGCTTCGGCACCGAGGTCGTGGTCTACGAGGCCCTGCACGTGCTGGGCGGCGTGCTGCAATACGGCATTCCCGCCTTCCGCCTGCCGCGCCCCATCATCGACCGCGAGATTCAGCGGCTGAAGGATATCGGCGTCCGCTTCGAAACCAACAAGGTGATCGGCAAGACCTTCACCATCGCCCAACTGACCGGCGAGATGGGCTTCGACGCGGTGTTCGTCGCGGCGGGGGCCGGGGCGCCGGCCTTCCTGGGGATTCCCGGCGAGTTCGCCGGCCAGGTCTATTCCGCCAACGAGTTCCTGACCCGCGTCAACCTGATGGGCGGCGACCGCTTTCCCTACCGCGACACGCCCATCGGGCTGGGGCGAAGCGTGGTGGTGATCGGGGCGGGCAACACCGCCATGGACTGCCTGCGGGTGGCCAAGCGCCTGGGCGCGCCGGTGGTGCGCTGCGTCTACCGCCGCACCGAGGCCGAGGCCCCGGCCCGCATCGAGGAAATCCGCCACGCCAAGGAGGAGGGCATCGAGTTCCACTTCCTCCACTCGCCCGTCGAAATCCTCATCGACGACGCCGGCAACGTGCGCGGCATGACCGTCGAGCGCATGGAACTGGGTGAACCCGACGAGCGTGGCCGCCGCAAGCCGGTGCCCACCGGCCAACGGGTGGAGCTGGAATGCGACACCGTCATCTACGCCCTGGGTACCAAGGCCAATCCCATCATCGGCCAGGCCACGCCGGGGCTCGACCTCAACAAGTGGGGCAACATCGTGGTGGACGAGGCCACCCAGTGCACCAACCTGCCCGGCGTGTTCGCCGGCGGCGATATCGTCACCGGCGGGGCGACGGTGATCCTCGCCATGGGAGCCGGGCGCCGCGCCGCCAAGGCCGTCGCCACCTGGCTGGACCGGGACAAGGCCATGTGGCCGGTGGATGGCGCCACGGCCGAGGCCTTCACGCCCGGCGGCGCTACCTGCCCCAAATGCCACCGCCCGGTGGAGGACGGCGAGGAAGGCTATGTCTGCTGCGCCGGGCAGGAGCTGCAATGGCGCTGCCGCTCCTGCGCCAAGGTGTCCGAGGGCTTCGCCTTTCCCCACGGCCGCTGCCCCCATTGCGGCGGGGCGCTGGACGCCCTGGAGCGCCCCGGCGCGGCCGGGGACGCCGAGCTGGCCGCCATCCGCGCCGCCTTCGAGATCGAACTGGGCGGCCGGAATTTCTATGCCCGCGCCGCCGAGGAGGCCGCAATTCCCGAGGTCACCGCCCTGTTCGCCAAGCTGGCGGCCATGGAGGACGAGCACATGCGGACCCTGGCCCGGCGCTACCACGTGGACGTCCCGGTGGGCGGCATGGGTCTGGCCCAGGCGGTGACGCTGGCCGGACTGGACGGCCCGGTGGACGATGCCGAAACCCTGTTCGCCGCCGCCATCGCCTTCGAATTGCGGGCCGCCTCGTTCTTCGCCCGGCAAGCGGCGGAGGCGGCGGGCGGCTCGCCCGAGGCCCAGCTTTACCGCGAGCTCCAGGCCGAGGAGGAGGAGCACGCCCATCTGCTGGCCACCGAGCGGGACCGCTGGCGGGCGGGCAAGGCGGGAACCCTGTGATGGCCGGACAGGGATTCATGGCGCTGGGCCGCCTGCGCATCTCGGTCAAGGTCCTGCTGGTCACCGCCCTGTGCTCGGTGGTCACCCTGGTGATCGCCATGGCGGGAATCGCCGGCATCGGCCGGCTGTCGGATTCCCTTTCGGCCATCGAGACCACCAGCCGCACGGTCATGGCCGCCACCCGGCTGAACCAGTTGGCCCTGACGCTCAACCGCAGCGAATACGTCCTGGCCTCGGACCCCACCCCCGACAATCTGCGCGAGACCCGCAAGCGGATCGAGAGCCAGCGGCAGGACCTGAAGGAGGCTCTGGCCCAACTCAAGAGCCTGACCGGGCCGGAACGGCAGGAATCGCTGCGCGCCATCGAGGCCGGACAGGCGGCCTATCTCGGCTCCCAGGACGACACCATCGCCAAGGTGGCCCAGCACGGCGCCACCGTCGAGGTGTCCGAGGGCCAGATGATCATCACCGAGGCCGCCATGACCAGCAGCACGGTGGCCGGGCGCTTCGAGAAATCGGTGCTGGCCTATACCGCCGCCGCCGAAGCCTCCGCCGCGCGCATCTTCGAGAGCGCCGCCGAGGCCAAGACCACGGCCCTGACCGTGATGCTGGCCGTGGCGGTGATCGGCACCACCGGCGGCTTCGTGCTCGGCGCCCTGCTGGGGCACCTGGGCATCGCCAAGCCGCTGAACCGGGCGGTGGACAGCCTGCGCCGCCTGGCCGACGGCGACACCGAGGCCACGGTCTACGGCCACGGCCGCTCCGACGAGATCGGCGCCATCGCCGAGACCCTGGAGGTGTTTCGCGGCAACATCTTGAAGAACCGCGCCATGGAGGCCGAGGCCGAGGCCGCCGCCCGCCGCGCCGCCCAGGAGCGGACCTCCATGATGGAAGGCCTGGCCGATTCCCTCGAGGCGACCATCGCCGAGGTGGTTTCCGCCCTGTCGGGCGCCGCCGAGGCCATGCAATCCAGCTCCCTGACCATGTCGGACATGTCCAAGACCGCCTCGGCCCAGGCCGCCGCCGCCGCCGGGGCGGCCGACAAGGCGTCGCTCAACGTCGAGACGGTGGCCTCGGCCGCCGAGGAGATGACCGCCTCGGTCAACGAGATATCGCGCCGCGTCGCCCAGGCCGCCGCCATCTCGGACAAGGCGGTGGTCCAGGCGTCGCGGACCAGCGACATCGTCACCGGGCTGGCCGACATCGCCACCCATATCGACGAGGTGGTGGGCATGATCAACGCCATTGCCGGGCAGACCAACCTGCTGGCGCTCAACGCCACCATCGAGGCGGCCCGGGCGGGAGAGGCGGGAAAAGGCTTTGCCGTGGTGGCGGGCGAGGTCAAGCATCTGGCCAGCCAGACCGCCCAGGCCACCGAGGATATCGGCCGTCAGGTGGTGTCGGTGCGCGCCGCCACCTCCCAGGCGGCGGACGCCATCCAGGGCATCGTCACCATCATCGGGGAGATCAACCAGATTTCCACCGATATCGCGCGGGCCATGGAACAGCAGCGCGCCGCCACCGGCGAGATCGCCGGCAGCGCCGAGCAGGCGGCCAGGGGCACCCAGGAGGTCGCCGCCAATATCGGCGCCGTGACGCGCGAGACCGAGGACGTGGGCGCCATCGCCGACAAGGTCCTGTCGTCGGCCCACGCGCTGTCCAGCCAGTCCGATACCCTGCGGCGGACCATCGCCGAATTCGGCGCCCGGGTCCGGGTCGGCGCCTGAGCCTCAGGCCTCCCGCGGGCCGAGGGCGCCGATCAGGGGTTCGAATTCCTCGGCCGGCATGGGCCGGGCGAACAGGTAGCCCTGGCCGAAATCGCAGCCGGCGGCGGCCAGCAGGGCGTATTGCTCCTCGGTCTCGATGCCTTCGGCCACCACCTTCATGCCCAGGCGGTGGGCCATGACGATGATCGCCTCGGCAATGGCGCGATCGCTGGAATCGGTGGTCATGTCGCGCACGAAGGACTGGTCGATCTTGATGTAGTCGATGTCGAAGCGCTTTAGGTAGGACATGGCGGAATAGCCGGTGCCGAAATCGTCCAGGGCCACCTGCATGCCGGCCTCGCGGAATTTGGTCAGCCGCTCGGTCACCTCGGCGTGCTGGCCCAGCAGCAGCCCTTCGGTGACCTCGATGGAGATGCATCGGGGCGAGATGTTCAGGTCGCGCAGGTGCTCGGGCCATTCCAGATGGCTGAACCCGGAAAAGAACTGGCGGGGCGACTTGTTGACGGCGATCTGGAACGGACAGGGCGCCGAGGGGCTGGCCAGCAATTCCCGGCGGCAGGCGTCGTCAAGCATGTAGCCGCAGCGGTCGCACAGCCGCCTGGCCACGGCCGAGGCCTGGCGGAACACCCAATTGCCGATGTCGCAGATCAGGCCGGTTTCCTCGGCGATGGGAATGAACAGGGCGGGGCTGACGAAGCCGCGCTCGGGGTGGCGCCAGCGCAGCAGGGCCTCGGCCTTGACGATGGCCCGCGTCTCCATGTGGATGATGGGCTGGTAGTAGACCTCGAATTGCCCGGCGGCCAGCGCCCCGCGCAGGTCGTTGGCCAGTTGCAGCCGGGTTTGCCCCGCCTCCCGCATGGATTCGGTGAAGCAGCTCGAGCGGTCGCGGCCACCGTCCTTGGCCTCGCGCAGGGCTTGGTCCACGTTGCGGAGCAGTTCCTCGATGTCGCTGCCGTCGGTGGGATAGACGGTGATGCCGATGCTGGCGGTGAGGTGGATGGTATCCGCATCCGAACGGAACGGCTGGGCGATGACCATGCGGATGGCGGCCACCGCCGCCTCGAGCCGGGCGGTATCCTGGCCGTCCAGCAGCGAGATGATGAATTCGTCGGCCCCCAGATGGCCCATGACGTCGCCCTCGGAAAGGCAGGTGGCGATCCGCCGCACGGCCTCCAGCAGCAGCCGGTCGCCGATGGCGTGGCCCAGGGTATCGTTGACCTCCTTGAAGCGGTCGAGATCGACGAGAAGAACGCCCACCACCATGTCCAGGCTGTCCGCCCGGGTCAGCTCCCCCTCCAGCAGTTCCAGGAACCGCCGCCGGTTGGGCAGGCCGGTCAGCAGGTCGTGGTTGGCCTGATGCCAGATGATGTCCTCGGCCTGCTTCTGCGCGGTGATGTCCGAGGCGATGGCCACACGGCGCTGCACCTGCCCCTGGGCATCGTAGATGGTGGAGATGGTCAGGCGTTCGGGATAGATCTCGCCGGTCTTGCGGCGGTTCCACACTTCGCCCGACCAATTGCCGGTGGCGGTGAGCGAGCGCCACATCTCGGCGTAGAAGGCGGCGTCGTGGCGACCCGACTTCAGGAGGCTGGGATTCTGGCCGACCAGTTCCCCGGGCTCGTAGCCGGTCAGGCGGCAGAACGGCTTATTGACGCTGATGATCCGGCCGTCGGAATCGGTGATGGCGATGGCCTCGCTGGTGCCGTCGAACACCGATGCCGCCAGTCTCAACTGCTCGGCATTGTCCTGAAGGGATTGCTTCTGGGCGCCGATGCGTTCGTGGAGCTTGTTGAAACTGTCCAACAACTGGCGGATTTCCGGCCCGCCCTCCACCGGCAGCGGGCTGAGGGGGCGGCCGCCGGTCGCCATGGCGTTGAGCATCTCGGCCGAATGCTCCAGCGGCAGCAATTGGCGCCGGACGAACAGCCAGAGCAACACGCCGATGAAGGCCGAGGCCAGCGCGGCATCCTTGTAGATCTCGAATTCCAGCCGCCGGATGGGAGCAAAGGCGGTGGCGGTCGGCATGGTGGCGATGACCGCCCAGCCGGTGCTCTCGATGCGCTTGGACGAGCTGAGGGTTTCGACACCCTCGGCATTGAGCGAGACCCCGGACCCCTCGTATCCCTGGGCGTAGCGGTCGAGCATGCGGTTGACGCCCGCCGCCGGAAGGGGCTGCAGGAGGCGGTCCTTGCGGGTGGAGGCGACAAAAAGACGATCGCGGGGAGAGACGATGTGGAACTCCCCGTCCAGACGGCTTTGGCGCGGAATGATTTCGGTGAAGAAGTCGCTGTCCGAAACCGAATTGGCCCCGGCCAGAACGCCGATGATCCGGCCGTCCGCATTGCGGATGGGAACGGCGATCAGGACCACCGGCTGCTTGCTGAACCGTCCCAGGCGCGGACGGCTGACCGCCACCTCCTCGCCGGCCACGATGCCCTGGAAATAGTCCAGTTGGGAGAAATCCGATCCGCTCCGCCCCTTCAGCACGGGAAAATCCACCAGGCCGGTTCCTTCGGGGGAAATCACCGACACGCCCAGATTGAATAGCCGCCCGATGTATTTGAGCTCCCCGAGCCTGGTGCCCAGGCGTTCCGGATTCGCCATGAGCTCCGGGGAGATCAGCGACGCCACGTCCTTCAGGGTGTTGATGCGGAGCTTGGCCTCTTCCTCGAGACTGTCGGTGATGTGCTCGACCAGGGCGGTCTGCTCGGCGGCGACCACCGCCTTGACGTCGTCGCGCACCTCCTCCACCACGTCATGGGCCAGCAGCCAGATGGCCGCCACGAACATGCCGATGCTGGCGGCGACGATTTTGGTCTTGAGATCAAGGTTCTGAAAAAATGCCGGCATCGCCATGGTTTTCTGGGTTCATCAAACTGGAATTTTTCTTATCACTTTTTGACTAGGTCCATCAGGTAAACATACGTATGCCCCAAACGGGAAGGCCGGCCGAACATGACTCCAGCATGAACGGCCGAGTCCCGATCCATTCAGGTGGAATGCCCTAGCCTGGAGGACAGCAGGATATTGGCGACGGTCCGGGCCGCTCGTAATCGGGCCCGGAATCGGCCGGATGGCGGGTGACCGCCTGGACGGCCAAGCCCCGCCCCTGATCTGGAGGTCCCCATGAAATACGACCCGTTGACCCGAATTCTTCACCTGTGCGTCGCCCTTGGCGTTTCGCTGCAGATGATCACCAGCCTTGTGATGATCTACCCCAAGCCCGGACGCCTACCCAACCAATGGTATGAAGTCCACGAAGGGCTGGGTATCGGGCTGTTGGGGATCGTGTCCGTCCACTGGCTGTGGGCTCTGGGCCGCAGCTTGGCCCGGGGCGAGGCGATGATGCTGTTCCCGTGGTTCTCCAAGGCCCGGCGGGCCGACCTTGGCCGCGACGTCGGGGAAACCGCCCGCCAGGCGCTTCGCGGACGCCTGCCCGCCGGTGACGGGCCCAGGCCCCTGCCCGCCGCGGTGCAGGGAGCCGGATTGCTGCTGGCGCTGGGCATGGCGGCGACCGGCACTGCCCTGGCTATCGGCATGGCTCCCGACGGCGGCCTGTCCCCGGCCCTGCGGGCCGTGAAGGAGGTGCACGAAGCCATGGCGCCGGTGATGTGGACCTACCTGATCGTCCATCCGCTGCTCGGGATACTCCACCAGTTCGCCGGGCACGGAACCCTGAACAAGATGTTCACCCTACGCTGACGATCCCTGGGGAAAACCTTGTTCCAGGCCATGGGCGCGTTGCCGGGCGCCAGCCTATTGGTCTGCGGCGCCGCTCTGGCTGGGTCTCAGGCTTGGCCGGACCGCTCCACTTGGAGCACAATTACCCACGCCGGCAGTACTGGAGCGCCGTAAACCGACGTTCAAGAGCAACCGAGGGCGTCACCGAAGACGCTCACAAATGCACTCGCAACGCCGTTTTCACTAGCGGTTACCTGATCGATTTTATTGGAAAAATCGCTTGGCGTCCCCACGGGGATTCGAACCCCGGTTACCGCCGTGAGAGGGGGACTAAACGTGACTTTCCGGACGCCGGCGAACGCTAGCGAATAATTTAAAATCAATGAGTTAGTGTATATTTGTCCTTGTGAGATCGGCACCGTTCGGGTACATAATTGTGGGAAATTTGTGGGAAGCTCGCAATGGCCCGTACCGTCCGCAACGCCAAGATTGACACTCGCTCCGCCCGCTCCAAACTGCCGACAGGGAAGACCATCCATTGGACCACGATCGCCCCCGGTTGCGCCCTCGGCTATCGCAAGGGGGCAAAGGGCGGGATGTGGATCGCAAAGTTCGTGAAGGAGGGCTTTCGCCGCGAGGTCTCGCTCGGCCCCGCTGATGATGTGATGGACGCCGATGGCCTCACCGCTCTCGACTATGTCCATGCCCAAACCAAAGCGCGTGAATGGTTTTCCTCGTCGGCCATGGAGGCCGTCGGCGAGAGGACCATGACACCCGGCAAGGCCACGATCACGGTGGTGATGCAGGATTATGTTTCCGAATACAAAAGAAAGGGCGGCAAATCCCTGAAGGAGTTGGAAAGTCGGATCAATGCCTTCATCCTCCCCAAATTGGGGGATGTGACGCTCGAAAAGCTGACGACAAAGCGCCTGCGCGATTGGCACGCCGAGGTCGCTGCCACACCGCCTCGCCTTCGCACGAGAAAGGGGGATGACCAGAAATACCGAGACACCTCCGAGGATCATGACGCCCTTCGGCGTCGGCAAGCCACCGCCAACCGCACGCTGACCGCCCTAAAGGCGGCGCTGAATTACGCTTTTCATGAAGGGAAAATCCAGTCCGATATCGCGTGGCGTCGGGTCAAGCCGTTTCGAGAGGCCGATTCGGCAAAAATCCGCTATCTGAAGCCCGATGAATGCGTCCGCTTGGTCAATGCCTGCGGTGAATCCTTCCGCCCCCTCGTCCAGGCCGCATTACTGACTGGGTGCCGCTATGGGGAATTGACGGCTCTGCGCTGCTCCGACTTTGACGAAACCGCCCAGACCATTGCCATTCGTGCCAGCAAAGGAGGTAAGCCCCGGCATGTCGTTCTCGGTGACGACGGCGCTGCGTTCTTTACCGATCACATTGTTGGACGCGCCAGCAACGCTTTGGTCTTCGCCCGGCCAGATGGGACGGCCTGGGGGAAGTCACATCAGTTCCGCCCATTGGCCGACGCCTGCGAAGCCGCCAATATCGTGCCTCCCGCCAATTTTCACATCCTGCGCCACACCTATGCCAGCCATCTGGTCCAGGCCGGAGCCCACCTCTCGGTTATTGCCGCCAACCTGGGGCATGCCGACACCCGGATGACCGAAAAGCACTATGCCCATCTGGCTCCGTCCCACATCGCCACGGCCATCCGGGCAGCTCTACCGAAGTTGGGGATCGTTCAACCCCGAACGGTGGTGGCGCTGAAGCGGGCATAGGAAGTGCGCTTTTCCTTTCCGGTGAAGGGCAGTCGCATCACGGGTTCATCAGTCAGGAGGAAGTGGTTGCGGGGTTTGTGACGAGGGAGCGGTGAGGGCTTATTGCTCTTTCTGGCGAATTGAAATGCAAGATTTAGCCTACGGAGGCGCCCGCATCGGCAGGCTCATAATCTCCCTCGGAAACGGTTTTCTCCTCGACGTCGTAATCAGTCATCAGAATCCCACCTCGGCCAAGGACGTGACCACGTCGAAATTGGCGCCGATCACTTCGAAGTGGCGGCGTCCACAATGGATTTTCTGGTTTTCCTTGGTGCGACGCTCCTCGCTGTCGAGCGTACTCTTGGTTTCCCGCACGAAATAGAGGCGTTCATCCCGTTCGGTGACAAAGGCCCAATCGGGATTGTACTGGCCGATGGGGGTGTCGATCTTGAACCAGCGCGGCAGCTTGAGCAGCTTCGCCAGACGGAAGCGACGATTGTGGCCCTGGAGCGATGGCCCAAGCGGGTCGGCAAATGGAGGTTGTCGCTGCCCCAGGTGGTAGAGGATCGGGCGGTGGAATGGCAAGCCGCTTCAGGCCGGGTAACCACCACGGGCGCGGAGTTGTCATGTAAACGGAAGGGTTGATTTCAAGGCACTCGGTGCGAAGACCAGATCCTGTAAGCGTGGAGACGGCCAGCCAGTCAGAGGATTGCCAAAATAACCCACCGCCTGCGCCGCTTGATCCGCTACCCCAAATTCTCGCTCAAGATCTGGCTGCACCGCATGCTGTTCTGGGGCGGAGCGGTGCTTGTGGCCCTGGCCGCCATGCTGTTCGAACGCACCAGCACCCTGGGCAATCACCTGTTCAGCCAAGCCATCGCCATTCATCCGGCTCTGGCCTTTGTCATCACGCCCCTGGGGCTTGTCGGGGTGTTGTGGTTGACCCGGCGGGTGTTTCCCGGTGCCCAAGGCAGCGGCATCCCCCAGACCATCGCCGCCATGAAGCTTCCGGTCCTGGCCGATCGCAACTCCGTGCTGTCTCTACGCTTGGCGGCCGGCAAGGTGCTGCTGACCAGCCTTGGCCTTTGTGTCGGGGCTTCGGTGGGCCGTGAAGGCCCGACGGTCCAGATCGGCGCCGCCATCATGCATGCCCTGGGGCGCTGGATCCGGCTGCCAATCCAAGAGATCGACCGTACCCTGATTCTGGCCGGCGGCGCCGCCGGAATTGCCGCCGCCTTCAACACCCCTTTGGCCGGAATCGTCTTCGCCATCGAGGAGTTGTCGCGCTCATTCGAGGAGCGCACCAGCGGCACAGTGCTGACCACTGTTATCGTCTCCGGCGTTACCGCCATGGCGGTGGTAGGCAACTACACGTATTTCGGCCGTACCGATGCGGTCTTGGATTTGGCGGCGGCCTGGCGGCCGGTGTTGATCTGCGGCATCTGCGGCGGATTGCTGGGCGGCCTGTTCGCCCGCATCTTGATCGCCGTCACGCTGGGGCTGCCCGGTCGGGCAGGCCAATGGGTCAAGGACCATCCCTTTGTCTTCGCCTCCCTCTGCGGCCTGGGCATGGCCGTTCTGGGCATGAGCTCCGGCAACAGCATCTACGGCACCGGCTACGAGGAGGCCAAGGGGCTGATCGAGGGCAAGAGTGAGTTGAGCGCCAGCTTTGGCCTGATGAAGCTGGCCGCCACCATGCTGTCTTATGTCAGCGGCATTCCTGGCGGCGTCTTCGCCCCATCGCTGGCGGTCGGAGCGGGCCTCGGCGCCAATCTGGTGCCGTGGCTCCCGGGCGCTCCCATCGGCGCCCTGGCGATTCTGGGGATGGTTGGGTACTTCACCGGCGTGGTACAGGCGCCCATCACCGCCGTGGTCATCGTCATGGAGATGACCAGCAGCCAGTCGCTGACCCTGCCCCTGATGGCGGCGGCGGTGATCGCCTACGGCGTGTCGCGGCTGGTTTGCCCCAATCCCATGTATCGCACCCTGGCCGAGGCGTTCATCGAGCGGGGAATCCGACGCGAGCCCCGAATGGACAGGGTCTAGCCATTCGCTTTAAACGGCGCCGGAGCCGGTCCAACCTTCCAGGAGTGGCTCGATCCTCCCCCCGATCGCCTATTTGCACCCGCCGATGGAGCCCTCGGCGCAGACGCGGCCGTTGATCCAGGTGGCACCGGAGAGGTCCGCGCCCTGAAGCGAGGCCTTCAACAGATTGGCGCCGCTCAGATTGGCCCCACGAAGGGATGCCTTGGTCAAGGTGGCGCCGCTCAAATTCGCTTCCGCCAGATTGGCATTGCTCAGATTCGCCGCATGCAGATGAACGCGCTTCAGGTTGGCCTTGGCCAGATTGGCGCGGGTCAGATTGACGATCTGCATGGAGGAATCGCTGAGGTCGGCACCGGCCAAATTCGCTTCATCCATGCGGGCGGTATCGTAATTGCCGCTGTGAAGGTCTTTGCCGGCAAGACTTGCCTTGCGAAGCTCACCGAAGGCGCACTGGTTCTCCGGTTCCGGCTTGCAGCTCGGGTTGACTACGCCCCTGTCATTGGCGAAGGCGGAATTCGCCAGGATCATACCGACGATGCCAACAGTACCGATGTAACCAGAGATTCTCATGATTGTGATCTTTCCTCGATAGAAGAGAGCGGACCACTATACGAAGCCGAGATGACATGACGCCGCCATGTGAATTACTATTTTGTAACCACATTAGAGCATCATAAATTAAAGATCTATACTGTTGGCTAGAACGTGCCCGTGTTGATCAGCCGATGGGTGACGATACTGGCCACATAGCCCGCCGCCACCGCCCAGCTCCATTTCAGGTGTGAGCCGAAGGTATAGACGCCCCGCGCCTGGCCCATCAGCGCCACCCCGGCGGCGGAGCCGATGGACAGGAGCGAGCCGCCTACACCGGCGGTCAGGGTGATCAGCAGCCACTGCCCGAGCGGCATGTCGGGCTGCATGGTCAGGACCGCGAACATCAGCGGGATATTGTCCAGGATGGCCGACAGAAGGCCGATGATGACGTTGGCCGCCGTGGCGCCCAGCTGGCCGTAGAGCAGGTTGGACATCACCGACAGATAGCCCAGCACGCCCAGCGCACCGACACACATCATCACACCGTAAAAGAACAGCAGCGTGTCCCACTCCACGCGGGCGATCTTGCGGAACACGTCGAAGGGGTTCTCGGTGGAGGCTCCCCGGCGGCCATGGGTCTTTTGCAGGTAATAGCCCAGCAGCAACAGATAGCCCAACCCGGTCATCATGCCGATCACCGGCGGCAAATGCAGATAGTTATGGAAGCAGATGGCGGTGATGATGGTCAGGGCGAACAGGACCGGGACGCCCCAAGCGCCGGGCTTCAGCTTCACCACATCGTCACTGGCCTCCGGCCGGCCGCCGGGCAGTGCCAGATGCATCAGGGCGGCGGGCACCACGAAGTTGACCACCGACGGCAGGAACAAGAGAAAGAACTCGTTGAACTGAACCACACCCTTTTGCCAGACCATCAGGGTGGTGATGTCGCCGAAGGGGCTGAAGGCGCCACCGGCATTGGCGGCGACCACAATATTGACGCAGCCCATGGCGACGAAGCGGGGTGAATCCTTGCCCACCGCCAGCACCACGGCGCACATGACCAGGGCGGTGGTCAGATTGTCGGCCACGGGCGAGATGAAGAAAGCCAGGGTGCCCGTCAGCCAGAACAGGGCGCGGTAGCCAAAGCCCGAGCGGACCAGCCAGGCCCTGAGCGCGTCGAACACGCGGCGTTCCTCCAGCGAGTTCACATAGGTCATGGCTGCCAGCAGGAACAGCATCAGCTCGGCATATTCCAGGAAGACGTGGCGTATCGGCACCTCCAGTGCGTGTGGAAGGCCCTGGGCGTTGAAGGCCAGAGCGATCATCACCCACAGGATCCCTGCCGCCACCACCACCGGAATGGATTTGCGCAGATGGGTGGTTTCCTCGGTGATCACCAAGGCATAGGCGAAGACGAACACCGCCACGGCGGCAAGTCCGACCCAATGGCCGGTCAGATCGGGCAGGTGTTCGGTCAAATATTTTCTCCTTGGGCCTCGGTCATGACCACCCGGTTGCGGCCTTCACGCTTGGCACGGTAAAGGGCCTCGTCGGCCAGTTTCAGTGCGTCGTCCACACTGTGGGTGCCGACCACGGCGCCCACGCTGACAGTCACGGACAATTCTTGCCCGCCCTGGTTCAGTTTTCCCTTCTCCACCGCCTGGCGGATGCGTTCCGCGGCGATCTGGGCACCTTTTTGCGCCGTTTCCGGCATCAGCACCGCGAATTCTTCGCCCCCCATGCGGCCAAAGACGTCCACCTGCCGCAGGCACTTGGCGACCACAGCGACGAATAGACGCAGAACTTCGTCTCCCGTGTCGTGGCCGTGGCGGTCATTGATCCGCTTGAAGTGGTCGATATCCAACATCATCACGGTCATGGGGTGGCCATAGCGCTTGGCGGATTCCGTCAGAGCCTTGCCGCGCTCCAGGCAGGCGCGGCGGTTGAGAATACCGGTCAAGGGATCGGTGGTCGCCAGAATTTCCAGCTGGCGTTCGAATTCGGCACGCTCCACGGCATAACGGCCGAAGACCTCGAACCACAGGACGATGACCGCGCCGGCAATGCCCGACAGCCAGGCCGAAGGGATGATCGGCACCTCCCGGTGCCAAACCACATTGTCGAAGGCGTCGAACAGATTGGCGAGGCCAAGGGCCAGCAGAGTCGCGATACCGCCCAGCATCATCAGCAGGCGGCCATTGCGGGCCCGGCACCGCGCCGTGCATACCATCAGCCGCACCGATACCACAAAGGCGGCCAGGGCGACGGCCACGATCAGGCTGGCATAGAGGTATTCCAGCCCGGCCGGCGGCATCAGAAAGCGTCCTCCCAATTCCTGGACAGCCGCATGGCGCAGTTGATCAGCCCGACCATGGAATAGGTCTGGGGGAAATTACCCCACAATTCACCGCTGCGTGGGTCGATATCCTCGGATAGCAGCCCCAGCGGATTACGACGCGCCAGCACCGTCTCGAACAGGGCGCGGGCCTCGTCGTGCCGCCCCAGGGCGGCCAGAGCGTCGATATACCAGAAGACGCAGATGAGGAAGGCGGTCGAAGGGCGGCCGAAATCGTCCTCGGCCACATAGCGATAAAGGAAGTCGCCGGTGCGCAAGGTGCCGGCGACGGCATCCACCGTGGCGGCGAAGCGCGGGTCGTCGGCGGCCAGGAAATCCACTTCGTGGAGCAGAAGAAGGGTAGCGTCTAACTCGTCGCCGTCGAAGGTGGAGGCGAAGCAGCCCTTTTCAGCATTCCAGGCCCGCTGGCAGATGATGGCGTGCAGGCGGTCGGCCTCGCGGCGCCAGTAGATGGCGCGGTCGGTCTGGCCGATATGGCGCGCGATCTTGGCCAGGCGATCGCAGGCGGCCCAGCACATCACGGACGAGAAGGTGTGGACCGAGGCGATGGTGCGCAACTCCCACGGCCCCGCGTCGGGCTTGTCGAACACCGCGACGGCGCGATTGCCCAGGCGCTCCAACTGCTCGAACAGGGCGGCATTGCCCGGATGGGCAAGGCGCTGGTCGAAGAAGGCATGGGTCGAGGCCAGCACCACGCTGCCATAGACGTCGTTCTGGATCTGGATATGGGCCTGATTGCCCACCCGCACCGGCCCGAAGTCCCGATACCCGGCCAGATGGGGAATGGTGATCTCGTCGATGGAGGTGTCGCGGGTGATGCCGTAGACCGGCCGCAACTCCCCGTCCTGGGCTTCCTCGACGATGTCGTTGATGAAGCGCAGGTAGTCCTCCATGGTCCGGGTGACGCCGAGACGGTTCAGGGCATGGATGACGAAATAGGCGTCGCGCAGCCAGCAGAAGCGGTAATCCCAGTTACGCTGGGTCTCGGGCGCTTCCGGGATGGAGGTGGTGAGCGCCGCGACGATGGCGCCGGTTTCCTCGAAATTGCACAGCTTCAGGGTGATGGCCGCACGGATCACCGCGTCCTGCCACTCGAAGGGAATGGACAGCGAGCGGACCCAACTGCGCCAATGGTCCAGCGTCCGCTCGAACAGGTCGCGGGCCGTGGTCTCCACCCCGGCCTGAAGGCTTTCGTCACTGCCCAGCAGCATGTCGATGGGCCGGTCAAGGACGAAGGGCCGTTCCTCAGTGATGTAGGAGACCGGCGCATTGGTGGTCAGGCGCAGCGTCTGGGCGGGCGACACATAGCGCAGATGATTGCTGCCCCGGGTGAGCTGGGGCTTCAGCCCGCCATTCTCGAAACCGGGCCGCAGCCGCACCAGCACCCGCGGCCGCCCCTGGATCGCCCTGATCCGCCGGACGATCATGGGCGGGCGGAAGATGCGCTCGTACAAGGCGAAGCGAGGCGCGAAATCCACCACCTCGGCAATACCGCCATGATGGTCATAAAGCGTCGTGCGCAGGATGGCCGAATTTGGAAGGTAAGCCTGTTCCGAATGAAGCTGGTCGACCAGTTCGATGGAGAACATTCCATCGCCCTTTCCTTCGTTAAGTAGGGCATGAAACACCGCGTCACCGTCCATGCGGGGGAAACACCCCCAGACGATGGTGGCTTGCGCGTCCACCAGGGCTGCAATGTTGCAATTGCCGATGACGCCGAGATCAAGGGTGCTCATGGTCTTGGTGTCCTCCTATTGCGGTATCGAGTCCGTTCAGCCAATGGCGCATGGCCCGGGGATCGGGAAAGCGGAACAGCGCCTGGGTCGTTGGGCTGTCACCCACATGAATGGACAGTCCGCCCATGGCGTTGACGGTGATAAAACCGCTTTCATCGGTCACATCATCGCCGGCGAAGACCGGCCGCCGACCGGCATAGGGGGGTAGTCGCATGAAGCGCTCGATGGCCAGGCCCTTGCTGTTTCCGGCGGGAATGATCTCCATCACCGATTTTCCCTCCAGCAGGTCGAGGCCATGCGCATCCGTTGCGACGGCGGCTGCGGCCAGGGTACGGACGGCGGCTTTCTGCTCGGGAGCGGCGCGGAAATGGAGCGCCAGGGACTGGCTTTTGCGCTCCATCATGACGCCGGGAAGCCTGCGCCGGGCGGCCTCGATCCCTGCGACAAGGCCGTCGGGCCAGGGCGGCGGCGGAGTGAACCTCTGGCCGCCCAGGCGCCATTCCGCGCCGTGACAGCCCACCGCATCCCATGGGCCGGGAAAGAGACTGTCGATACTGTCGAGAGACCGGCCGCTGACCAGGGCAAAGGCGCCCCCCAAGGCGCGGGCCAGGGAGTCAAGCACTTGCGGCAACCCTTCGGGAATGACCACCCCGTCGGGAGTGGGCGCCAGGTCAAGCAAGGTCCCGTCGATATCCAGGAACAAGGCCCACCCGGCCTGGTCCGCCGAGAGAGGAAGGCCACCCATCATGTGTTCCCCACCATGATGGCGCCCTGGGTCACCGCTTCGATGCGATATTCGATATGACGGCGCTTGCGCATGCGGGCGGCATCCAGCAGCATCCGGCCCGCCCAGAAGTAGATGTTGTTCTCTCCCACCATCTCGCGCATCAGCCGCATGCGTTCGCGGCGCTGCACGGCGGGCATGGACAGGCCCGTATGCAGCGCCTCGCCCATGGCCTGGACGTCATAGGGATTGACGATCAGCGCCTCCAGCAATTCGCGCGACGCCCCGGCAAAGGTGGACAGCACCAGCACGCCGTCCTCGTCGTCCCGGGCGGCGACGAATTCCTTGGCCACCAGATTCATGCCGTCGTGCAGGCTGGACACCAGACAGACATCGGCGGCGCGGAACAGGGTGAACACGTCCTCGGGCTCATGATGTTTGGGCACCAGGATGATCGGCACCCAGCCGTTGCGGCCGAAGCATGCATTGACATCGGCGACAGCCCTTTCCGCCTCGACCTGGGTGTCGCGATAGGCGGCAAGGCGCGAGCGCGTCGGCGCGGCGATCTGCAGCAGAGTGAAGCGGCCGATCCATTCGGGATGGGCGGCCAGCAGGCTGCCCACCGCATGGAAGCGGTCGGCAATGCCTTTGGTGTAATCGAACCGTTCGACGCCCACCGCCAATTTGGTCTCGGGAGCGATGCCGTATTTGTGCCGCACGCTCTCGCGGCACTTTTCGGCGGGCGGCTGGCTGGCCAGGGCGCTGGGCGGCCATTCGATGGATATGGGATAGGGGCGCACCAGGGTAGTGCTGTTTCCGGCCCGCACCGTGCTGTGTTCACGGTCGATATGGCTTTCCAGGAAGCGGTCCACCGAATCCAGGAAATTGATGCAGTGGAACTGGGTGTGGAAGCCCAGGATGGACGAGCCCAACAGTCCCGACAGAATCTCCTCCTTCCATGGACAGATGCCGAAGACCTCGGGATTGGGCCAGGGAATGTGCCAGAAGGTGATGATGGTCGCCTCGGGCAGGCGTTCCCGCACCATCCTGGGCAGCAGGGCGAAGTGGTAATCCTGGACCAGGACCACCGGATTGGGCGTTTTGGCCTCGGCCACCACGGCATCGGCGAACTTGCGGTTGACCGCCACGTATTGCTCCCAGTCCGCCGCGCGGAAGCTGGGCCGCACGAAGGCGATATGACAGAGCGGCCACATGCCCTCATTGGCGAAGCCGTAGTAATAGCCGTCCTGTTCCTCGTCCGACAGCCACAGGCGGCGAAGGGTATAGGCGGGCGCGTCCGGCGGCACCTGAAGATGATCGTTCTCGTCGACCATGGACGGGTCGGCCGAGCCGCTGCCATGGGCGATCCAGGTGCCGCCGCAGGCCCGCATGATGGGTTCCAGCGCCGTCACCAGACCGCTGGCCGGGCGTTGCAGCACCACCTTGCCGTCCTCGAGATTGTGGATGTAGGGCTCGCGGTTGGAGATGACCATCACCTCGGCCCCGGGCAACTCGTCGCGCAACACGCTGCGCAGGCTGTCAGGGCTCCAATCCACCCGGATGGCTTCGGTCAGGACGCGCGGCGTGTCGAGATCGCGCAGGATCTTGCGCATCTCGCGCACCAGCGGCTCCACATCTGACGAAAGGGCGGAATCGTCCTTGCCGTCGCTGTTCCCCGCCAATCCCTTGCGCACCGCCTTGATCCAGCCGCGAAGCGTCAGCCGGGCGACCACCACGGTCACGCCCGCCGCCCCCAATCCCAGCAGGGCGAGAAAGCCCGCGAGATAAAGCTCGGCGCTGTCGCTGCGCCGTTCGATGAAGCGCAAATCGTGGAGAATGACCAGGCGGCCGAGATAGGTGTTGTCAGCGGCCAGGGCGAAGGTTGCGACCAGGACCGGCCCGCCGTCGATGTGCTGGACGGCGAAGGCATGGTTCAGGACGGGTGCCGGGGGACAGGCCAGGGCTTTCGGCCATGCCGTGGACCTCTGGGCCAACTGCCCATCGGGCGTGCACAGGCCCAGGGCGAGCAGGCGCTCGTCCTGGGTGATGTGCTTGAACAGGGCGTCGATCTTGCGGTCGGCCTTGGCCAGGACCAGCCCGGTCACCGATTCCTGGACCGAGTTGAACACCAGCTGCGAGCGCATCTCCACGTCGGCGCGGAACCAACGCTCCACCAGCGAGCCGACCAGCGGCGCTCCGCCCCAGGCGATGCCGCCGAGCACGAGGAGAAGGGGGAGGACGAACCGGATTGCCATTCGCATGGATGTTCTCCTCTATGGACCTGTAGCGGGGCAAGCGCCCGTGGGGCAGGAAGTGATATGGGAGACGGCAACCAACTCCCACAGGGTGCCTTGGGTTTTGTTCAGCTTCTCCTTGCTCGTCGCGGCGAAGGTCAGCATGCCGGAAAGGCGAACCCGCTTGCCCACCAGGGCGATGGGCGCCCCGTTGGCGTCCACGCGGCCCTCCACCAATCTGGCTGGCACGGTCGCCACGACAGCGTGACGAAAACTGAAACGCCCCTTCAGAGAGGACGGCTTCTTGGGCAGCAAGCGGAGACGGTAGCTGCGCTCAACCCGGGCTCCGCATCGCGATACCGTCGGGCGGATGGAAATCGCGCGGATGAGGTATCCCTCGGTCACGACGACCAGCCCCTCAACCTTCGGGTCGGGCTTGTTCGGCAGCGCCTGAATGTCCTCCAAGGCCATGACGCGAGCTTGAATATTCGGTTGAGGGGCTATCGATGGAGGGCAGACGATGACCTTCGCAGATGCTGCACCGGTCGCCATCGCCATCGAAACGATGAGGACGCCCGTGCCCATGCGCCTTGCGGCCCGACCTCCCAGCCATTTCGTCATAAATTCCAGCCACATGGCACCCTCCGCTACCGCCGGGACGTGACGAAAGTCCGACAGGGGTGGATCAAATCTGGTGGCCGAGTTGGCGGAGTGTGGGCAGGGGCTGCTTCAGCCCATACCCTTTCCTTAGTGTTCCAGCGGCTTTCCGGATGGTCCTGGCTGCCCGAATGCATGCCTGCCTCCACAAATCAATCTTTCTGAACAACGTTATTTGAAAGATCGATTGTGGCGAGATGATGGTGGGCCAGTCAGCCAGCAGCCGTATCTGCGATTCAGTCAGAGGTCCGCTTTGGAAGAATAGTCCGGACGAGTTGAATGACCGAGATGGGCGCGGAGCCGTCATCAATGGGCCGAAATGGGCAGGTCTGTTTAGGTGAACTGGGTCATGGAAAGCGGTCATCTTCTTGGGGGCGCATCAAGGGGCGCTTTGAAGTCATTCAACCCATAAGCGGAGGCCGCTGCAACCGATAAGCTTCCCGGGTTCCAAACCCTCCCGGGGGGAAGCCGGTCCAACATAGCGCGCGAAGTCAACACGTTGCTGAATCTCACCTTTGACAGTTAGTCCACGAGAAAGCGCAAGCCTCGTAAGAAGCATGCAGATGCCGTTCTCGGCCGAATCTTCCTCGGTTGGTACTGCATAAAGCGCTTTATCATCGGAGCTCGTCTCAATCGTTGGGATCAAATATTCCAATTCACCGGGAAGATAGTTGTCGAGGAATCCAGTGTGTCGCTCGCGCACGACGGTCATCATCAATCGTTTTTCATGGCCGGAAAGCTTCAATGGCGCATAGATCGGTCCTGACGCAGCTAGCTGGTCGAGTACTGTTTGGAGATCGACCCACTCACGGTTCAGCCGGACCATCGCGATCGGTGTTGCGTCGCCGCCGAATTGAGCAACGCGCTCGGCAGCGTAAATGCGGCGGGGGACGGGAGTACCTATATCGTGGTTACGGAGGGCCTGATCCGAGGCCCATTCTGCCAGATGCGCATCCAATCTTGGCTTTCCGTGACTACGCCGCGGGTTGTCCGGCAGGTGGTCTATCGCTCCAACGAAGTCATCCGAGAAGCGATTGAAGACCATACTCGCCCTCAAAGTCCCCACCGCTATAACACCCGCACCGGGTGATCCCGTAATGCAGGCAAGGCCAGCGTTCGGATCGTTCGGATCGAGAAAAGTAAGGAGAGGAGCGGCCGCAATGAGATTTTCGTCGAGATGCGTTTCGTTGCGGGCATCGGCCCCAGTGATCCGCCGAAGCCATGAGAGGCGATCCTCGTCCATCCAGCGGCGGGAGTGGACCATACGCCGCATGCCCCCGACTTCGACATAGATGTCGGCATCCAGCATCGGGCAGAGCATTCCCACTAGGTCAGTTAGGGTAAGCGGTAATTTCTCCCCAAAACCTCCCGGCATCCTCAGTAACTCTTCGCATCGTTCCGGCGTCAACCGAAGTCGTACGCGCGTCGAGGTGTTGCACCCAAGATCAGACGGACGATCGTCAAGCAGCAGAGGACGATGGCCTATACCTTGGCGGAAATGAAGAGTGCGTATTTGGTCAAATCCGGCATCGAATGGTCGGGACGTAACGATCACCTCGTCCCCGAGCATGAAGCTCGAGAAGAAGCCAATGCCGAATTTTCCGATCCTTTTCCGTCCCTTGGACAGCAGCCCTGGGCGCTCGGATTTCACAAGGGCTGATGAGACGTAACTTGAGCCGAAGTCGATTAGTGGTCCCGTGAGCACCGCCTCGGACATGCCCAAGCCGTCGTCCTCTACCTCCAGCCAGACATCCCCACCTTGGCCAGAGCAAGGTCCCATTCGAAGGATAATGCTCCCATTGTAATCGGCAGTCGGTGGCTCTAGTTCACGTCTGAAGCGGATGGCATCAGCGGCGTTTTGAATGAGTTCACGTAGGGCAGCCGAAAGATCCTGCCCGTACAGCTCGGCGCCGCCAAACATCTCCACAACTTTGTCGACTTGCGTGATCTTCACCTCAGCTTGGACCGGCCTCCAGCCGACAACGCGCATGTGCTGCGCGAGAGCCGCGGGGGAGCGCGCACCTTCCACCCTGTTCACCGCGAAAGGGGGCAGTCGGAGGTCTCGCAAAAGAGAGTTCGAGGCCTGAAGCTCGCGGTTTGCAACCTGAATGGCGTCATGGGCAACCCACCATGCTTCCGCATCATCCGCTCTAAAGGGCATCGTTGAGCTGAAGATCAGGGCCGAGGGGTCGTCTGGCGCCACAACCGGCGTCGCCAGCCTGTTCTGCGCACGCCAGTGCAGTTCGGACACGCCCCTCAGCCGCAGCATCGCATACAAAAAGTCGGGAGCGCGCTGTTGGTCGAGTTGAACGGCGTCCGCACAGCGAAGCAGGCATGCGAGAAGCACGGGACGGATCGTCCACATTGCCGGCATTCCAGCTAAGGTTCCTACAAGCGGTGGGAGGCGGTCCGGGAGGGTCGAAATATCCCAATGGTGACTGGCCGCGATTTCACCGATGAGATCGCCCAGATGGATTCTCAATTGGTCATCGGGCAGGAGGTGAAATGTCTTTCCACCTGCGTTGACGGTCATACTGGCAAGCGTGCGCGCCCTCTCAGCATGCAAGCCACGTAGTACATCAAACAACACCTGTGGGACTGCCTCCGGCGGAACCGCCGGAGGTTTGGCCTCGTCAACTGCCCGCTCGAGCCATTCGGCCGCCGCATCTCGCCATTCTGGCGTAACCTTCAGCGCTTCCAGCCCGCCCTCGAACGCCGCGAGCGAGTTGGCGTTGTCGTGCAGCAGGATCGCTCCTCCCAGCACAAACGCCTCAAGTGGAGTGAGCGACAGGCTAGGTCCCGCAATCTGGTCAGCTCTGCTCCAAAGGGCCTCGAAATGGGCTTCGTCGTGGAGCGTGAGATTCGAAATATCGCGCTGAATTTCGCGCGATAAAACAACCGCGTTATCCCAAAAGGTGCGGTACGCGACTCGGAGTCTCTCCCTCGCAGCGTCATCCCGCGCGGTTCCCCTATCCATCGAACGGGTCCAAATTCCGGTATCTTCGAACATCCCCATGGTGCTTACTTCTACACAGTCCGACGAACGAACATAGACGCATGTCGCCGGGGGCGACGCAATATGTGCGGTCCGCTTTTGAATTAGATAAACCTGCTGCGCTTCATGTCGTCCGTCCTCTGAGGGGCCGGACTCTACTTCAAACTGGAGGAATTTTCCCAATGCAGGTCAGTAGCCTTCTCACTGACAGAAAATCAGCGTGGCATTGTTAATGCCGTCCCGCAGTGCCATCCACAATCACCCCGCGGATCTGGCGTGGGGCTGTTTCCCAGTCGGTAAGAACCGCTTCCGAAAAAACGTTGATCCAACTGCTGCTGCATCACCACGTTTGCGCGTTAATGTGGCGGGTTATCATGACCATTGCGTTAATCGCTGCGTCGCCCGATGTTGCTTCCTCTGTGTCCGCGGGCCAATCGCCTTCAGGGTCGATCAGAACCTTGACGAGGTATGAGAGGATCTCGGCCGCGAAGCTGTCCGGAGAAAGGGCGAGACTATCAACTAATCCACGCAGTCGTCGGGCAGAATCGGGGTGCGTTGCGCTCTCGCCATGCGGTCCGAGTTCGAACTGCACCACCCAAATCATCCCGACAAACATCGCCAGAGCACGGCGTTCGAGTTCCATCTCATTCGGAGAGGGCCTGACGCCGTATGCCCGTCCTTGATCAGCCTTATAGCTCCCTTTCATCTGGCGGGTGGCCTGGTCGTCAGCTTCGAGTTCCTGTGCTTTATTTTCGTCCGGAATAATCGATCGGCGCGCATGATGCCTGAGTACGTGGTGGGCGAGCTCATGGCGGATTATCCAACCCAGCGCCCCGAGGAATAGCTGGTTGCCTTCAGCGTCTCCGCCACTTTTTGCCAGGGCGTCGGGCTTAGGCGCCCAATCAACCCAAGAATCGAAACGATGCCGAGCGAGACGAACTGACAGTTCAAACATGTCAACACCCATCTTCAGATCGCCTTCGATTGGCAACTCGGGCGGAGGTCCTTCTGGATCGGCAGCTCGCTGCGCCTCGAACATCGCTCGCGCTACTCGAGCAGCCGCCTGGCTGAAAGCCCAGAGGCTCGCGAGCCCGTTCCACGTAATTCGCACCTGCGGTGGTTGTTCGACAGCCGCAAACTCGCCTTCGTACCCCCCCTTGTTGAAGGACAGATCCTCCACTGCTAACCCAATCTCAGTGGGATCAGTGCCAAGGTCTGTACATGCCCCCACGTAGACGAGCTTAATCGGCTCGAGAAAGGCGGCGAAAATCGACGGGAGAATGGTCATCTAATGCATTCCTGGAGCCGCGCCGGCCCTTTGATCAAACATCTGGAGGCCCCTGAGTGGTGTCGCTCAGGGGTTCCCAACCGAATACAGAGCGTCTCATGCGCCATTTTTTAGGTCATGCGGGCCCAGTTCGCTGACGAGCGCAGCTAGAGACCATTGGTTTAGTGAAGCAGCCTCCTTCATGGCATTGGGGCGCTCGAGCGGAAGCAGTTTCCGGAGGTCAGAAATCAAGGCAAAAAGGCGATCCCGGACGACAACGGCGTTGCTGGGCGTCCCCTGAAACATCATTTTCGAAGGGCTGGCCTCTTCGGTGCATACGCCCTCCGGCCCAACGTAAATGAGCCCCAAGCATTTCCTATCAGGAAAGTTGGCGGCTACCCATTCTAGGTGGTTGTGCCCTTGCCCGATGTCGTCCTTTGTGTACCGGGCGGGTGTTTTCTTATCCGTTTTAAGCTCAATAGCAAGACAACATTGATTATCCGGGGAATCCCAAAGTACATCTGGACCAGTTCCGGCGTCGTTATCAGGACGCGTAGATATGAAGCCAAGAGCTTCGCCAAGAGCTCGGTAAGCAGCCTCCATTTGGCCTGGCGTACCCCCATCCAAGTGGGTCATTGCAGCGCGCAGTTTCTCGAAAACCTTCTCAAACTGCTTATGGGCGGTAAGAGAAACAACTCTGTCCAAAGCTTGCGCAAAAGGCGTCAGAGCTACGGCATTCTCATCCTGCCCTCCTATTCCTCCTCGCGGTATATACAAATTAGAACCAAGTCTATGTCGGGCCTTACGGTAGGCGACAAGAGCTCCTTCAGGGTCCCCCTCTTGATCATGACATGCCGCAAGCCAAAATTCGTGCCACCCCGCCAAGTACTCATCAGCCTGCACAGTACTCTCAATAGTTTCCTCAAACACGTTCCTTGCCGCGCCCCAATCCCCGTCCCAACACAATTGGGCGAACTCCGCCTCGGCCAACGCAGCATTTGCGAGACCATTCTCCGCGATCTCCGTGCGCTCCACATGTCGTTCAGCTACTTTAACCTGCCCGAAGAAGCGAGCGTACAGATCAAGCCAACCCTTATCCCGGTTAATTACCCGATCGACTATATCGGTGACTTTAGCGTCATTCTTAATCTCCATCCGCTCCTGCACTATTGCGCCAAGCTGGATCTGCTTGCGCAGGAGATCAGGAAGCAGCGCCAAATTTCGCTCGGTCGCTAGCCACGAATTAAACTCTTCGCCGCTGACTAAGACCGTACCGAAGTCGCTACGACCGCGGTTGATGCGACCAAAGAGCTGGACGACCCGATTGGCTATGCGTGCCGCTTGGAAGTGCCGCATGCGCAAAAATTCCCACTGGAAGCGCTCTAGGAGCGAACCGCCCTTTGGTAACCCCTCTGCTATCATGATGCGGCAGGTGTCGTGGGGCAGATCGATGCCGTCCACGCGGTTAACGAGAATGAATGAACCAGCTGGATCCTTGCGGAATTTCTCAAGCTCTGCCGAGAATTGGTCAGGAGTTGGCGGATTTCCTACTTCAGCCCATTCCTCTGCGTCAGTATAAGTCGGAACGGCCACTACCACCTTCCGCGTGGTTGCCAGTTGCTTAATTAACTCCTTGCCGAACTTCTTTTCCTTCTTCGAAGCGTCCAGCAACCGCGACTGCAATATTAAACGCTCGCCATTACCTGCGTCACTGTCTGGCTCCACCGTATGTTGAGGCAACCGACCAAACGCTCGAGCCAAGTCCGCCTTATATTTTAAAGTCGCAGAGAGGTAGATACGCCTGATTTTCCGCTCAAAAATCGGATGGGCCAGCGCGGGAAGGAATGGTGGCGTTACTTCTACACAGCCGTAGCCAAAAAGAACCGCGCACCTGTCTATTTTGTCCCGAAGGTGTGCGAAGGGATAGGACAAATCCCCGTCTTGCACACCATGTTCTTCGAGAAGAGCTCGCAGTCGAGCGCTGCGTTCTCGGACTGAGCGCGCAGGGGCAAGGACTATCTTGCCGTACCGGCCAGCCACGGCATCCTGAAATTCGCCCCGCTTTTCGAGTGCCGCAAAGTCGGGCTCAAAGAGTTCTACAATAGCCTTCTGAAGTGCTGCAGTCTGCTCACCTTGGAGACGCAAGGTGTACGCACTTCGCATAACCGACTCAGCAACGTGCGCGTCATCCAGGATGACCGCTCCAGGGAAATATCGACTAACAATAGCACTATGGCCATTAAATAGCGCCTGATAAGTTGTAATGCAGAACGCCCTTCCGGTCTCGAATAGGTCATTGTCAAACCCTTGTCGAACACGGGTGGTGCAGGAGATCCCAATACGCTCTGCTTCTCTCTTTGTCTGCTCCACCAAGTCTATCGTCGCGCAGGCATAAACGACGTTCTCAATGCCCTCATGAACCAGGCTTTGTGCGATTAGCAATCCAACGAGCGTCTTTCCCGCACCGGTGTTTAGAGACACCAGGACGTCGCGCTTAGCGCGCGCCGAATGCCACTCCTCTAGCGCTCGCGCTTGGCCTCGCCATAGGTCATTTGGCGTGTCCGGCAACCTTGGCAGAGCTTCGAAAATTTCGATGGGGTTGGTCGGTCGAGCGACCTCTCCAGAGAAGTCGATGTCATCAAAGTCCAAGATGCCCCCCCCCGGTGTTTAGTCAATGCAATGTGCCGCAATGCGCCCGGCCGCACGCGTTGATGCTACAAGCAAGCCGCGACACTCTCAATAGCGCTAGAGCATTTTCCACTCAATCGCGGTCATATTCGGCAGCGGCCAGTCCGCTATCAAGCAACGGTCGAGTCTCACCGAATGTCTAACATGGGCGCGAAGCGGAACGGAAACTGTGGGCCGGGAGGGGACAGTCCGGTTTCGGAGACGGGAGCGGTAAAGCAGACTTTGAATTGAGTGCACTGTCACCGTAACCCCTGCCTGCGCGTGCCGCGTGCAGAAAACTGTGGCATCATCACGGCATGCCGATTTTTGCCCGACGCCGACTACGATCCATGCTTGACGACCTGTCCGCATCACTTGATGCGCGCAAGGTCCATGACCTGTTGGGGCGTCTGGAGAACAGGAACACCGACGCAGCTCTCGGTGCAGAGGCCGAACTGGCAATGCTCTGGGCTGTTTCGCGCGTTGCCGATGTGACCGTCGAACCGGATCTGTCCAGCACTGCGCGTCGCCCTGATGCCTTTTCGGAAAACCTCTTTGCATCGGCCCCCGCTATTGTCGAGGTTCGCGCCCTGTCCGATGACAGCTTCTCCGGCAAGGAGGCCATGGACCGGACGGCAAACATCATTGCGAATTATGCGGATCGGGTGAGCAAGGGGGCTGGACGGCGGCTGTACTTCGAGTTCATGGAGCGAAGTTACTGGGACCGACGGTTTCATCGTGAGCGATGCGTTGATCCGGGCTTCAAACTGACCCCGGCAGTACAGAAGGCCATTGATTGGTGGTTTGCACCGAATGGTGGGGCGGGCGCAGAGTCCATCCGCATCGTCGAGGGAAAGACTGATGTCGTCGTGAGCCGTCGGGACGCGCCATCCCCGCATTTTCGAGTCTTCTGCCGTATGCCGCCTGTCGCATACGATCTTGAAGACAACCCGATTTACAAGGCACTGAAGCAGAAGGCCAGCCAGGTCCGAGATGCGGGAGCCGGTACGCTGAAATGCGTTTTCCTGGTGGATGCTGGCTGCGACCTGCTGCGCCGAATGCGTCCCATCAGTTCAGCCGGCCAGGAGGTCGGCGGGGAAGAAATTATCCGCCACTGGCTGCGCAAGCACAGCAGCATCGACGTGGTTTGCGTGTTTTCGCCGTACCGGGAGCGGCAGATGTGGCTCGTCCCTGAATCCCGCATCTTCTGGAAGGTGAGTTGCTTCGATCGGAGGGAGAGCGTGCCGACGGGCGAATATGAACGGCTGACGGCCCTCGCCGCTCAGTTGCCACCGCCGCGGTTTGAGGGGTACCAGGCCAGAGACCTTCACCGTCAAGGCGCCTTTGGCCCCGAGAAACGTGGATGGTACCTTGCTACGGTTGTTACGACGGGGGGAGGGCAGATGACCATCAAAATTTCGTCACGGTTGGTCCAGGAGTATCTGGCCGGGCGTCTGCAGCTCGATGAATTCAAGCGTCATGCCTTCGGAGACCATCCGAATATGTTCGATAACGAGCTGACCCGGGGGCACACGATCCAGGCAGCCCGTTTCGAGACCGGCGGAACGGATGAGGATGACGACTATCTCGTCTTTGATCTGGATTTCGATTGGGGAGCTGGGTCGCTTACTCGGCAGCGGTAGCCACACCGTCCAAACGCACCCGCACCATGGCGGTGCCATTGTCGGCGGCGGTGATGGCCACGCCGACCGGGTACAGCCCAGTCGCGGGCGGGGCGATCACCTTGGAAATTATGGTGACAGTGCATTAAATTGCAGTGTCCGCTGCCGGGGACTGACGCCAACCCTCAGAGCAGCCGCCAAGGGCGCAAAGCCGACATCAAATCTCCAACTGGCGCCCGTCGGCGTTAGGATGTGTTCGGTAGTTATTTCCAAAATATTCCAAATAATTTCAGACACATATTACCTCTCCGATAGCAACCGACGCCCTGCCTTCCTGACGGATGCAGGGCGTCTCACTTTTGGAGGGAACGATGATGACAGGAGGGATTCTGTCCTCGCCCGAAATGGGCGAACTCCCCCCTCACATAAGACAGGAACGACCATGATCGACGTGAACAATGTGGAATCCTTCCTCGATGCCCTGGCTCGCCAGGGCATCGACATCCCTGCGGAATACCGGACCCAAATATCGTCGCGGCTCAACGACATCATCCAGTACGAACCGATGGTCGGGGTCTTCGGCAAGACCGGGGCGGGCAAGTCCAGCCTGTGCAATGCCCTGTTCGGCAGGGACATATGCCCGATCAGCGACATTGCCGCCTGCACCCGCACGCCCCAACAGGTCAGGCTCAACCTTGTGGGCAGGGGCATGACCCTGCTCGACGTTCCCGGCGTGGGTGAGAGCGAAGATCGTGACGCCGAATATGACGCGCTCTATCGGCAATGGCTGCCCAAGCTCGATCTGGTGCTGTGGATCGTCAAGGCCGATGATCGCGCCCTGGCCGTGGACCAGGATTTCTTCAAACGGCTGGTCAGGCCGTATCTGGATGTGGGCAAGCCCTTCTTCGTGGTCCTCAGCCAAGTGGACAAGATCGAACCGTTCCGGGAATGGGACGAAAAGGCGCATCAACCCGGCTCCCGCCAAGCGGCCAATATCGAGGAAAAATGCCGCGTGGTGGCGGGGTTCTTCGGCCTGCCTCCCGGTCAGGTTCTGGCCGCTTCCGCCGCAGAGAAATACGGTCTGGTGGAACTGGTGGACGGCATCGTTCACGCCCTGCCTGCCGAAAAGCGGGTCGGCGTGTTGCGCGAGGTACAGAAGGAATACCGTTCGAAAAAAGCAAAGAGGGATGCGGAAAAGGGGATTCTCGACGTGATCGTCGAGGTCGCCGGAACGGCGCTTGCCAAAGCGGTCGATTGGGTTGCCGGTAAGATCGGCAGCATCTTCAGCGGCTGGTGGTGACGACAATGGCCCAGACCATCATATCCGTACTGGCCCGCAGCAACGGCATCACGCTGTAGCGGTCAGGTTGGAATGGTTTTTAGAAACCGGACAGCCCGCGCTTCAATCGCCGGGTCGGGGGACATGGAGAGGAAGCGGTAAAGAACCGTCTCGACATCCAAGGGGCGGATTTCATGCCAAGCCCGGATATACGCCTCGTCCTTTTCCGCCATACGGAACAGCTTGGAGACGGTCAGGTCCTCGGGACAGGGAGCCACGGCGAAAACGGTATGGTCCCCATCCCGGACCTGGACACGCACGGCGCGGTAAATCCACCCTTCCGGCAGCTTGGCCGTCCCGTCGTTCACGCCGTCGATATAAAAGCCATGGGTGTCGTGAAACTGCGATCCCCACCCGAAGAGGGCGTTGATCTCCTCGGACGCTTCTTCGCCGGGATGGTCACGCTCCCAGTCACGGTAATTGTTCGGATAGGCGTCGATTTCCTCGGACATCCGAAGAAGCGCCGGGGCCTCGGGCCAGCCGACAAGAACCGCCTGGCTGCCGACCACGATCACGGTATCCGTTTTGAAATGGTACGATAGCGCCCGGACCGCCCGGTAAAGATCATCAGCCGTCCTCTGCCCCGACATGTCAGCGCAAACCCTGCTTGGCCTTGCGCCAGATACGCCGACGCAGTTGAGGATCGCGGAAGTCCACGACATCGACCAGAGGAGAGCTAAGGCGCAAGCGCACCATCGCTTCTCCCCGGCTGGTAATGGAGCGGCACAGGGTTTCGGCGTCCTGGGACAGCAAGCTTTCCCACTCCGGAATGTAATCGAACAACGGCCCGGCCTGCCGTTTCTGGGCAATCCGTATCTTCGCAGATTCGATGAGGTCTGGGCGCGAGCGGATGCGACGCGCGATCAAGCGGTGCATCAGCAGCTTGGCACGATCATTAACCGTTTCGGCGTTGGCTGTGCCGACGCCTTTGGCGTTCAATGCCGATCCCATGAATCCCTCGGGTGCATTGGTCGGGGTCATTTTAGGCAGGCCGGACGGTAATGCCAAGAGGGGCAATGGTTTGCCCCATTTCCACATCTTCTCAATGGAGTATTCCATGACCGATCCCCTCGCGGAGATCGGCAGCCTTTCGGCTGCCGATTTCGATGCCGGAGCCTTGTTCAGCGGCCAGCCTTCGGGCCGCAAAATCAAGGGCTACGCTTCTCCCTGCCGGCACACTCCCGCCGTTGATCCCGACTACCTGTTCCCCGCGATCATGCGGGATTTGGTGGTGTGGTTCATGAGCGGGAGCGATCCCCTCTACCTCTTCGGTCCCACCGGCAGCGGCAAGACCAGCTTGGTCCGCCAAGTGGCGGCGCGGCTGAATTACCCGGTGTTCGATGTCACCGGCCACGGACGGCTGGAGTTCCCGGACCTGGCCGGGCACCTGACCGTGGACAACGGCTCCATGCGCTTCGAGCACGGGCCGCTGGCCCTGGCGATGAAGCACGGCGGGCTGTTTCTGCTCAACGAGATCGACCTGTTGGACCCGGCCACCGCAGCCGGGCTCAACGGGGTGTTGGATGGTGCGCCGCTCTGCATCCCGGAAAACGGCGGCGAGGTGATTCCGCCCCATCCGATGTTCCGCTTCGTCGCCACCGCCAACACCAATGGCGGGTCCGATGGGACCGGGCTTTACCAGGGCACGCTTCGCCAGAACCTCGCCTTCATGGATCGGTTCTGGCTGTGCGAGGTGGCCTACCCAGACTCCACGGCGGAACTCCAGATTCTCGAACGCCGGGCTCCGGCTCTGCCTGCCGATCTGCGTTCCACCATGGTCGAATTCGCCAACGAGGTTCGCCGCCTGTTCATCGGCGACAGCGACGGCCGGCACCAAAGCATCGAAGTCACCTTTTCCACCCGCACCTTGATCCGCTGGGCCGATCTGACCCAGCGGTTCCAGCCCTTGGCCCGCGCGGGCATCCAGCCCGTGACCTATGCCCTCGACCGGGCGCTGGGGTTTCGCGCCTCTCCGCCCACCCGCGCTTTGCTCCACGAGCTGGGGCAGCGGCTGTTTCCCTCCGCTTCGTAACAAGCTGCGGAAAAACTCAAAATTCGGGGGCTTTTGCCCCCGATCCCCCAATCGGGAGGCGCAGCCTCCCCAACCCTCCAGCTTTTAAATTATTGATTTTAAACAAACTGGAGGCTCGGAGGCTGCGCCTCCGAACGGGTTCGGGCAGTCGCCCGACCGCGAAGCGGAGTTTTTCCGCACCCTGCTAAAGGAAAAATGCCATGACCAATGCCATCTCCACCGACATCACCGTTTTGAAGCAGCTCATCGCCCTGCGGCTGGATGTCAATATCTGGTCCGCCAGGAAGAAACTGACCCCCGCCGATTTCGGCACCCTGGATTTGCCCCCGGAAAAACTGGCCTCGCTGGGGAGCAAGAAGGTCTGCAATCCCGAGGATTTGCGGGTGTTCTCCACCCTCAAGGCCCGCGCCATTGCGCTGTTGGACCGCCACGGCATGCGGTTCCTCGGCGGTTGGGCGATTCCCGAAAACGCCGTCAAGCCGGTGAGCGAGGGACTGAAAGTCATCGCAACCGATTTCGCCGCCGCCAAGGACTCCTTCCTCGCCCGCTACGATCAGGCCATCCAGGAATGGGTCGGCAACAATCCCGGCTGGGAATCGCTGATCGCCCACTCGCTGGTGGGTATCGACACCGTGCGGGCACGGCTGGGCTTCGCATGGCAGATGTTCAAGGTCGTGCCACCCAAAGGCCAGGCCGGGCAGACTCTGACCGAGGCGGTCAATGCCCTCGGCGGTTCGCTGTTCGGGGAAGTCGCCAAGGTGGCCGATGAGGCGTGGCACAAGAGCTTCGCCGGGAAAGCCGAGGTCACGGCCAAGGCTCTGTCTCCCATCAAAAACCTGCGGCACAAGTTGGCCGGGCTGTCCTTCGTCGAGCCTCGGGTGACGCCCCTGGTGGATGTGATCGACGCGGCCTTGGCGGCTGTGCCCCATAAGGGGCCGATCACCGGCACCGCCTTGGTGGGGCTTCAGGGGCTGGTCTGCCTGCTCCGCGATCCCGCCGCCATGGTCGAACACGGTCAACGGATCATCGAAGGCCAGAATCCCAACGGTGCCTTGCTCGGGCTGGTGGCCCTGCCGGCTGCGGATCAGACTCCGGACATGGACGCCGATCGCTTTCCCGATTTCAACGACGACGACCTTCCCTCTGATCTGCCGATGGAACCCGCCTCCACGCTGGACTCCCTCGGCCTATGGTAAGGGCTTCAAACTCCCATGCACAATTCAGCCATCCTGCAAAGCCTGCCCCTGCTGGCCGATGCCCTGGGGCGGGCTTATGGCGTTGCCGTCGAGATCGGCGGCACCGACGCCTACACGACGGGCAAGGTCATCCGCCTTCCCGGCCTTCCCGCTGAAGCCGATGCCGCCTTCCTGGGTTTGGTGCGCGGCTATATCGACCACGAGGCGGCGCATGTCCGCTTCACCGAGTTCCGGGCCATTTCCCAGGCCGACACCACCCCGCTGGAGCGGCACATCTGGAACATCTTCGAGGATTGGCGGGTCGAAGCCAAGCTGGCGGCATATTATCCCGGCTGCCGACAAAATTTTACCTGGCTGATCCGCCACCTGTTCCTGGAGGGGGCGTCAACGCTCCCTTCGGGGGTGGCCGTGGTTCTGGATTGGCTGCTGCTGACGGTTCGCTCCTGGAGCGTGCCGGAATTGGCAACCCGGTGCCGGGAGGCCGTTGCCGTGATCGACCGCCAGTGGCCGGGCTTGCGTCCGGATGTGGAAGTGGTCCTGGACCGGATGCGCGGTCACTGTCCCGATAGCCTGGCCTGCCTGGACTATGCCCGCCAGATCATCCGCTGCCTGAAGGATTCAGCTCCGTCTCCTGGGCAAAATCCATCCCCGGATTTGGCGATCAGTACCGATATTCAAAGCCTGATTTCCGCCGGGGAAAACGATCTCCCCGACGATTTCGGGCAAGTGCTGAGGAAATCTCTGGGGCGGAACGCGACGGAGATCAATCGCCTCACCGTCGCCATTGTGGGAAACAAACCTCGTCTGCCCACCGACGCCAAGGATCGTGCCGCAATCGACCATGCCATTGCGGGCCTGCGGGCACGCCTGCATGGATTGGTGCAATCATCCCGGATGGTCAGGCACAAACCCGCCAGAGCCGGGAAAATCGACACCCGCCGTCTCCATGGTGTGGCCGTGGGAAATCCACGGGTATTCGCCACCCATCAGGCTCGCCCCGCCATCAACACCGCTCTGCATGTGCTGCTGGACACTTCCGGCTCCATGCGGGAACGGATCGGCCTTGCCAACCAGTGCTGCCGCGCTGTGGCCCAGGCCATGGCCCTGATTGGCGTGTCGGTGGGGATCACCGCCTTTCCCGGCGGCGAACCCGGCACGGTGGTTCCTCTGCTTCGACACGGGGAGCGTCCGGGCCAATACCAGGATGTGGGAGCCAGGGGCATGACTCCCATGGGCGAAGCCCTGTGGTGGGTGCTGCAGCGACTGTCCATCCTGCCGGAACAACGCCGCATGGTGTTGATCATCACCGATGGCAGCCCCGATGGCGCCGCCAATGTTCGGGCCGCCATCAAAGCAGCAGCGGCCCAGGGCGTCGAGGTCTATGGCCTCGGCATCGAGTCTTCTCACATCACCACCCTGCTGCCCGGTCGCAGCCGGGTGATCGCGACCATCGGCGAATTGCCGAGGGCGGTCTTTTCCATGTTGGAGCAAACGCTCGTGTAAGGGGGCGGCTTGGGGAGAGCCCAGGCCGTCTTTTTTTGGGGGGAGTCGAAGAGTTAAGTCGCGGACATCCGCACATCCGCAAAACGCGATAAAACGCGCATTTATAGCCCAAAAATCGCGCTGGATTGCTGATTCCAGCCGACTTTTGCCGCCCATGACGCTTGTGACTGTGAGGGGTTATTTGTAATAGCCATCAATAACATCAAGAAACGAGCTCAGAGTTACTGGTGATAACCTCCCTCATACTATGAAAACTAGCAAGGGAGTTAAGCCAATGATTGATCGGAGAATAAGGCGAGACATCATGGATGTCATCGAAAATACCTGCGATAGGATGACTGAGCGATTTTCCAGAGTTCTTTGTGTTCGGATAGACGTTAGGTTTCCTGCTGACTACCCCCATGACGGATTGAATAGAGAAATCGGGGATATGACCAAGAGACTAAGGGAAGGCTTAGGCTTCCACGGCATTGAAGTTCAGTACATATGGACACGGGAGCAGAAGACATCGGAAAATCCACACTATCACCTCATGGTATTCGTGGATGGACACGAAGTGACGAGCCCATACAGGATTTTCAGCGCAGCCGAGCGGCTCTGGGGGAACATCATTGGTGTCAGTGCAAGGGGACTGATTGACCATTGCAACCATGACCACAACGGGATTGCGGCTTACAACGGCATCATGCTCCTCCGACCGAGGGACAAGGCTTCCGGCCAAGAATTTGACGAACAAAGTCAGGAGTTTGACAACTCTCGCGCCTATGTGTTGTCCCGCGCATCCTATCTGGCGAAGACCCACACCAAGGGTAATGCCCCGTACCGGGTGCGGGAGTATGGGTATTCACAACTCAGGTAGCGATGGTGCGCAAAGGGCCAATCCTTGGGACAGACATTTGCGCCTGACCATTAGGATTTCCGCACCGTTCCCTCAGGCGGTCCTGGCCGTTTGCGGTCAGGGTCTCGGGTGGGGGCGTCCTTCGGGATGCCTTCCAATAGCGCTGACGGATGAATATCCAGCGCCCTGCCAAGATCGAAAATCACGTTGAGCGTGGGGTTATACCGCCCCGCCTCCAATCCCCGCAGATAGGGGACTGAGATACCGGCCCGAAACGCGACCTCCTCTTGGGTCAGGTCGCGGTCGGTGCGCAGGCGTCGCAGCGCCGTTCCGAAATGTTGCTGAGCGTTCACATCGAAATCTGAGGAGCATCAACGTCGCCTGACGAGAAAATATATTTTCTGTTATGCGAGTTTGCTGATAGCATCCCGGCATTAAAACCGCCGATTGCGAGCGTTGCAGGCCCAAAGACCTCTAAGGCCCGCCGAAATCTGGGGGGGATGGGGCGGTAGCTTTCGGGTGGGTGGTGGTCGCCCACACGCATAGAAACAGAGGAAGATGGGGCAAATGTTCAGAAAAATTCTGCTTGGTGGATCGTCGGCGCTTGCGCTGCTGGCTACGGCTCCCGCTTATGCGATCTGTACCCCAGGAGCAATGGCGGCAGGCCAAGACTGCACCGTCGATGTGACGGGCGGCACGGGCGACATCAATCAATCGGTTGCCGACTCGGCAACCTCGCCCGCCACGGCGGTCAACCAAATCGTTGGAAACGGCGGTACCCTGACCGTAAATCACGGGGCGGGTATCGTGAACCGTGATGCAGGCAGTGATGCCCCCCTGGGGGTCGCTGTTTATTCGGCCCCCGGCGGCACCAATATCGGCACGATCAACAATCAGGGCATCATCGCGAACGGCCACAGCTCCAATGCGGTCATCAACCTCGCTGGATCGAGCGTGACGACCATCAACAATGGCACCATAGGCAACGCCACCATCCAGGCGCTTGGCACATCCAGCACCGGCATCCGAATCGGGATTGATGGTGGTTCCGCAACCGCTGGCGGCCTTGTTCTTAATCAGGGATCGGCCACATCGACCGGGCAGATCCTGGTGGCAAACGGCGATTCTGCCGCCGTCCTCTCCCACGCCACGGGTGATGTTACCATCAACAACGTGAACGGGGTGCTGCAGGGTGGTTACGGCGTTGCCCTTGCCACAAACGGTGCCATCACCGTCACGAACGGCAACGGCACCACGGCGAGCAGGATCACGGGGCTAAGTAGGAACGCCATTCAGATCGGCCACTCTGACGAACCGGCCTTTGCCCCGACTTTTCAGGTTACGAACAATGCGGGCAGCACCATTGAAGCCTTGGGGGCTGGTGGCACCGCCATCATGGTGGTCGGCAATGTCGGTGGGGCCAGCACCATCACCAATGCCGGCACCATCACCGCCGGCAGCGGCGGCGGCGCCATCGACCTGACCGGCAACACCTCGGCCACCAACCACATCACCGTCACCAATACCGGCACCATCAGCGGCAACGTCAAGCTGGGCAGCGGCGATACCCTCAATGTCAACGGCGGCACCATCGCCGGCAACGTCACCGGCCAGAGCGGCAGTACAGCGGTGGCGGTCGGCGGAAACTCCACCGTCAACGGCACCATCGGCACGACCGCCATCAATATTCCGGTGACGTTCGGCGGCGACCACACCCTGACCATGGGTAGCGGCAAGACCATCTACGGCGCCGTCACCGCCAACACCAATGGGCAGGGCACCGTGGCCTTCGACGGCAGCACCAACATCTATGCCGACATGGGGCAGAATGGCAAAAGCCTGAAAGCCGTCATCCTCAACGGCGGCTCGGTCGATCTGGACAACAGCAGCTATTATGTCGGCACCACCACGGTGAACAGCAGCGCAACCCTGGGCCTGTGCAGCGCCAACGGCTGCTCGTCGGGCGACACCCTGCACGGCGATCTGGTTCTGAACGGCGGTACGCTGAACCTCATCAACGGCGGCGGCACCACTACCCTGGCCGCCGGTTCCAACAGTTCGACCGGAGCGTTCACCACCACTTCCGGCAGCGTGATCAAGCTCGCCATCGGCGGCGACGGCAACACCTCGGGTGCGGGCAATACCAGCAACATCACCCATATCACGGCGGCCGGCGTGGCAACGCTGGGCAATGGCACCACCGTGACGCCGACGGTCAACGCGCTGACCATTTCCAACGGCGCCCGCTACATCCTGGTGGACGGCACCGGAACGGCGAGCGTGGGCACCGTGACGGCGACCAACAGCGCCCTGGTGTCGTGGTCGGTGCTGCGCGGCGACGATGCCAGCCTGGGCCAGGACATTAGCGACGTCTATCTGGTCGCCAGCAAGAAGGAACTGACCTCGCTGGTCAGCAGTTCCGGAGCGCAAGGGGCAGCGAGCGCCCTGACCTCCATCGCCTCTTCCAGCAATGCGGGCGTGCAGCGGATTGTGAACATCATTTCCAACCTGTCCTCGCAGGCCGAAGTGGACAAGGCGGTCAAGCAATTGGCGCCCAACACCAGCGTCGCCGCCGCCACCACCTCGGGATCGACGGCGGCCACCACCGCCAACGTCAACACCGTCACCACCCGCGCCGCCAATGTGCGTACCGCCCAGGCGGGCGGCGTGACGGGTATCGCCAGCGGTGAAAGCCTGCGCGGCCTGGGACTGTGGATGCAAGGGCTCGGCTTCACCGGCAGCCAGGATAGCCGCAAGGGACAGGACGGCTTCGACGCCACCACCGGCGGCCTGGCTGTCGGCGGCGATGTCCAGGTCGCCGGTCCGCTGCGTCTCGGCGCGGCGTTCTCCTATGCCCGCACCAAGGTGGACGCCAAGGGCGGTTCCTCGGGTAGCGGCTCCGACATCGACAGCTATCAGGGCACGCTCTACGCCAACTACACCGGCGCGCCCTGGTATGTGGACGCCACCCTGGTCTATGGCCGTCACCACTACGACAGCACCCGCGCCATCAACTTCCTGGGAACCGAGGCCAAGGGCAGCTATTACGGCAACCAGTACACTGCCCAGATGGCAGGCGGCTATCCGCTGCTGATCGCCAACACGCTGATCACCCCCAATGCCTCATTGGCCTACAGCCTGCTGCGGCAGGAGGCCTACGAGGAAACCGGGGCGCCGGGGGCCAATCTGTCGGTGGAGGAGCAGACCGCCATTTCGCTGCGCGGCGGCCTGGGGGTGAAGGCCGCAAAGTCGTTCAGCAACGGGACCTCCCGTCTGGTTCCCGAATTGCGGGCGACGTGGTTCCACGAATTCCGCGACAACGCCCCCAGCCAGACCGCCCGGTTCTCGGCCGGCGGCTCGGCCTTCACCAACACCGGGGTGAAGCCCGCACAGGACAGCGCCGTGCTGGGCACCGGCCTGACCATCGCCACCGCCGATCAGGTCAGCGTGTCCGCCAATTACGATGCCGAACTCAAGGACGGCTATGTGGGGCACAATGGTACGCTTCAGGTGCGTCTGGACTTCTGATCCGGCATTGGTTCGTGCAGCATGGGGTCGCCTTCGGGCGACCCTTTTTGTTTGGGGGGGAAGCATGCGGTTGGTCTTTGCCATGGTGCTGGCACTGGTGATGACGGGATGCGCCAGTCCTGAAGCTCGCCTTCAGACGGCGAACGAGATTGCTCAGCGTGCCGATCTGCGGGCGATCTCGGTCACCGCGCCGCCGTTCACCTTGGCGGCATATGTCCGCAATTCCGACCCGAGCAACCCCGTCGTCATCTACATCGAGGGCGATGGGCTGGCGTGGATTTCCCGCTCTCAGCCATCCCTGGACCCGACGCCACGCAATCCTGTCGGGCTGCGGCTGGCGGCGGAAGACCATGGACCCAACGTCATTTATCTGGCCCGACCGTGCCAGTACGTGCGAGTCGCAGCTTGTGACGTGACATATTGGACGGATCGGCGATTTGCCGAGGACGTTATTCGATCAATGTCCGCCGCCATCGACGCATTGATCCGGCCTGGGCAGCGCATCCATCTGGTGGGGTATTCGGGTGGTGGCGCGGTGGCGACAATGATCGCGGCCCGTCGAGCCGACGTGCTGAGCCTACGCACCGTGGCGGGCAACCTGGATCATGACGCCTTGAGCCTTTATCACGATGTCAGCCCCATGGTGGGATCGCTCAATCCCAGGGATGTGGCGCAACAGTTGGTGGGGCTGCCGCAGTTTCACTACGTCGGGGATCGTGACAAGGTGGTGCCGCCCTTGGTCAGCGCCAGCTATCTGCACGCCATGGGCGACACCCGCTGCGCGGCGATGATCCACGTCGGCGGTACCAGTCACGATGACGGGTGGGTGGAGTTTTGGCGGGATGCGGCGAAGAGAATGCCAAAATGCAGATTTCCTGCCTGAGAGCGATGATGATGCCACAGATCAGGAGGGGGGATGATCAGAACGGGTCCGAAAATGAGCCCGTACACCATTCGTAAGACACTTATTGTCGCGGCTGTCATGGCAGCGATAATCCCCCCTTGCCTTGGCTGGAAGTGTCGAGACCAAGCCTCAAGGCGTCGTGAAGGAAAAGCTGTGCTCTGGCACGGAGAAGGTCATCTTCTCGTGCAGCACCGGCAAGAAGATGGTTTCGATTTGTTAAACTGATGCATCCGGGGCCGTCCAGTATCGCTCCGGAAAGTCGGGCAGCACTCCCGATATCGTGCTGCCGGAAAATCCCGCATCTCGGGAAGGTATGGTCAGGGGCACGACTTCATTCTCCGGCGGTGGCGGCGTATATCGCCTTCACCAAAGGAGACACACGCGATATCGTCCACGATTACGTTGGACAGCGTGGCGAAGATGCCGGCATCGACGTGGAACGGCGCGGGAAGAAACCAATCAGCATCTAGTGCGTCGGCCTACCTGTCGGCAATCTGGAAAATGAGATCCCATCCAGCATCCTGGCAGACCCGAAATCAATGCGATAATAAGGCCATATCGGGGAGGTCACATGACCTCCCCGATATGCGCATCGCTGTGAGATGGCGACCCTACACCGCAAGTCCCGCCCAGGAGCAAGCCGATGCTGGAGGGAACCCGCAAGGCCAATAATGCCCTCAAATCCCTGAACATTCAGCAACTTACAGTTGATTGCTCCTATCGAATGCAGCATCGTCAAGCTGCCCCGCGTGCCGGTGTCCGAGCAACGTACCCGGTAGCGAGATGCCGATGCCGGAAACCAGCGCTGCATTGCTATCCGCAACATCCCCGGCGCGCCCCATTCATCCGGTTGAACCGAGATCTGGCCCGCCATCGTCAGGGAGGTGCCTTCGTGTCGGCATTGACCGGGGCAATCCTTCCCCGCAGCGCAAACGGCATGTTGCATCTGGGCTACTGCTGTCAGGGGATGGCTTGCCCCAAGGCTTCGGGCCAACTTGTTGATGCCCTTACCAGACGCTCTGCCGCAGCGGTGGTTCCGACTTGGAGATTCAGGACAGCACAGGGCATCAGTTTGTCGGAATATGCTTTCTACGAGATTAGAGTCTAAAAATCATCAATCATTTTACTTTCTCACCCACGATAGCCGTTGCGTTGGTGGATTTTGTATTTGATTGATACTTTTTCTAGCTCTTCTTTTGTGAAGCGTCTATCAAAAAAACTTGTATTTAAAGTAAAATCCTTCACGCTTTCTATGAAAATTTTATAATTCTTTTCACCAAGAAAATTAGGGAGTCTTTCCTCCCATGAGCGGACAGTTCTTGAGCTGACTCCGAATAATTCAGCCACATCAGCTCTGGCTTTTTCTTTTCCCCTTTTTTTAGGGTGCCGTTCATTTTTGTAGATCACGTATCTTACCGCATCTTTTCTTAAGTTCCAGAGCGAATAAGATTCTCCTTGATTCCCTGTGGTTTTTGCTTCAAGCAGCAGCTGAGTTTCTCCGTGGCGAAGCGCCTGAAGCGCTTCTGCAAGTTCAAAAAAGCCCGAGAACTTACTTCCGGCTCCATCATTCACAAAGTAATCTCTCCAATCACCAATCGTGCGAAGATATTGCTCAAGAATGTTGCGCTTTATCTCTGGTGGAAGATGCCTCCATGTACCGTCTCCGTATACCGTTCCTTCGGAAAAATTCTTAATTAATTCTGGTATTTGGAGATCAATAAAGTCCGCCAATACTCTGGCGCAAAGCATTAATCCAAACACCGTCCTTGCATTTTTCACCTTGTCGCCGTTGCAATCTGCAAAGTAGCTAGATATATTAAAAATGTTACTTGAAAGATCATCATCTAGTGCGCGATCAATTATGGCCGCGAATTCCTCGTAAGAAGCGTCAACTATTCTGTAAAATTCTTCCATTTTTTCTCTGCGCATAACCCACCCTCAGCATTATGCGAGTAATTCTGAAAATTTACCCAAACCCTACCAAAAACACTAGCCCGGAAAATTCATCGGGGTTGGCGGATGTAGATTAACCTGCTGATTTGGCATGGGATTTTGTTGTATAGGCCGATCCCCGCCATTTCCGGAGGTCACGCCCGCCATGATTGAGCCTACTCTGCCGCTGCCGTGGCTGTCACCCATTGAAGGCTGGGCCGTCGTGGCCCGGTTCGACGGCGGCGAAGTGTCCTCGGATGCCGGGGTGCTGGCCCTGCGCGAGATCGAGTCGCGGCTTGGTGTTGCGGATCGGCTGGCCACTTGCCTGGACGATCCGCGCGCCCCGGATCGGGTGGTGCATCTGCTCCCGAGATCATCCGCTTCCGCCTACTGATGATCGCCGCCGGATACGAGGACGGCAAAGACGCCACCGGCCTCAAGATGACGCTCGACCAATTGCCGGAATAGGGCCGGGCACCGTGCTCACAATCGACCATCTCGCGGCTGGAAAATCTGCCCGGCGTTCGGACGTCGCTGCGCCTGGGCCGGGCCATGGTCGATATTTACTGCGACTCGTTCCGCCAGGTGCCCAAACGGATCACACTGGACCTCGACGACATCTTCGACGCGGTGCATGGCGGGCAGCAACTGCGCAAAGTTCATGCTGATATGCGCTTTTTCATCAGTGTCCGTGCCCCTGTATTCTCCATTTCGGGTTTCCCACCCACAGACAGAAACGGAGAAAAGTAATGGAACTTTGCCCAAATAATCGTTTCGTTGATCACGATCAATTGCCTTTGATGCCGCAACCTTGGACGAGGACGCCAGAAGCGCCATCTCCCCAAACCTATGGCCTGACCAAACCCATCTACGACTTCGATGAACTTCTATCGCTGATCCCGCTAAAACGGACCAAAATTTTCGAGCTGATTCGTGACGGCAAGCTGCAAAAAACAAAATGCGGCCGCCGCACTATATTCTTGGCTCAGGATGTCGCGGCGTTCCTCTGGCAACTCCAGCAGGGAAATCTGTAATGGGCCGCCATTTCCGTCTCCATGAAGGCATCCTGGACGAATATATACGTCTCTCCCGCATGCGCCCTGCCCTGTGTTACCAACCACCGAACTCCATCTTCGAGCGGAATCTATGGTCAAACGTGCATCGCTATTGCCTGACCGAGGTATCTCGTGTTGCGGAAAAAATCCTGGACGGGGGCAAGAGGGAAGGCCGCCTATTCCGGGATGGCTTCTATATCGTTGCCTTGAATCGAGAATACGTAAAGGAGATTGGTCGGACGCTAGACCGAGGAGGGTGGGCTTGCTTGAGGACGGAGGTCTACGGCGAGAACCTCGTAGAACTTTATGCCCAGGTACATGACACGTCGTATGTTAAGGGAATTCAAGCTATAGCCGGAGAGGCAGGACTGGCGACAACCAATGAAATATTCTAAATACACCATGCAATGGGTTGAGGATCGAAATCCCCTCAACTCCAAACAATTGCCGCAAATACCTCCGTGCTACCCATCAAGCTGTGACGTATATTCATACCTTAGTAATTCCGGACATCCTTTTCTGGAGTCATTTTTATACCCAAGACCCGGTGGGCATCTTGTTCGCATATATCGGACGCTGCAACGCCATCGTCGCGGGCATGCAAATCAGTGGGCCGAGATTTTCCCGCAAGCCCCATACCCATTGTTCAATTTACATTTTTTGCACCGCTATCCTCGCGATCCTGTGGTCCTCGTCGAGACCGAGGCGCAGGCCTGGGCAGGGACAGACAGAGAGCGAATATACAGCACAGTTCCCGATGGTCTTGCAAATCTGGCCCTGGCCGATCTTGCGGCGTTGCGTGACCGAAATGTGGTGGTCGTCCTGGGGGTGGAAACGCTCCCATGGAGCGGAAGAATCCATCATGCCCTGCTCAATGCAAGGGTTGCCACAGCATCCTTCATTTCAGACTACAACGACACGCCCGTGTCGTTCGAGACTCTGGAAAAGACAGCGGCAGAGCTTGGAATTGATCTTCTGCTAACTCCCACCAATGACACGGCGGTGGGCGGCTCCTCCGTTGTCGTCGCCTCAGCAGGTCAAGCCCTGCTCGGCGGCAATGACCTGCGCCGGATGCTACTCGATCCGATCATCCGCGAAGGTTACCTGATCTGGCTGTACGGCGAGCCCAAGTCGGGCAAGTCGTGGATGGCTTGGTCCATCGCCGATGCCGTCGCGACGGGGAATTCCACGCTCGCGCGGTGGAAGTCGTCGGAACCATGCGATGTGCTCCTCGTGGACGGGGAAAATCTGCCAGATGAGCTTGCACAATCAATTCGCATGGTCATGGCTGGGGCGGGACGCGCCCCAGGCCATGCTCCCTTCGACATTATCTGCGCTCGCAGTCAACCTGAGGGTGTGATTGATATCGCTGAGCCTATCTGGCAGGACCACATCAAAAAGGCCGCGAAGGGTAAGAAGCTTGTGATCTTCGACAACATCCAGTCCCTTACCGACAACCGGGTGAATGTGATCACCTCGCTCCGTCCTTTGTTCATGGACCTGATGAATGACCGTATCGCGGTGTTGGCTATCGACCACACAAACCGCGATGGCGACCTTCAGGGCAGCATCACCAAGGAACGGCTGGCAAATCTGAGTATTGCCATTCGCTACCCCGATGACGAGGCCAAGGAAGACGGTCGTATTCAGGTGGAGTTCCCGGTTGCCCGACGACTCTATGGCGACGATGCTAAGCCCTTTCAGCTAAAAAAGACTTTTACCAAGGATAGCTTCGTTCTCCGTGTCCTGGATGACCAAGCTCCCCCTCCACCCGTCGCATCAGAGCGAGTACGGCGGATCGCTCAAGTTGTATTTGCCAGGAACCATGCGGGCCTCACCTTCGAGGAGATCAAAGACAATTATAGCATTTCTCCCAGCACGGCTCATGATTACCACAAGGCGGCAGAAAAACTCATTGGCACTGAAAAAGCCGCCTTTGAGGCAGAACTGGAGCGGCTAATCGCGCACCGGAAGGCAGAGGAAATCCCCACTGCATAGGCATTCGGGGGCATAGCGGGCCATTCGGGATGGAGAGTACCATCCCGAATGGCCCGTTCTGTTATAAATCCTTGTTTTCAATCGGAATCCGGATCGCGTTCGGATTTTCGTCATTTTCGGCCCAACGCTATTTTGGGGGGGGGCGTGCTTGGCCCCGCCTCCGTGGACACAGGCATCATCCTTGCGCAGATCATCCTTCACCACCTTGAGAAGGGATGCGACAGCTTGTTCCGCGTCCTCATACGGTCGGCTGGCGAATTCCGGCAGCCTTGGAAATCGTCGCCAATGGGCCACCACCGATTATTCCCACTCCGAAGGACGGTGACAGCCGCCGAAATCCGCCTTCGTTCGCGGGCGACTTTGTGGGAAATCTGTGGGAAATGCGCTTAAGGGCCAAGCTAAGCGCTTGAAAATATTGGCGTCCCCACGGGGATTCGAACCCCGGTTACCGCCGTGAGAGGGCGGTGTCCTAGGCCTCTAGACGATGGGGACGTCGAGGCGCGAGGCCCGCTTTATGTCGGAAAGACGGCGCCCTGGCAAGCTCTTTTTTCCGCCGTTTCCATGCGGACCGGAATCACCTTGCCCGCCTCGCGGTCCAGGCGGTGAGCCAGCATCTGGACGGCCTGGGGGCGGCCCTCGCCATCGGCGGCGATTCCGATGATCAGCCAGATCAGATCGGGCTCCCAGGCTTGGGCAAGATCGGTGGCGGACGGCTTGGCGCTGCCGTCGGGATGGGAATGCCAGTGGCCGATCACCCGCTCGCCGGTGCCGCGCACCGATCGCTCGGCGGCGAAGCGGACCGCCGGGTCCAGCTCGAAGCGGTCGTTGCCCTCGGCCTTGAGGAGATTGTCGGCGTCCATGACTCGGGTGACGGTGACGACCCGCCGCCCCCTGCCGATCAGCAGGCCGCAGCCCTCGGCCGGCCAGGCGGCCTCGGCGGCGCTGGCGATGGAGGCCATTTGCCGCGCCGAGAGGACCAGCATGGCGCCCCTCCCCGCCCCTAGCGGATGGCCGGCTCGGGGGTCAGGACGAAACCGCCCGCCACCTTGCCCTGGCCGGGATCGAGCACCAGGATGCGCTCGGGCCCACCGCCGGACAGGCGCAGCACCACCCGTTCGCCGGCCACCATCATCTGCTCGATCCGGGAACCGGCGGGAACCGGCACCGCCAACTGGCCGAAATCGGCCACCGGGGCGACCGACGCCGCCGAGGGCGTTCCCTTCACCGGCGCTTTGCTGTAAAGCCCATAGCCGAGGAGGCCGAGACCGGCCAGCAGCAACACCCCCAGGAACACCACCAATCCCTTGATCGCTCTCATGGTCCCAGCTTCAATCCCTGTTCGTGGATGGACGTATCCGTGTCCCAACGCCTGACCCCGCCCACCGTCGAGGCCGAGGAGGCCGGCACCCGGCTGGACCGCTGGCTGGCGGTCCGCCTGCCCGAACTCTCGCGCACCCGCATCAAGGCGCTGATCGAGGACGGCCGGGTCAGCCAGGACGGGACGACCATATCCGACGCCTCGCTGAGGGTCAAACCCGGCCAGTGTTTCGTGGTGGAGGTGCCCCCCGACGCCCCGGCCGAGCCCGAGGCCCAGGACATCGCCCTGAATGTGGTCTACGAGGACGAAGACCTCATCGTCATCGACAAGCCGGCCGGCATGGTGGTCCACCCCGCCCCCGGCAATCCCGACGAGACCCTGGTCAACGCCCTGCTGGCCCATTGCGGCGAGTCCCTGGCCGGCATCGGCGGCGTCCGGCGCCCCGGTATCGTGCATCGCATCGACAAGGATACCAGCGGCCTGCTGGTCGCCGCCAAGACCGATGCCGCCCATCGCGGGCTGGCGGCCCAGTTCGCCGAGCATACCCTGGAGCGCGCCTACTGGGCCCTGGTCTGGGGCACACCGACGCCCCGCCAGGGCGAGATCGAGGGCAATATCGGCCGCAACCCCAACGACCGCAAGAAGATGGCGGTGGTCAAAGGCGGCGGCAAGCCGGCGCTCACCCGCTACCGGGTGCTGAAAAGTTTTGCCGGCGGCGCCGTCAGCCTGGTGGAATGCCGCCTGGCCACCGGCCGCACCCACCAGATTCGCGTCCACATGACCAATCAGGGCCACCCCCTGATCGGCGACCCCGTCTATGGGCGCATTCGCAGTAGCAAGCGGGTGGTCCTACCACCTGGGGCGCGGGAGGCCCTCGGCGCCTTCCCCCGCCAGGCCCTTCACGCCTACCTACTTGGTTTTTCCCACCCTACTAAAGGATATGATGTCCGATTCGAAAGCTGTATGCCACCTGATATCAATGCATTGATCCAGATTTTAGAGGTTCTATAAAAATCGCCTATACTTGAGCTCGGAGCTATGACATTATCGTCTCATCAGCCGGTGCACGGCGGATCCCCCTTGACGGGTTGGTCCGAAAACGAGGGAAAACCCTCCGCGCCGTAAGAGGAGATGAGACATGACGGCAATCGCTTCCAGTCTGTCGCTCGCGCCCGAAGGCAATCTGACGCGCTATCTGCAAGACATCCGCAAGTTCCCCATGCTGCCGCCCGAGGAGGAATACCTCCTGGCCAAGCGCTTCCGCGAGCATGGCGACCTGAGTTCGGCCAACCGGCTGGTGACCAGCCATCTGCGGCTGGTGGCCAAGATCGCCATGGGCTATCGCGGCTACGGCCTGCCCCTGGGCGAGCTGATCAGCGAAGGCAATGTCGGCATGATGCAGGCGGTGCGCCGCTTCGATCCCGAACGGGGTTTCCGGCTGGCCACCTACGCCATGTGGTGGATCCGCGCCGCCATCCAGGAATACATCCTGCACTCGTGGTCGCTGGTCAAGATGGGCACCACCGCCGCCCAGAAGAAGCTGTTCTTCAACCTGCGCAAGCTCAAGGGCCAGATGCAGGCCATCGAGGAAGGCGACATGTCCGCCGAGAACGTGGCCAAGATCGCCACCAAGCTGGACGTCACCGAGGACGAGGTGATCACCATGAACCGGCGGCTGTCCAGCCCCGACCATTCGCTGAACGCGCCGGTGCGCGCCGAGGGCGAGGGGGAATGGCAGGACTGGCTGGTGGACGACCACGAGGACCAGGAAACCGAACTGGGCGAGCGCGAGGAACTGGGCCAGCGCCGGCAGATGCTGACCAGCGCCCTGTCCGCGTTGAACGACCGCGAACGGGCCATCCTGATCCAGCGCCGCCTGACCGAGGACCCGGCCACCTTGGAGGACCTGTCCCAGCGCTACGGCATCTCGCGCGAGCGTGTGCGCCAGATCGAGGTGCGCGCCTTCGAGAAGCTGCAGAAATCGGTGAAGACCGCCTCGGCCCAGGCCGAGTCCCAGAACCGGGCGTAAGCCCCTTTAGAAACAGCCCCCGGCCCATGGTCGGGGGTTGTTTCCCGCGCGGAACGGACGAATTCACCACGAAGGCGCGACGAAGAGGAAGGACAAGAGAAGGAAAGCCTTCTCCCTTCGTGATCCTTCGCGCCTTCGCGGTGAATCCTCTCGGGCCGGGCCGCCGCCTCAGCCCTTCTTGGAGACCTCGTCGCCCCAATCCTCGATCAGCTTCTTTTGCGCCGCCTTGAGGTTGTTGACGCGGCGCTGGCTGCTGGCGGCCAGATAGCTGGCCACCATGGGCGGCATGCCGGCATAGATGCCCCAGCCGATGGCCGAACAGCCATAGGCGGTCATCAGCATGATGGGATCGGTCAGCATGCGGAAGGCGTCATCCAGGGTATGGACGCCGAACCACAGGCTGAACAGATAGGGGAACACGCCGGCGAAATTGAGGCCGCCGACGCACAGGAAGGCATACTTGTTGGGCCCTTTCTCGGTGGCCCACGACGCCAGGGTGGGCAACATGCCGAACCCCACCAGCACCACGGTGGGCAGGGAAAACGGCACCAGGGCGGCCAGGACCATCAGGACCACGCCCCGGTTGATGCCCGCCGGTGCGCTGCCGCCTTTCTTGGCCGCCGCCGCGGCCCGCGCCCGATCCACTGCCGATATTTTCTTCGCCATGGGCCGAAGCATGGCATCACCGCCCGCCGATGGCAATGCGGCAGGTACCCGGGATCAGGCCGAGCCCGCTAGAAAACCGCCGAAATCACCACGATGGAAGCGGTGATCATGGCGACGATGATGCCGGTCACCGCCGCGGTCTGGCGGCCGATCTTGTCGGCCTCGACGGAACGCTCCTCGGTCTCGGTGATGATGTGCTTGATCTCTTCCTCGGCCGCCGAGTACTGGGCCTGGGCGAAGGCGAACTCCTGCTCGTCCCGCACCCGCTCCTCGGAGTTTTCCAGCAGATTGTAGATTTCCACCACCGACCCCTTGCGCACCATGCGAGGGACTTCCTTTTCCAGCTCCCGGCGCTTTTCCCGGCCGTGGAAACCCTGGACGATGGGAGCGATCATCACGCCGACCCAGGCCGCCAACCCCGGCAGGGATTCCGGTCCTAGGCGGTATTGCAGCACGGCGAACAGATTGAGCGCCCCCATCATGGCGACGCTCGGGTTGGAATCGCTCAGCGCCGTGAGGTTGCGGTCGATATCCGAGCGCATGCGGGCGCCGAGGAAGGCGGCGATGTGGCGGTCGACGGGGATCTGCTTGCCGTCGGCGCGCTTGGAGGCGGCGACGTTGAGCGCCGGCAGCAGTTCCTTGACCTCGACCACGTATTCCTCGCCCAGCAACAGGCTCTGGCAGGGAAGCGCATCGTTCAGTTCGTACAGGCAGCGCTCCAGCCCGTATCCCATGCCGGTCTGGGACAGGTAGGAGCGCAATTCCTTGAAATTGGATTCCATCAGCGAGTTGTCGGGCTGGTACTCGCCGCGCATCTCGAACCACAGGCGCGGCACCTCGCGCAGGATGATCTCGGTCAGCAGCCTCGTGTCGCCCCGGCTGGCCATCACCGCCGCCAAGGCCGAGCCGAAGCCGTCGGGCATGGCGTTGAAGCCCTTGTAGCGGATGGGGGCGGCCTGATCCAACAGGATCAGGACCTTGCACAGCATCAGATCGGTGGAGCTTTTCTTGTCGGTGGTCGAGTTGAGCGCCATGCGCACCACCTCGGCCACCACGTTGGCCTTGTCCTTGTCCTCGACGGCGCGGCGCAGCCACAGTTCCAGCTTGCCCTCGACCACCGGCGGGATGGCCTGGTCCCAGTTCTTGGCCATGGCCTGGGACAGCTCACGGCCGTTGAAGTACTCCTTGCCCATGAAGGGAAAGCCGCGCGCCGCGCGCTTTTCGCCCCTGGGCTGCAGCGGCGACATGCGCCGGCCCGACAGCCACAGGTCCAGATCCTCGGCATCCCAGCGCTGGTCGCCGTCATCGCACAGCAGGCCGCGCAGCAACTCGATCATCGGCAGGGGCAGCCGCTCGTCGCCGATCAGCATGTTGTAGCTGCCCTGCTGGATCTTCATGCCCAGGATGGCGTCGTCGGAAAGCCCCGCCACCGGATTGCGCCCCAGGATCAGGAAGGCGACGGTGACGCCCAGGGAATAGAAATCCTCGGTATGATTGCCGCTGCCCCGGGCGATGGGGGTGCACATGCCCGATTCCACGGTCTCGAACAGCACCGGCTGGTCGAAGGCCGGCGGAGTGGAGACGCAATCGCCAAAGGCCAGGCGCTCGCCGTTGCTGTCGGCGTAGAACAGGTTGGTCGGCCGGATGGAGCGGTGGGGAACACCGCGCGAGTCCATTTCCTTCAGCGCGGCGGTCAGCGGCTCGATCACCCGCTTGGTGATCTGGTACTCGTCGATGCGCGGCACGTCCGAGCGCGGATTGGTCATCACCCGGTTGCCGCCCGGACGCTCGTAGACCACGGTCATGCACTGGCGGCCGGCCGGCGGCCAGTTCATGGGCCCCCACTCCACCAATTGCATCAGGCCCGGCGTGGATACGCCCTTCAGCGCCCGCATGGCGTTGACGCGGGGCGGCAGCTCCGGCTTGCAGATCAGGCCGAACAGGGCGCGGCTGGGATCGCGCTTATCCTCGGCGACGAAGGCGTCGGCCGACGGCGTCGACAATTCGGGCAGGGGCTGGTTGGAGCGGATGGTGTAGCGGTCGCGCAGCACCCCGGGTGGGCCGGTCTGCTTGACCACCTCCACCTTGACGTCATCGCCATCACCGTCCTCGGCCGGATCGATATCGACCTCGGCCTCGTCGATTTCCGACATTTGCCCCTTCCATGGGCCGGCCCCATGGTGGGCCGGACTGTTTCTCAGTCTAAAGGCGGAAAGGCCGTCCTACAATCAAGTCCCTGCGAAATTAAGTGGCGAAGGGATCGTGCACCAGGATGCTGTCCTCGCGCTCGGGGCTGGTGGACAGCAGGGCCACCGGCGCCTCGATCAGTTCCTCGATGCGACGGATGTACTTGATGGCGGTGGCCGGCAGGTCCTTCCAGGAACGTACGCCACGGGTGCTTTCCGACCAGCCGGGGATCACCTCGTAGATGGGCTCCACCTCGGCCTGTCCGGTCATGGAGGCCGGGAAGTGCTGGATCACCTTGCCGTCCAGCTTGTAGCCGGTGCAAATCTTCAGCTCGGCGAAACCGTCCAGCACGTCCAGCTTGGTCAGCGCGATGCCGGTGATGCCACCCACCTTGACCGCCTGGCGCACCATGACGGCGTCGAACCAGCCGCAGCGGCGCGGGCGGCCGGTGACGGTGCCGAACTCGTGGCCGCGCTCGCCGATGCTCTTGCCGATTTCGTCGAACAGCTCGGTGGGGAACGGCCCCTCGCCCACCCGGGTGGTGTAGGCCTTGCAGATGCCCAGCACGTAGCCCACCTGCCCCGGACCGACGCCCGAGCCAGTGCCGGCATTGCCCGACACGGTGTTGGACGAGGTGACATAAGGGTAGGTGCCGTGGTCCACGTCGAGCATGGCGCCCTGGGCGCCCTCGAACAGCACCCGCTTGCGGGTGTGGCGAACCTCGTCCAGGTGCTGCCAGACCACGTCGGCGAAGGGCAGGATCTTGGGAGCGACGTCCAGCAGCTTGGCCAGCAGTTCGGCGCCGTCCACCTCGGCGGCGCCCAGGCCGCGCAGCAGGGCGTTGTGGTGCCGCAGCAGGGTCTCGATCTTGGCTTCCAGCACCTTCCGGTCGGCCAGGTCGCAGACGCGGATGGCGCGGCGCCCCACGCGATCCTCGTAGGCCGGGCCGATGCCACGGCCGGTGGTGCCGATCTTGGCGGACCCGCTGGCCTCTTCCCGCGCCTTGTCCAGATGGGCGTGCAGCGGCAGGATCAGGCAGGCGTTCTCGGCGATCTTCAGCACCTCGGGAGTGACGTCGACACCCTGGGCGCGGATACGCTCGATCTCGGCCAGCAGGGCCCAGGGATCGATCACCACGCCGTTGCCGATGATGGAAAGCTTGCCGCGCACCACGCCGGACGGCAGGAGCGACAGCTTGTAGGTCACGCCGTTGATGACCAGGGTATGGCCGGCGTTATGGCCGCCCTGGAAACGCACCACCACGTCGGCGCGCTCGCTCAGCCAATCGACGACCTTGCCCTTGCCCTCGTCGCCCCACTGGGCGCCGACCACAGCCACGTTCGCCATTACTCGTCCCCTAACCTAATTCCACGTCAACGATACCGTCGGGGCCGAGGCGATGCCCGCAGCCCTGACGTTTTGCTTCCACCAGCGGATCGGCGGCGGGGTCCAGCCCCGACACCGTCACCCAGCCCTGGGCGCGGAACGCCTGGGCCCAGGTCCGGGGCGTCCCCGCCGGCACGAACAGCCGCTTGGTCTGGCGCGGCCCGGGAAGGGCGGCCAGGACCGAATCCATGAACAGCGTGGCGCCGGTGGCCGGCTCGCCTCCTCCGCCCTGATAACGCCCGCCGCGCCCCAGCTCGGCGCCGATATTGCGGGCGAACAGGGTGAAGCTGAGGCCGGTATGATACTCGAAACCGCGGTTCTCCACCGGATCGACGGTCAGCGTCAGGCTGGGCAGATCGGCGGCGGCCAGTTCCACCACCCGGGCAAGGCGCTCGCGCTCGGCGGCGGCGGCGGGCGGCAGGTCGATGGCGGTCAGGGCGGACAGGGCGCGCTCGGCCGGGCCGGCGGCGGCGATCAGCGCCTGCAGCAGCGGCGCGGCGGCTCCGCCCAGCGCGGCCACCATGGCGGTGTCCTTGTGGTCGAGGGCGGCGCGCAAGCGCTCGGCCGCCTCGCCGCCGATGCCAAAGGCGGCGAATACCGCCGGCACCAGGGTGGGCAGGGCCAGATCGGCGGACACGCCGGATACCCCGAGGTCGGCCAGGGCCTCGGCGGTCATCACCAGCACCTCGGCGTCGGCGGTGGCGTCGGCCGAGCCGATCAGCTCGATGCCGGCCTGGCCGAACTGGCGTTCGGGGCGCAATTGGCTGCCCTTCACCCGCAGCACCTGCCCGGCATAGGACAGGCGCAGCGGCCGGGGTTGGGCGCCCAGACGGGTCGCGGCGATGCGGGCCACCTGCGGCGTCATGTCGGCGCGCAGACCCATCATCTTCTGGCTCATGGGGTCCATGACCCGGAAGGTCTGGGACGAGGTTCCGCCGCCGGCACCATCCAGCAGGCTTTCCTCGAACTCGATCAGCGGCGGCTTGACCCGGTCATAGCCCTGACGGGCGAAGTGACTCATCAGACTGTGGACGACGGAAGCTTCGAACTCCGCGTCGGGGGGCAGCATGTCGCGCAGGCCGGCGGGCAGCAGGGCCCGATTGGCGGACTCGGTCATCTGTGATGTCGCAACCTGGAACAAGGGAAGGGCGCCCGAAGGATGCTCGCCCGGTTATCTGGCATCTGCCGATGTATCGCGTTTGGCCCCCAGGGGCAAACATAATTGCGGCCAACAGCAAAGGTTTCCATGCCGGACAGGAAAAAGGAGCGGCGGGCCGCGGACCACCGCTCCTCTTTATGCCCTGGGCCTGGGATCAGGCGAAGGTCAGGAACTTGGCCTGCACCACCTGCGGCAGGGCCCGGACCTTCTCCAGCAGCTCGTTGGAGACCGGCTGGTCCACCTGGGTCAGCAGGATGGCGTCGCCGCCCGCCTCGGACCGGCCGAGGTGGAAGGTGGCGATGTTGACGCCGTTGGCGCCCAGCAGCGTGCCGAGCGCGCCGATGAAGCCCGGCTTGTCCTGGTTGGTGACGTAGAGCATGTGACTACCCAGCTCGGCCTCGATGGAGATGCCCTTGATCTCCACCACGCGGGCCTTGTCGCCGCCGAACAGGGTGCCGGCCACCGAGCGCTCGCGCTTGTCGGTGGTGACGGTCAGGCGGACCAGGGTGTGGTAGTCGCCCTCGCTCTCCGACTTGACCTCGGACACCTTGATGTTGCGCTCCTTGGCCACCACGGGGGCGTTGACCATGTTAACCGCCTCGTTCATGGGCTTGAGCAGCCCTTCGAGGACCATGGCGGTCAGCGGCTTGGTGTTCAGCGTGGCCACATGGCCGAGATACTCGATCTTGACGTCCTTGATGCCGGTCTCGGTCAACTGGCCGGCGAAGCTGCCGATCTGGTTGGCCAGCGTCATGTAGGGACGCAGCTTGGGCGCGTCCTCGGCCGACACCGACGGGATGTTGAGAGCGTTGGTCACGGCGCCGGTCAGCAGGTAGTCGGCCATCTGCTCGGCCACCTGCAGGGCGACGTTCTCCTGCGCTTCCGAGGTCGACGCGCCCAGGTGCGGGGTGCAGACCACCTTGGGGTTGCCGAACAGGGCGTTTTCCTTGGCCGGCTCGGTCTTGAACACGTCGAGCGCGGCGCCGGCCACCTGGCCGGATTCGAGCGCCGCCAGCAGGTCTTCCTCGACCACCAGGCCGCCACGGGCGCAATTGATGATGCGCACGCCCTTCTTCATCCTGGCCATGGCCTTGGCGTCGATGATGTTACGGGTGGCGTCGGTCAAGGGCGTGTGCAGCGTGATGAAGTCGGCGCGGGGGAACAGCTCGTCCAGCTCCACCTTCTCGACGTTCAGCTCCTTGGCGCGCTCGACGGACAGGAAGGGATCATAGGCGATGACCCGCATGCGCAGCCCCTGGGCGCGGTCGGCGACGATGGCGCCGATATTGCCGCAGCCGACGATGCCCAGCACCTTGCCGGTCAGCTCGACGCCCATGAAGCGGTTCTTCTCCCACTTGCCGGCGTGGGTGCTGGCATTGGCCTCGGGGATTTCGCGGGCCAGGGCGAACATCATGGCGATGGCGTGCTCGGCGGTGGTGATGGAATTGCCGAAGGGGGTGTTCATCACCACGATGCCGCGCCCGGTGGCGGCGGGCACGTCCACGTTGTCGACGCCGATACCGGCGCGGCCGACAACCTTGAGGTTGGTGGCGGCGGCCAGGATCTCGGTGGTGACCTTGGTGTTGGAGCGGATGGCCAGACCGTCGTACTGGCCGATGATGGCCTTCAGCTCGTCGGGGGCGAGGCCGGTCTTCACGTCGGTTTCAATGCCGCGATCCTTGAAGATCTGAACGGCGGCGGGGCTCAACTTGTCGCTGATGAGAACCTTGGGCATCTGGAGTTCCTCGAGTGGAAAAGGGCTCACATGGAGTTCGGGCGCCGCCTTTTGGAAAAAGCGGCGCCCGGTTCACGGTATTATCGGGTCAGGAGACCTTGGGCTCGAACTCGGCCTTGACCTGGGCGAAGGCCCAGTCCAGCCAGGGCAGGAGCCTTTCCACATCGGCGGTTTCCACCGTGGCGCCGCCCCAGACCCGCAGGCCGGCGGGCGCGTCGCGATAGGCGCCGATGTCGTAGGCCACCCCTTCCTTGTCGAGCAGGGTGACGATCTTCTTGGCCGCCGCCGCCTGGTCGTCGGCCGACAGCTTGGCGAAGAACGGCGCCTTGACGATCATGCAGATGGAGGTGCAGGACCGCACCTTGGCGTCATCGGCCAGGTTGGCGGCCCAGGCGGACTTGTCCAGCCAGGACTGCACGGCCTTGAGGTTGGCTTCCGAGCGGGCGATCAGGGCCTTGAGGCCGCCGATGGACTCGGCCCACTTCAGGGCGTCGATCTGGTCTTCCACGGCGATCATCGACGGCGTGTTGATGGTCTCGCCCTTGAAGATGCCGTCGATCAGCTTGCCGCCCTTGGTCATGCGGAAGATCTTGGGCAGCGGCCAGGACGGCTTGTAGGTCTCCAGCCGCTCCACGGCGCGGGGGCTGAGCACCAGCATGCCGTGGGCGCCTTCGCCGCCCAGCACCTTCTGCCAGGACCAGGTGACCACATCCAGCTTGTCCCAGGGCATGTCCATGGCGAACACGGCGCTGGTGGCGTCGCAGATGGTCAGGCCCTTGCGGTCGGACTTGATCCAGTCGCCATTGGGGACGCGGACGCCGCCGGTGGTGCCGTTCCAGGTGAACACCACGTCGCGGTCGCAATCCACCTCGGCCAGATTGGGGAGCGTGCCGTAGGGCGCCTTGAAGACGCGGGTATCCTCGATCTTGAGCTGCTTGGTGATGTCGGTCACCCAGCCCTCGCCGAAGCTTTCCCAGGCCAGCGCGTCGATGCCGCGCGCGCCCAGGAGCGACCACATGGCCATCTCGACGGCGCCGGTATCGGAGGCGGGAACGATGCCGATGCGGTAATCGGCGGGAATGCCCAGCACCGAACGGGTGCGGTTGATCAGCTCTTCCAGCTTGGTCTTGCCGATCTTGGCACGGTGCGACCGGCCGACCGGCGTGTCCTTGAGCGCGTCGACCGTCCAACCGGGTCGCTTGGCGCAGGGGCCGGAAGAGAAATTGGGATTGGCGGGCTTGGCAGCCGGCTTCGAAACTTCGGTCATAAGATGTAACCCTCCCTCGCAGAAGGGACGCGGCCCGTTGGGGGACCGTGGCCCGGGCGGAGTGTATGAGGGCGAAGGGGGATTCGCAACGAAGCATTTATCCGGCGCGCATATTCCTTGCCGGTGTATGGCGCCCCCCGCGAGGCCTTGTTATCCTCGCGCCGATGAATACTCCTTTCGACGCCGCCGCCGCGCTTCGCTCCATGACCTCGACCGCATCGGAAGGCGGAACCTCCCCCATCCGCGACGCCTCGTTCGAGGCGGTGCGGACCCTGGTCGGCGCCACCCTGTCCAAGGGGCCGGAGGCCGTCATCGCGGCGGTGGGCGAAGCCCAGGCCCAGGTCGAGCGCCTGTGGACCCAGGTCCGCGCCACTCCGGCCTTCGCTCTCGGCACGCCAAAGGCCGCCTGCGGCAAAGGGTGCGGCTGGTGCTGCCACCAGCGGGTGGGAGCCACGGCGACCGAGGTGCTGTATATCGCCCAAGCCCTGCGCAGCCGACCCGGCGCGGCGCCACTGGTCGAGCGCCTGAAGTCGTGGAACGGCGGACGGCCCTGCGTCTTCCTGGTGGACAACGCCTGCTCCATCTACGACCTCCGGCCCATGAAGTGCCGGGGCGTCTATCAGGTGGATGTCCGCTGGTGCATGTCGACCTTCGCCAAGCTGGACGCGCCGCTGTTCGGCCCCGCCCCCAGCCCCGAATTCCAGCTCGCGCCCAAGGACGTGTTCGACGGCGCGGTGTTCGGCCTGGCCCATCCCCTGCACATGGCCGGCCGCGACTGCCCCGGCGTGGATTTCATTCCGGCCTTGAAGGCGGTCATCGACCGGTCGGACGCGGTGCAGGCCTGGTGGCGGGGCGACCAGGTCTTCCCCGCCGAGGCCCGCCTGCACGACTGGTTCCCGCCGGTGCAAAGGCCGGGCGGCGGCAAGGACAGGAAGGCCAGGGGCCATGGACGCTGAGGCGGCCTCCATCGACATCAGGGTGCGGGCCGAACAGATCCGTGTGCTGGCCCGCAACCTGCCCTTCACCGCGCTGACCGGCACCGCCATCGCCCTGCTGGCCGCCCTGGGCGCCGCGCCGGTGGCCGGCGAGATGGTCTGGTGGTGGGCCGGGGCTTTCGTGGCGGTGGCCGCGCTCCGGCTGGGCATGGTGCGCTTCTACTGGAAGGTCGCCGACCGCGACAAGCGACCGGACTTCTGGGGGCCCTACATGGCCTTCAACCTGGCGCTGTCGGGCGGCATGTGGCTGATTTTCGGGCTGGCGGCCTTTGCCGCCCACGATTCCAGCCACGCCCTGTTCATCGCCGTCATCCTGACCGGGCTGACGGCGGCCTCCCTGGCCAGCCTGTCGGCCTATTTCCCCGGCCAGATGGCCTTCGCCCTGCCGACCATTTCCGGCTTCATCATTCCCGTCGCCATGTCGGGCGAACGGATGATGGTGATCCTGGCGGTGATGGCCGCCGTCTTCCTGGTGGTGGTGACCCTGTCGTGCCGGGCGGCGGAGCGGGTGCTGGTCCAGTCCATCCGCCTGCGCTTCGAGAACGAACGCCTGATCAAGGATTTACGCCAGGCCACGGCCGAGGCCGAAAGCGCCAATCGCGCCAAGTCGGACTTCCTGGCGGTAATGAGCCACGAGCTGCGCACTCCCATCGCCTCCATCCTCGGCTTCGTCCAGTTGACCGACATGGCCCCCACCCTGGCCCGGGCCCGGGCCATGCTGCCCAAGGTGGGGCGGGCCGCCCGCCACCTGCTGTCCATCGTCGACGACATCTTGGACATCTCGCGCATCGAGGCGGGCAAGTACGCCCTCGACCTCGCGCCCTTCGACCTGGACGAGGTGCTGGGCCATGTGGAGGACCTGACCCGTCCCCTGGCCGAGGAAAAGGGCGTGGCCCTGTCCATCCGCCGGGCCGAGGGTTCGCCCATCCATCTGGTGGGGGACGCCCTGCGGCTGGGACAGATCCTCATCAACCTGGTGGGCAACGCCGTCAAGTTCACCGGCCGGGGCACCATCCGCGTCAATGTCCGCACCCTGCCCATCGACGAGATCAGCCTGCTGCTGGAATGCGAGGTGGCGGATTCAGGCATCGGCATTCCCGCCGACCGGCTGGAGGCCATCTTCGAGCCCTTTACCCAGGGCGACGGCACCACCACCCGGCGCTACGGCGGCACCGGCCTGGGATTGTCGGTATGCCGCACCCTGGTGGAGATGATGGGCGGCGAGATCACCGTGGAATCCCGGCCGGGCCAGGGCAGCGTCTTCCGCTTTTCCGCCCTGCTGGGCATCGCCCCCGCCATGGAGGCCCTGGCGGAAGCCGAAGGCGCCGAGGCCATCCTGTCTCCGGACTTCAAGACCCTGGCCGGGCGCCGCGTGCTGCTGGCCGAGGACAATCCGCAACTGGCGGAAATCTATTCCGAATTCCTCGGCATGAACGGCATCGAGGTCATCCGGGTGGACAACGGCGCCCAGGTGGTGCCCCGCGCGCTGGACCCCGTCCGGCGCCCCGACCTGATCCTCATGGACATGGAAATGCCCCAGATGAGCGGCCTGGACGCCACGCGGGCCATCCGCGCCCACCTGAGCCGCGACGAATTGCCGATCATCGGCCTGACCGCCCACGCCTTCGCCTCGGCCCGCGAAATGTGCATCGCCGCCGGCATGAACGACCAGTTGGTCAAGCCGGTGGATTTTCAGTTGCTGACCCGCTCCATCATCCGCACCCTCGGGGTGCCGCCAGCGGATGCCCATGGTTGAGGGGGCCGTGGCCGCCGCCTAGGCCGGGCGCCGTCTCGATGGCCTTGACCAGATAGGCCCTCGCCCGCTCCACCGCGTCGCCCAGCCCCAGGCCCTGGGCCAGCCCGGCGGCGATGGACGACGCCAGGGTGCAGCCGGTGCCATGGGTCGAGCGGGTGACGATGCGCCGCCCCACATAGCGGCAAAGGCCGCCGCCGGTCTCGGCCAGGACGTCCACCAGATCATCGCCGTCGAGATGCCCGCCCTTGAGCAGCACCGCCCGGGGCCCCAGGGCCAGCAGGTCGCGCGCCGCCCGCTCCATGTCGGCCACGCCGCCGATGGAACGGCCCAGCAGCGCCTCGGCCTCGGGAATGTTGGGGGTCAGCAGACGGGCGCGCGGCACCAGCAGCGACACCAGAGCCCCGGCGGCGCTGTCGGCCAGCAGGGCGGCGCCGCCCTTGGCGACCATCACCGGATCGAGCACCAGCGGCACTTCCGGAGCCAGCGCCGCCAGCCCCTCGGCCACCGCCTCGACGATGGCCGCCGAGGCCAGCATGCCGGTCTTGATGCAATCGGCGCCGATGTCGCTCAGCACCGCTTCCATCTGCGCCCGCACGAAGTCGGGCGGTACCTCGTGGATGCCGCTCACCCCATGGGTGTTCTGGGCGGTCAGCGCCGTCACCGCCGTGGCGGCGAACCCCCCCAGGCAGGTCACCGCCTTGATGTCGGCCTGGATGCCGGCGCCCCCGCCCGAATCCGATCCGGCGATGATCAGAACCCTTCCTCGCATGGCAGACCTCCAATTCAATCGATGGATTTAATGCTTTTGACCCATTCTTAAAACCGCCACCCATATGCTGCATCCGGATGACATCTTATGTTGGCAGGCAAAATCAGGTGTTCACCCTCTTGTGCGCCGCAATACGGGTGCGTATATTCGCCTATACGAAAGCATGGTTACACATCCCACGAGGAACGTCATGCAATACAGATGGGAAGAAATCGATCAGCTTGCCGAGATTCTTGAAGCGGAAGCCGCCGGCCACCCGGTGGACACCGATCGCGCCCGCGATCTGGCCGAACGCCTGACCCGGCTGTGTCCAGACATCGCCCGGACCATGAGCCGGGTGGTGGAGCGCTTCGCTCCCGAGGCCGCAACGGCCGCGGCCTAGGACCTATGGACCGGCAAGGGGGCAGAAGCCCCCTTTTTCGTATCCTCAGCCCGCCGTGCGGCGGATGGTTTCCACGATGCCGTCGACGGTGGCCTCGACCAGGGTCTCGTCCTCGCCTTCGGCCATCACCCGGATCAGCGGCTCGGTCCCCGACTTCCTGATCAGCAGGCGGCCCTTGCCGTCCAGTCTGGCCTCGGCGTCCTTGATGGCCGCCGCCACGGCCGGCGCGGCCAACACCTCGGCCACCGAGCCCTTGGCGACCCGCACATTCTTCAGCACCTGGGGCAGCGGCGTGAACAGCCGCAGCATCTCGCTGGCCGGCTTGCCCGACTGGACCAGCGCCGCCAGCACCTGCAGCCCGGCCACCAGCCCGTCGCCGGTGGTGGAATGGTCGGACAGGATGATATGGCCCGACTGCTCGCCGCCGACATTGAAGCCCTCGCGGCGCATGTGCTCGAGCACATAGCGGTCGCCCACCGCCGTGCGGACGGTCTTCAGCCCACGCTGCCCTAAAAAGCGCTCTAACCCCAGGTTGGACATCACGGTGGCGACGATGCCACCGCCCTTCAACTGGCCCGAGCGGTGCCACAGATCGCCGATCAGCGCCATGAGCTGGTCGCCGTCGATCATGTGGCCCTGCTCGTCGCACAGCACCACCCGGTCGGCGTCGCCGTCCAGCGCGATGCCCAGATGGGCGCCATGGGCCACCACCTGCTCGCGCATGGTCTCGGTATAGAGCGAGCCGCAGCCCTTGTTGATGTTGAAGCCGTCGGGAGTGACCGCCACGGGGATCACCTCGGCACCCAGTTCCCACAGCACGGTGGGGGCCACCTTGTAGGCGGCACCGTTGGCGCAATCGACCACGATCTTCAGGCCGTCCAGGCGCAGGCCGCGCGGGAAGGTGTACTTGGCGTATTCGATGTAGCGGCCCACCGCGTCGTCCAGGCGCTTGGCGCGGCCCAGATGGTCCGAGCCGACCCGATAGGATTCCAGGCCGTTGAACATGGAGGCTTCGATGGTCAACTCGTCCTCGTCGGACAGCTTGAAGCCGTCGGGGCCGAACAGCTTGATGCCGTTGTCCTGATAGGGATTGTGCGACGCCGAGATCATCACGCCCAGATCGGCGCGCATGGAGCGGGTCAGCATGGCCACAGCGGGAGTGGGCAACGGCCCCAGCAGCACCACGTCCATGCCCACCGAGATGAAGCCCGCCGTCAGCGCCGGTTCCAGCAGATAGCCCGACAGGCGGGTATCCTTGCCGATCACCACCACATGGCGATGGTCGCCGCGCGTGAAGTGCCTGCCCGCCGCCATGCCCAGCTTCATGGCCGTTTCGGCCGTCATGGGGTCGGTATTGGCGGTGCCCCTGATCCCGTCGGTGCCGAACAGCTTGCGCGTCATCCCGTTGCGTTTCCTTTGCCCGAAAGAGGGATTGGCCCAAAAGAGGGATTGGATAGCAAGCCGGGGAAGCGAAGGGAAGGAGAAAGGAAGGACCACGCCCGCCGCCCCGCGCCACGACCCGTGCGGCAACGCCTTCGGGAACCGGCGGAGGCCGGAAAATTTCCCCCATACATCGTTATCCCACGGCAAAATCTACCAATGGATTATAAACATGATACATATTATCCATTGAACGAGTATGACCAGGCATAATACACTCAAACATAATAAGGCTTTCCCACACACAGCCCGAGCCTGCCCATGACCGGCCCACATTCGCCCAGGCGTCCCTTGCTGGCCATTGCCGCACTGGCGGCAATCGGCCAAAGCGGCTGCGTATCGGTCAGCTATGTGGATTCCGACAACGTCCGCCATGTCATCGGATTCGTCGACGTCGCGGTCCAGCGGAACCAGGGAGCCAGTGCCGTCCAGGTAACCGGGCTGGGCCTCTCGGCCTATTCCGACGACGCGGATGGTGGAGGGGTGGTCCTCGGCTACAGCCGGACGATCTTCGTCACCGTCTCCGACCAAGCCTGCATCGATCTCAATCTGCCGGGGCCCTGCGCATTGGGGACCGGAGCCGTTCCAGACCGGGGAAAGGACACTCCATGACCTCAGCAATCCGCTTCGCCCCATTGGCCGCCGTCGCACTCGTCTGCGGCTGCGCCAATCCCGATTCGGTGGTGTTCGTCACCAATACCTCCATCGGCATCGACGTGGGCGGCACGCCGCCCATCGCCGCCATCGCCTATGACCGGATGGAGGGCTATATCGCCCCACGTTACGACAACGGCGCGGTGCCGCCGGTGGTCGCCTCCCTGGAAACCGGCGGAACGGTGTTCAACCCGAAGATCCGGCAGGTCTATGCCACCGGGTCGGCGGCCAAGCTGGCGACGTCGGCAAATGCCCGAGCCATCCAAGACCAGCCGCTCGGCGGCGGAAAGAAGATAATGTTCTTCGGGACCGCCACCACGCTCGGCTTCAAGGTCGGCTTCGCCCCTACCGGGCATCCGGACAGCGTGACGTTCGGGTTCAAGCGCAAGGAGGCGTCGATCATTCCCGTCGGAACGATCACATGCGGGGCGAACAGCACGGACCCGACCTGTCCTCCCAACCAGCAGGTCGATACCTACGCCTCGGTACTGGCATCGATCGACACCGCGTCCGATATGAGTCTCATCACCACGACCGGCCTCGACTCGCGGCAATTCTTCGCCACCGGCACCGCCGCCGACCAGTTGGCGATCAATCCGGCCATCCGCGATGCGTTCAAGGTGCTGTCCCAGTCCACCGCCGTCACCAAGGCTTCGGAACAGGCCACCGCGCTGGTCGCCAAGGTCAAGACCGAGTCGGACACCGTCAAGGCCGCCATCGTCGCGGCCGACGGATCGCTCGACAAGGGCAAGCTGACCGCCCTCACCGCCAAGGCGTCCGCCGCATTGCCCCCCCAGACCATCGCGTCCCTGAACGGATGCAACACGGTCGCCGAGGTTCTCGGCCTGCTGTCTCTCAGCCCCCCCACCGCCGCAGCCCTGGCCGCGGCAACCTCTCAATAGAGCGAGGTCCCCATGACTGCCATGGTCGTCATCGTTTGCGATTCCTCGGACTCCGCCCTTGCGGCAAAGGAGTTCCTGAAGCGGAGCGGCTTCGCGGAAGCCAACATCACCACCGACTCCGTCGCCACGTTCTCCTACGACGGACAGACCTTCGTCGCAGGCGGCACGGTCTCGGAAATCCAGACCGGCAGGGTGGTGGTCATCGGGCGCAAGTAACGGCGCCCGTCCCCCACCAGATCACCACCGTCGGAACGGGGGATCGGATGCCTCGCCACCACGCGGCATCCGATCGCCGCCGTAGCCACGGGAGCATGGCGGCGCCCGAGGCCTGAAACACTTTATTACCGTCCCGCCACAAACCCGACATAACGGCGTTACCGCCCTGGCCTAGCCTGCGCCGGTCAATTATCGACCGAGAGGGCATCATGAAATGTTTGGACGGCGCGCTGCGCCGCTACGCCACCCCCGGCACCGCCGTTCTGTCGGTGGTGGTCGGGGTCACCGGGGTGATCCTGTTCTTCCATCTGGCCAAGGGGCCGGTAGAGGCCATCCATGAATGGCTGGGCATGGCCTTCGCCGCCCTGGCCATCCTGCACGTGGCCCGCCATCGCGGTTCCTTTGCCCAGATGCTGCGCCAGCGGCACATGCAGGTGTTGGCGGGGGCCACCACCCTGGGCGTCGCGGCCTTCGCCACCCTGGCGCCGCCCAAGCCGCCGGGCAATCCCCTGATCCGCCTGGCACGGGCGGCGGAACGGGCGCCCATTGCCCAACTGGCACCGGTGATCGGCAGCACCACCGAGCAGGTGCTGGCCCGCCTGAAACAGCGGGGCATTAACGCCACCCCCGACGACAGCCTCGCCGTCCTGGCCTCGTTCCATCACAGCCAGCCGGGCGAGCTGTTCACCATCGTCCTGCCACCGCAACCGCAGCCGAGGCCGCTGGACTAGGCTCCCGCCCGCATGGCCCGCCAGATGGCCAGGGCCTGGGCAGTCTGCGCCACATCGTGGACGCGCAGCACCTGATAGCCGGCATCCAGCCCCGCCAGATTGGCGGCCAGGGTGCCGGGCAGGCGGCCGTCGGGCGCCTCGCCCTTGCTGAGCCGGGCCACGAAGCTCTTGCGGCTGACGCCCAGCAGCAGCGGCAGGCCCAACCCGTGCAGCAGGGCGAGGGCCCCCATCACCTGGGCGCAGTGTTCCGGCGTCTTGCCGAAACCGATGCCGGGGTCGAGGCAGATCCTGTCGCGGGCGATACCGGCCGCTTCGCACTCGCGCACCCGCCCGGCCAGATGGTCGAGGACGTCCAGGGGAGCGCAGGCATAGACGGGAGCCGCCTGCATGGTGCGGGGATCGTCGCCCTGCATGTGCATCAGGCAGAGATCGGCGCCGCTTTCGGCCGCCACCCGAGGCGAATCCGCGTCGCCCAGCAGGGCGGTGACGTCGTTGATGATCCTGGCCCCCGCTTCCACCGCCGCCCCCATGACGCTGGCGTGGCGGGTGTCGATGGAGACGCACAGGCCTTTTTCCGCCAGGGCGCGCACCACGGGAAGAACGCGGCGCGCCTCCTCCTCCGGGCTGACCGGATCGGCGCCGGGCCGGGTGGATTCGCCGCCCACGTCGATGATCTCGGCCCCGGCCTCGGCCAGGGCGAGGCCGCGCGCGATGGCGGCCCCGGTCTCGAACGCCAGACCGCCATCAGAAAAACTGTCGGGCGTGACGTTGACGATGCCCATGATACGCGGCCGGTCCATGTCCAGCCCGCCCCATTTCCCGCGCCCGGCGCCCATGCGGTGGATGGCCTCGGCCACCAGGCGGGCCAAGGCGGGGTCCTCGCCCTCGGCCCAGTCCACCACCTCGGCGAAGGACGCGACGGCCAGATCGGCCCCGCCTCCCGCCCGGCGGGTGACCACGCCGAGCGCGGTGAAGGCCGCCCAGCCGTCGGCCAGCGGCCAGCCGTTGCCGGCGATCACCGCGGCGGCGGCCTGCTCGCCCCACACCAGACCGGCGGGCAGCAGATAGAGACCGCCCCCCGAGACATCGAAGCCCCGCGGGAGAGCGGGGCTTCGGGTAAAGGCGGAAGAGACGGCGGCCTCAGGCACCGGGCTGCGGCTCCGGGTCATAGCCGGGGCGGCTGCCGGGGCCCGAGCTGGGCACCGACGAGCGGCGCGGCGGCTCCTTGGGGCGATAGTCGCCGTTGTCGCCGCGATTGATGGCCTCGCCACGGATCAGGGCGTCGATCTCGTCCTTGGACAGGGTCTCGTATTCCAGCAGGCCCTTGGCGATGATCTCCAGCTCGGCGCGATACTTGGCCAGAATCTCGCGAGCGGTATTCTCGCCTTCCTCGACGAAGCGGCGCACCTCGGAATCGATCAGGCTGGCGGTGGCTTCCGACACGTTCTTGTGCTGGGTCACCGAATGGCCGAGGAAGATTTCCTCCTGGTTGTCGTTGTAGCGCAGCGGCCCCAGCTTCTCGGAGAAGCCGTATTCGGTCACCAGCTTGCGCGACAGATCGGTGGCGCGCTGGATGTCGTTGGAAGCGCCGGTGGTCACCGCGTCCAGGCCGAAGATCATTTCCTCGGCGACACGGCCGCCGAAGAACGAGGCGATCATCGACTTGATCTGGCGCAGCGACAGGGAATAGCGGTCGCGCTCGGGTAGCGACATGGTCAGGCCCAGTGCCCGGCCGCGCGGAATGATGGTCACCTTGTGCAGCGGCTCGTGGGCCGGCACGTGCATCATCACCAGGGCGTGGCCGGCCTCGTGATAGGCGGTGAGCTTCTTCTCGTCCTCGCTCATCACCATGGAGCGGCGCTCGGCACCCATCATGACCTTGTCCTTGGCGGATTCGAAATCCGACATGGTCACCACGCGCTTGCCGGCCCTGGCGGCCAGCAAAGCCGCTTCGTTGACCAGATTGGCGAGATCGGCGCCGGAAAAACCGGGAGTGCCGCGCGCGATGATGCGGGCGTCCACATCGGGAGCCAGCGGCACCTTGCGCATGTGGACCTTGATGATCTTCTCGCGGCCCAGGATGTCGGGATTGGGCACCACCACCTGCCGGTCGAAGCGGCCGGGGCGCAGCAGGGCCGGGTCCAGCACGTCGGGACGGTTGGTGGCGGCGATCAGGATGACGCCTTCGTTGGACTCGAAGCCGTCCATCTCGACCAGGAGCTGGTTGAGGGTCTGCTCGCGCTCGTCGTTGCCGCCGCCCAGGCCGGCGCCGCGATGGCGGCCGACCGCATCGATCTCGTCGATGAAGATGATGCAGGGAGCGTTCTTCTTGCCCTGCTCGAACATATCGCGGACACGGGACGCGCCAACGCCTACGAACATTTCGACGAAGTCGGAGCCCGAGATGGTGAAGAACGGCACGTTGGCCTCGCCGGCGATGGCGCGGGCCAGCAGGGTCTTGCCGGTACCGGGCGGGCCGACCAGCAGGCAGCCCTTGGGAATCTTGCCGCCCAGACGCTGGAACTTCTGCGGGTCCTTGAGGAACTCGACGATTTCCTCGAGTTCCTGCTTGGCCTCGTCGATGCCCGCCACGTCCTCGAAGGTGACGCGGCCGGTCTTTTCGGTCAGCAGGCGGGCGCGGGACTTGCCGAAGCCCATGGCCTTGCCGCCGCCGCCCTGCATCTGGCGCATGAAGAACACCCAGACGCCGATCAGCAGCAGCATGGGGAACCACGACACCAGCACGCTCCACAGGGTGGGAGCGTCGTCCGACGGCGGCACCGCCGTGATGCGCACGTTATGGGTGCGCAGCTTGTCGACGACGTTGACGTCTTGCGGCATGTAGGTAGTGAAGGGCCGTCCGTCGGTGAAGTGGCCGTTGACCACGCTGCCCTGGATGGTCACGTCGGCGATGGCGCCGCGGTCCACATCGGACAGGAATTCGGAATAGGACGTCTGGCCCGGACCGCGCGGCGGCGAGGACGCCTGGAACAAATTGAAGAGCATCACCAGCAGCACGGCGATGATGACCCACAACGCCAGGTTCTTGCTGAAATTCAAGGTAGCGTCCTTCCCGTCTAGTGCTCTGTCCGGTACGTGTCGTCTACAGATAATGCCGTTTCCCGCCGGCACAAGCGGAAACGGTCAGAACATGGGTCGGCGCGGGGCGCAGACCAACCAGTACCCGAGCGGCACCAACCCGGTTATAGCCGAGGTACGGCGCCGCGAGAATACCCCGCTCATCGTAAAGGGCGGGTAAAGTGGGACAAACGCAGGCCGGAACCGGTTCAGGCCGCGCCCGCCCCATGCAGGCCGCCAC
>JAVBXM010000175.1 GCA_030824585.1 Phaeospirillum sp. | reverse complement strand
CCGAGTCATACTCCTCCCTCCACCACAGGTGGGGGGAGGTCGGGAGGGGGGCATTAAGTCACAGCAACGTCGGCGATGCGTCGTCTTGCTCCAGCCAGGGCGGCGGCAACAGGAATTCCGAATCGGGGTCGTGCTCGGCATAGCGGCGCTTGGCCAGGGTGCGGGCGTTGACCGCGTAACAATAGACGCAGCCGTGCGGGCAGGTGTCGTACTCGCCGATGTCGCGGCTTTCATGGCACAGGCAGCCGGGACGGTTGCCCTTGACCTTGGCGGCGATCCGCCGATCGAGTCCCCAGCCTTTCGCCACGTCCTCCAGCCGCCGCGCGTCGATACAGGCCGACGGCTCGATTCCGGGGGTCGCCAGATCGGGTTGCGAACACAGCGTCAGGCCGATGCCATGGGCGGCGCCCAGGGCGGCCAGGCGGCGCAGCAGATCGCGCTTGTCCTCGGGCGGCGGATCGCTCCAGCCGAAGCGGTGGGCGCGGGCGGCGGCGGCCAGATTGCGCCCGGTCTTGCGGTAGAGGGTGGCGAAGGACACCGACACCTCGTCGGTAACGCCCGCCAGCCGCGCCGCCAGCCGGGCGAAATTCTCCTCGTGCCAGCCGAGCGGCGTCAGCGAGGTGGCGAGGATGGGATCGTAGCGCCACACCACCGCGCGCCGCCCGTGGGTGCGGGCCAGTTCCTCCATCAGGGACGCCGAGCGCTCCACCTCGATGACCGAGGTTTCCAGGGCGCGGGGATAGCCGGTCAGGGTGCAGTGAACCGTGAACGGCAGCCCGGCCCGGCGAATTTCGGCGAGGACGTCGAGGAACGGCCCGGGATTGCGCGTCCAGAATACGAAGCCGTCCACGCCCCGGCGCAGCGGGATGGTGGAGACCTGCCGCCCATAGGGATTGACCGCCTTGGCCCAGCCCGCCCGGAAGCGGTTGAGGAACCAGCGGCCATAAAAGGCTGGAATATCGGTGCGGTAGCTGGCCGAGACGATCATCGGGCCATTATGGAACTTGCGGGCGAATCCTGCCATCAGAACTCCGACATAAAGTTTAACTCATTGTTCTATAATGTGAATTTACAATTCATTCATGATTCGCGAGTCATTTTTCGTTGCCCTGGCGGCGGGGGTCATTTATAAAACCGGTGACCGCGATTGGTTTTGTCGATAACCCTGTGGTCCGGTCCCGGCGCGCGATCCGCGAGCGACGGGCGAATCGGACCACCAGCGAATCAGAGGAGAACAGCCTTGCGCGACAGGCTCCTCCCGGCAGTGATGCTGGCGATCATGGCCGCCACCTCCCCGGCCCTGGCGGGCGAAACCGTCAAGACGGAAAAGGTGCGAATCGCCGCCGCCGATGGCGCCCAGACGGCGGCCATCCTGCCCGGCTCCAATCGCGAAGCCCGCGTCGCCCCCCTGCCCAAGCCGCTGTCCGCCGCCGATGCCGAGCTTTACCGGCGCGTGATGGCGCTGCAGGCCTCGGGCCAGTTCGCCGCCGCCGACCGTGAGTTGGGCAAGGTCCGCGACGAATTGCTGAAGGGTCATGTGCTGGCCCGGCATCTGCTGGCGCCGGGCGCCAAGCCCAAGTTCCAGGAAATCCGCGCCTGGCTGTCCGAATACGCCGACCTGCCCCAGGCCGAGGCCATCCACGGCCTGGCCAAGGGCGGCAAGGGCGTGGGCGCCCTGCGCGCTCCGGCCAGGGGCGGCCTCAAGGGCACCAGCATCGAGTTCGAGGCCGACGGCGCCACCTGGGAAGAGGTGGCCTACGACGTGGACGCCTCCCCCGCCAAGGTGAAGACCTTCAAGGCCAAGCTGCGCCAGGCCCTGCGCGACGAGGAGCCGGCCCGCGTCGAGACCATGATGGCGTCCAATGAGGCCCAGGCCATGGCGGCCATGGATTTCGACCGCCTGCGCCTGATGATCGCCGCCGACCATTTCGCCGGGGGCCGCGACGAGCCCGCCGCCCGTCTGGCCGGCCTTTCGGCCGAGCGCTCGGGCGAGCAGCTGCCCGCCGCCCACTGGATCGCCGGACTGGCCCAATGGCGCCAGGGCAAGCCCGATCTGGCGCGGCGCCACTTCGAGGAAGTGGCCCGGAACGCCGACGGCCAGGATTGGCTGTCCGCCGCCGGAGCCTTCTGGGCGGCGCGGGCCAATCTGGTCACCCGCCGGCCCGAGGCGGTCAATCACTGGCTGGAACTGGCCGCCACCTCGTCCCGCACCTATTACGGCCTGCTGGCCCGCGCCGAACTGGGGCATGGGTCGCAGTTCTCGTGGGAGGTTCCGCCCTTCACCGAGGGTGACGCCGACCTTTTGATGCGCATTCCGGCAGCGCGCCGTGCGCTGGGCCTGCTGCAACTGGGCGACCGCGCCGGCGCCGAGGAAGAACTGCGCAAGCTCCATCCCAACGCCGGCAAGGGCGTGCGCCAGTCCATGCTGGTCCTGGCCTATGCCGGCCAAATGCCGGCTTTGGCGGTGCGCCTGGGCGGCTCGCTGCCGCGCGAGAACGGCCGCCTGCACGACGCCGCCGCCTTCCCGGTGCCCGACTGGACGCCCAAGGGCGGCTGGCAGGTGGACAAGGCCCTGGTCTTCGCCCTGGTCCGCCAGGAATCCTCGTTCAATCCCAATGCCCGCTCCGGGGCCGGGGCCGCCGGCCTGATGCAGTTGATGCCGGCCACCGCGGCGGCCATCGGCGGGCGGGGGGCGCGCGACCGCCTGCACGATCCCGAGCACAATCTCGGCCTGGGGCAGCGCTACGTCGCCAAGCTGCTGGCCGAGGAGCCGATCAACGGCAACCTGCTGCTGATGGCCGCCGCCTACAATGCCGGTCCCGGCAATCTGGGCCGCTGGCTGGCCAACATCCGCCACAACGACGACCCGCTGCTGCTGGTGGAAAGCCTGCCGCCGCGCGAGACCCGTGCCTTCGTCCAGCGGGTGATGACCAGCTACTGGATCTACCAGAGCCGCCTCGGCCAGCAATCGGACACCCTGGAGGCCGTGGCCTCGGGCGAGTGGCCGCTCTATTCCGGCCAGGACCCGGTCCAGGCCAAGCGGCGGCAGGTCTCGCGCTGATCCACTGCCCGACGCAGCGGGCCTTGGCTAGGCCCAAGGGGCCGCGCGCCTTATGGCGCGGAAGGCAAGCGTGCGGAGGCACGCGCCCGCCGCTTGAGGGGCATGAATTCAACCTCGCGCTGATCCCTTTCCATCCCGGCTTGACTTGGGAGGGTGGCATCACCACCCTTTGCCCATGACTCTCGTCCACGGCACCTGCGTGGCCATCCAAGGCCGCGGCGTCCTGCTGCGCGGCCCCTCGGGCGGCGGCAAGTCGGATCTGGCGTTGCGGCTGATCGACGGCGGGGCGTTGCTGGTGGCCGACGACCAGACCCGGCTGGAGCGCCACGGCCAGAGCCTGATCGCCAGCCCGCCCGAGACCATCGCCGGAATGCTCGAGGTGCGCGGCCTGGGTCTGGTCCGTCTGCCCTATCTGGAGCGGGTGCCGCTGGATCTGGTGATCGATCTGGTGACTCCATCCGAGGTCGAACGGCTGCCGGAACCGAACGCCTTGGAATTGCTCGGATTGGCCATCCGCCACCTGCATCTTGCCCCGCTGGAGGCCTCGGCGGCGGCAAAGGTTCGCCTTGCGATGCGCGCTTCAACGCGAGATATAATGCCGCCGTTATGAGCGACCAGCACTCCAGCCCGACCGATACGAAACAGCCCCAGGCCGCCGCAGGCGGCAGCCGGGTGGTGATCATCACCGGCATGTCCGGGGCGGGCAAGACCATGGCGCTCAAGGCCCTGGAGGATTTGGGCTGGGAGGCGGTGGACAACCTGCCCCTGTCCCTGGTCGCCAGCCTGGTGCGCCCCGGCGAGGGCATGGCGCGCCCCCTGGCGCTGGGCGTCGACATCCGCACCCGCGATTTCGGCGTCGAGCCGGTGCTGGCGGCGCTGGACCGCCTGATGGGCGAAAGCGGCCTGGACGTGCGGCTGCTGTTCCTCGATTGCGAGGACGACGTGCTGTGCCGCCGCTTCACCGAGACGCGGCGCCGCCACCCCATGGCGGTGGACCGGCCGTTGCTGGACGGCATCCGCCACGAACGCGCCCTGGTCTCGCCGCTGCGGTCCCGCGCCGACGTGATGATCGACACCACCAACCAGCCGCCCGCCGAGTTCAAGCGGGTCCTGGCCGGGCATTTCGGGCTGGAAAGCACCGGCGGGCTGGTGGTGTTCATCACCTCCTTCGCCTATCGCAACGGCCTGCCGCGCGAGGCCGACCTGGTGTTCGACGCCCGCTTCCTGGCCAACCCCCATTACGTCCCCGAGCTGAAGCCGCTGACCGGCCGCGACGCGGCGGTGGCGGAATACGTGGCCGCCGATCCGGCCTTCGGCCCGTTCCTCGATTCGCTCACCCGGCTCTTAGAGCCGCTGCTGCCGCGTTTCGCCGCCGAGGGCAAGAGCTACCTCACCATCGCCGTCGGCTGTACCGGCGGCCGCCATCGTTCCGTCGCCATCGCCGAGCATCTCGCCGAGTGGATGAAGCGGCGCGGCGGACGGGTCGAGCTTCGCCATCGCGAACTCGACGAAGGGGGTTCATGATGTCACTGTGCAAGACTCGCGGGACGGGGCCGGTGGGGCCGGCTTTTCACCCGCCTAAGGGGGATTGAGATGATCGGACTGGTACTCGTCACCCACGGCCGGCTCGCCGACGAACTCGTCGCCGCGCTCGAGCACGTGGTCGGGCCGCAGCCCAACGTCGCGGCGGTGTGCATCGGCCCCGACGACGACATGGAACAGCGCCGCAACGACATCCTGTCCAGCGTGGCGCGCTGCGATGACGGCTCAGGCGTGGTGGTGCTGACCGACATGTTCGGCGGCACGCCGTCCAACCTGGCCATTTCCATCATGGACAAGGCCAAGGTCGAGGTGATCGCCGGCGTCAACCTGCCCATGCTGATCAAGCTGGCCAGCGTGCGGCATTCCGAGCCCCTGGCCGACGCCGTCGCCAGCGCGCAGGAGGCGGGGCGCAAGTACATCAACGTGGCCTCCAAGCTGCTGACCCAGGATCGCAAGTAATGCCGGACGCCACCCATACCGGCGGCGAACTGGTCCGCACCGCCGCCATCACCAACCAGCGCGGCCTGCACGCCCGTGCCGCCGCCAAGTTCGTCAAGCTGGCCGCCACCTTCGACGCCCAGGTCACCGTCGGCCATCGCGGCACCGAGGTGTCGGGGCTGTCCATCATGGGGCTGATGATGCTGGCCGCCGCGCCGGGCTGTTCCATCGAGCTGAAGGTGACCGGAGCCCAGGCGACGGAGGCCATGGAGGCCCTGTTCGATCTCGTCGACCGCAAGTTCGACGAAGACTGAAGCCGCTGCCATGGCGATGCGCGGCGGCAGCACGGCAGGTGGACGGACCAGGGCGACAGCCCATCTCGCCGCAATGCCCGGCGGCGAGATGGTCCGTGACGGACTGGGCGTGTCGCGCGGCATCGCCATCGGCACCCTTTACCTCCACGATTCCGGCACCATCACCGTCCCCGAGCTGCGCATTGCCGCCAACCGTCTGGACGCCGAATGCGTCCGGTTCACCGAGGCCGCCGCCAATGCCGGCCATCAGGTGGAGCAGTTGCAGGACAAGGCCGGGCACCTGGGAGGCTCCGCCGGCGAGGAACTGGGCTATCTGCTGGACGCCTACCGCCAGATGCTGCACGGCTCGCGCCTGCTGCGCGGCGTCGAGACCCGCATCCGCACCGAGCGCATCAACGCCGAGGCCGCCGTCCAGCAGGAGATCAACGAGATCGTCCGTGGCTTCGAGGCCATGGACGACCCCTATCTCGCCGCCCGGGTCGCCGACATCAAGGATATCGGGCGGCGTCTGCTGCGCGCGCTGACCAACACCGCCTATCGCCCCTTCACCGCCCTGCCGCGGAACGCGGTGATCGTCGCCGAGGAGATGACCCCGGCCGATACCGCCCTGCTCGACCCCGCCCAGGTGGCCGGCCTCGCCGCGGTGGCGGGTGGCAGCGAGGGACATACCGCCATCATGGCCCGCTCGCTGGGCCTGCCTTCGGTGCTGGGCATCGCCGACCTGCTGGTCGGCGTGAAGGGCGGCGAGACGGTCATCGTCGACGGCACCAACGGCCTGGTGGTGATCAACCCCCAGCCCGAGACCCTGGCCTTCTATCGCCGTGAGCGCGCCGCCTTCCTCAAGGCGCGGCGGGTCCTGGCCCGCCTCAAGGATGTGCCGGCCGTGACACGCGACGGCGGGCGCATCACGCTGCAGGCCAACATGGAACTGCCCAACGAGGTGGGGGCGGTGCTGGATTCGGGGGCCGAGGGCATCGGCCTGCTGCGCAGCGAGTTCCTGTTCATGAACCGCGACGACGTGCCCAGCGAGGACGAGCAGTACCGCATCCTCAAGGACGTCATCGAGCGCATGGGCGGGCGCACCGTCACGGTGCGCACCTTCGATGCCGGCGGCGACAAGCTGGCGCCGGCGCTGGGCTGCACCATCGGCCCCAATCCCTCGCTGGGCCTGCGGGCCATCCGCCTCGGCCTGGCCCGCCAGGACCTGCTGGAAGCCCAGTTGGCCGCCATCCTGCGCGCCGCGTTGCACGGTCCGGTGCGCATCCTGATTCCCATGATCGCCACGGTGGGCGAACTGCGCGCCACCCGCGAGGTGATGAACCGGGTGATCCGCCGCCTGCGCAAGGCCGGCACGCCCCTGCCCGACCCGCTGCCCAAGCTGGGCGCCATGATCGAGATTCCCGGCGCGGCGCTGTCGGCGGATTCCATCGCCTGGCATGCCGATTTCTTCGCCATCGGCACCAACGACCTGGTGCAGTACACCCTGGCCATCGACCGCGCCGACGAGGCGGTGGCCCATCTCTACAACCCGCTGCACCCGGCGGTGCTGCGCCTGATCCAGTTCACCACCGAGGCCGCCCACCGGGCCGGCATTCCGGTCAGCGTCTGCGGCGAGATGGCCGGCGACCCCCGCTATGCGCCCTTGCTGCTGGGCCTCGGCCTGCGCGAACTGTCCATGACCACGTCGAACCTGCCGGTGGTCAAGAACCGCATCCGCTCGCTGAGCCTCGCCGCCGCCGAAGGTCTGGCCCGCACCATCATGGAGCAGACGGATTCGGGACGGATCGGGCAATTGCTGGACGAGTTCGAGGGACGCTGAACAACAAGGGGGGAGCCATGCGTATCCTGTTCGCCGCCGCCGTGGCGCTGCTGCTGGGGGCGGGGTGTCCCGCCGTGGCCGAGGAGGCCTATCCCTCGGTCCAGGTGCTGTCCACCACCACCACCGTGGTCGGCGAAACCATCCGCTATCCCGACAGCGGCCCGGCCAAGGTGACCTCGACCATCGTCACGCTGGGACCGCGCAGCGAGGCCACCCTGCATCTCCATCCCGCGCCCATGTACGCCTATATCCTGGAAGGCGAGGTGATCGTCGATTACGGCCCCCACGGCCGGCGGACCTATGTCCAGGGCCAGGCGCTGATGGAGGCCATGAACGCCCCCCACAAGGGCATCAACGCCACCGACCGGCCGGTGCGCATCCTGTGCGTCTTCATGGGCGCCGAGGGCACCGCCAACGTGAGTCTGGTGAAGTAGAGTCATGCCGGTGGAACGCCCCTGGATGTGGATTATCGGCGGCCCCAATGGAGCCGGTAAGACGACCTTGGCCAAGGCGATCCTGGGCGAGGCGTTGGAAACGGCCGTTTTCCTCAATGCCGATGAAATTGCCAAGGAACTGGAGAATTTCAGCGCGCCGCAGGTTATGGCGGCCAGAATGCTGATCGGCGCCGTCGATTTCTCCATCGCGGCCAGGCGATCCTTTGCCATGGAAACGACGCTTTCAAGCCGACGCTATCTCCGCATTGCCCAACAGGCTCAAGCCGGGTGGGTGTTCGGGAATAATTTCTGGCGGGTCGGGCTTTTGTACGTGGGACTGAAGAACGCCGACATGGCGGTTGCCAGGGTTGCCCATCGCGTCGCCTCGGGGGGCGACCGACCCGGTGGAGCCGGTCCGCTTTCCCTGGGATATGGAGGGAGAGTCCGATGACTGAGCGCCAGCGGTTCGACGGCGTCTGGGCCCGCGAGATCGAACGCCGGTTCCAGGCCGAAGTGCTCCGTGAGACGACGCAATGGTGGACCCGCAAGGCCATCGAAGGCTTGGCTGGTTCCCATGGGCTGAAGCTCCGCTGGCAATCGGAGTCGCTGTGTTTCGTCTCCCATCCCACCGGTCTGGATGGATTGGTTGCCCTTCGTATCGGCGAGCGGATCACGGACGACCAGATTGCCCAGCTGGAAGATTTGAAAGGGCTGATCGCCGCCTCAAGCCCCATGCCCACATAAAGATATCTTTATATCGTATTGCGTTTTGTCCTGAGGTCTGCTACACAGGCCGCAGCTGGAAAACCACGTCTTAAGGGACCGCCATGACCGCCTTCACCGATTACAAGGTTGCCGATATCGCCCTGGCCGCTTGGGGCCGCAAGGAGCTGGACATCGCCGAGAGCGAGATGCCCGGCCTGATGGCCACCCGCGAGGAATTCGGCCCCAGCCAGCCGCTGAAGGGCGCCCGCATCGCCGGCTCGCTGCACATGACCATCCAGACCGGCGTGCTGATCGAGACCCTGAAGGCTCTGGGCGCCGACATCCGCTGGGCGTCGTGCAACATCTTCTCGACCCAGGACCACGCCGCCGCCGCCATCGCCGCGGCCGGCATCCCGGTGTTCGCCGTCAAGGGCGAGAACCTGGAAGAGTACTGGGACTACACCCACCGCATCTTCGAGTGGGCCGACGGCGGCTGCCCGAACATGATCCTGGACGACGGCGGCGACGCCACCCTTTTGATCCACCTGGGCATGCGCGCCGAGAAGGACCTGTCGGTGCTCAACAACCCGACCTGCGAGGAAGAAGAAGTCCTGTTCGCCTCCATCAAGAAGAAGCTGGCGACCGACAAGACCTTCTACACCCGCAACGGCACCGCCATCAGGGGCGTCACCGAGGAGACCACCACCGGCGTGCACCGTCTCTACGAGATGGAGAAGAAGGGCACCCTGCTGTGGCCGGCCATCAACGTCAACGACTCGGTGACCAAGTCGAAGTTCGACAACAAGTACGGCTGCCGTGAGTCTCTGGTCGACGGCATCCGCCGCGCCACCGACGTCATGCTGGCCGGCAAGGTCGCCGTGGTCGCCGGCTTCGGCGACGTGGGCAAGGGCTCGGCCGAGTCGCTGGCGTCGCAGGGCTGCCGCGTCATCGTCACCGAGATCGATCCCATCTGCGCGCTGCAGGCCTGCATGGAAGGCTACGAGGTCGCCACCATGGAAGAGGCCGCGCCGCGCGGCGACATCTTCGTCACCACCACCGGCAACGTGGACGTGATCACCGTCGATCACATGCGCGCCATGAAGGACCGCGCCATCGTCTGCAACATCGGCCACTTCGACTCGGAGATCCAGGTCGCCGGCCTGAAGAACTTCAAGTGGAACAACATCAAGCCGCAGGTGGACGAGATCCAGTTCCCGGGCGGCAACCGCATCCTGCTGCTGGCCGAGGGCCGTCTGGTCAACCTGGGCTGCGCTACCGGCCACCCCTCCTTCGTGATGAGCGCCTCGTTCACCAACCAGGTGATGGCCCAGATCGAGATCTTCACCAATCCCGGCAAGTACGAGAAGAAGGTCTACGTCCTGCCCAAGACCCTGGACGAGAAGGTCGCCACGCTGCACCTCGCCAAGCTGGGCGCCACGCTGACCAAGCTGAACCAGAAGCAGTCCGATTATATCGGCGTCGCGGTCGAAGGCCCCTTCAAGCCCGAGACCTATCGGTACTAGACTGCGAATACCGTAAACCGGCGAAGCCCCCTTCCGGCGACGGGAGGGGGCTTTTTCTTGGAGGCGATCCCATGTGCACCTGCGGGAAATCGGGACAGAGCCGCCGCCGCCTGCTGACCGGTATGGCCGCCCTGGCCGCCTTCGGACGGCTGCGTCCGGCCTCGGCCATGGCGCCAGACGGCGGCACCTTGCGCCAGGGCAGCGGCGACGTGCGGGTCAACGGCCAATCCGCCGAGGCGGGCAACACCATCGCCTCGGGCGACAAAGTCACCACCGGCCCCGGCGGCCAGGCGGTGTTCACCCTGGGCGATGATGCCTTCCTGTTGCGCTCCGACGGCACGGTAACCATCTCCGACGGCCGGGATGGACGCGAGATCAACCTGGACAGCGGCCGTCTGCTGTCGGTGTTCGGGCCCAAGCGGATCACGTTGAAGACGCCGCTCGCCAGCGTGGGAATCCGCGGCACCGCCGTCTATCTGGAAAGCCATCCGGCGCAGACCAATATCTGCGTCTGCTACGGCCACGCCGTCATGATCCCCAAGGGCGACCCCGGCAAGGCCGAGGAGGTCCAGACCCGTCACCACGACGCACCCCGCCGCATCCACCCGCCGGGCCGCTCGCCCGTCATGGAGCCCTATATGGTGGTCGACCACACCGACGAGGAACTGGTCATGCTGGAAGCCCTGGTGGGCCGGATGCCGCCGTTCCTGAGTAAGTAGATCAGAGGAAGGGCGGCACCCGTACAGGACGATCTCATTGCCATTCAGTTTGGCTTGGAGTTCAGGACAGCCTGAATCTTCTCGGTGATTCCCACAAGCCCCTTACCGGCAATCTTGCGCCAATCATCCTCGAACACGGCCTGCATGCCTTCGGATACCTCGCTTCGGATGGTCACTCCGCCCTTCAAGGGCGGCAAAGCTCCGGCAACATCGATAGAAGCCCGATTCTTGATGGTCACCTGGGCAAATCCGGGATTGAACCACGACCAGAATTCATTGATTCGTGCCGTGATCGGAGCGGCTTGCTCATAGCCGGCCTCTCCGGCCGCGAGAACCCGGTATCCGGCCCGGCGGAAACCCTGGGCAACCGCATCTCCCACCAATTGAGAAACCGTCTGACCCTCGGGCAGAAGAACATCGCCCAGTGCCAAGCCAAAGCTACCACGTTTCCTGCCGATGGCGCGCGACGTCAGGCTGGAATTGAGAAGGTCGTTGCCGGGCAGCGACGGAATATCCGGAGTATTCGGAGCCGCCTCGAATCGGCGGGCATCTTCGACTTTGTCGATGCGAACCGCCAAGCCCTGCGCAGGATTCTCGATGGCCGTACCCGTGTCCGGAAGCACCACGCTACGCGACGTGGCGCAACCACCCAGCAATGCCATGGCCGCGACGACGCAGGCCATCCGAAGCGTCTTGATCATTATAATTCCTTCCATATTGGAGCGAAGAGCGGATAAATCACCCAGGTATCCATACGGGCGGGCTTACACAACCAATTAATTATATCAAATATTGATTTTCTTTTTTTAATGATGTTCTCGGTCTACCTCTCCATGCTTGATCATGGCGGGTTGGCTATTCCACCCCCTTGCCCCCGGCCGCGCTTGGCCCCAAACTCTCGCCCCATGCGCGCCCTGATCCTTGTCCTCAGCCTGCTGCTTGCCGCCCCCGCCGTCGCCGAGACGGTGGTGCCGGTGCATGGGCTGGCCATGCACGGCGCGCCCAAGTACGGGCCGGGGTTCAGGCATTTCGACTACGTCAACCCGGACGCCCCCAAGGGCGGCGAGATCCGGCTGGCCGAGATCGGTGGCTGGGACACGCTGAACCCCTTCATCGTCAAGGGCGACCCGCCGGCCGGGGCCGATCTGCCGTTCGAGACCCTGATGGTCAATTCGGCCGACGAGGCGTTTTCGGAATACGGCCTGATCGCCGAGACGGTGGAGGTGCCCGCCGACCGCTCGTGGGTGGTCTTCAATCTGCGGTCCAAGGCCCGCTGGCACGACGGCAAGCCCATCACCGCCGACGATGTGGCGTTCTCGTTCGACATCCTGAAGACCAAGGGCCACCCCCGCTACCGCTTCTACTACGCCGCCGTGGACAAGGTCGACGTGCTGGGCCCGCGCCGGGTGCGCTTTTCCTTCAAGCCCGGCGACAACCGCGAACTGCCGCTGATCGTCGGCCAGCTGCCGATCCTGCCCCGGCATTACTGGCAGGGCCGCGACTTCGCCGCCACCACGCTCGAGCCGCCGCTGGGCAGCGGACCCTACAAGGTGGCGTCGTTCGACACCCAGCGCACCATCACCTATGAGCGGGTCAGGGATTATTGGGGCGCCGACCTGCCCGTCCGCCGGGGCGAGCATAATTTCGACCGCATCCGCTACGATTCCTACCGCGACACCACCGTGGCGCTGGAGGCGTTCAAGGCCGGTGAATACGACTGGCGCTCGGAGAACGAGGCCAAGAAATGGGCCACCGCCTACGAGGATTGGCCCGGATTGAAGGACGGACGGGGCCGGAAGCAGGCCTTCGCCAACCAGCGCCCGGCCGGCATGCAGGGCTATGCCTTCAACCTGCGCCGCACCCTGTTCGCCGACCCCAGGGTGCGGCGCGCCCTTGGCCTGGCCTTCGATTTCGAGTGGACCAACAAGACCCTGTTCTATGGCCAGTACAAGCGCACCGCCTCGTACTTCGCCAATTCGGAACTGGCGGCGGCGGGCCTGCCCTCGGCCCTGGAACTGCAGGTGCTGGAGCCCTTGCGCGCTCATGTCCCGCCCGAGGTGTTCACCTCCGAGTTCAAGGCGCCGGCCACCGACGGCGACGGCAATATCCGTCCCAATCTCCGTGCGGCCATGAAGCTGCTGGAGGAGGCGGGGTGGCGGGTGGTGGACGGCAAGCTGGTGGATGCCTCGGGCAAGCCCTTCGCCTTCGAGATCCTGCTGGTCCAGCCGGCCTGGGAGCGCATCACCCTGCCGTTCGCCCGCAACCTGGCGCGCCTCGGCATCGAGGCCAGCGTGCGCACCGTGGACACCGCCCAGTACAAGAACCGCATCGACCACTTCGACTTCGACATGGTGGTGCATGTGTGGGGCCAGTCCCAATCGCCGGGCAACGAACAGTTGGGCTATTGGGGAACCCAGTCCGCCGACGAGGCGGGCGGCCAGAACGTGGCTGGTATCAAGAACCCGGCGGTGGACGTCCTGATCGAGCAGGTGATCTCCGCCCCCGACCGCGAGACCCTGGTGGCGCGCACCCGCGCCTTGGACCGGGTGCTGCTGTGGAACCACTACGTCATCCCGCAATGGCACCTGGGCCTCGACCGGCTGGTATGGTGGGACAAGTTCGGCATGCCCGCCGCGACACCGTCCGGCGGGGTGCAGCTTATGACCTGGTGGGTGAGGAAATGATCGCCTACACACTGCGCCGGCTGCTGCTGATTCCGCTGACCCTGTTCGGCATCATGCTGATCAACTTCGCCGTGGTGCAGTTCGCCCCCGGCGGACCGGTGGAGCTGATGATCTCCAGGCTGCAGGGCACCGCCGTCGACGCCGCCGCCCGGGTGTCCGGCGCCGGCTCGGGCGAGACCGCCCAGGTCAAGGCGGCGCCGGCCCAGGGCAACCAGGGGGCCTATCGCGGGGCGCAAGGGCTGCCGCCCGACTTCATCAAGGAGATCGAGCGGCAGTTCGGCTTCGATAAGCCGGCGCACGAACGCTTCTGGCTGATGATCGGCCAGTACGCCCGCTTCGATTTCGGCAAGAGCTTCTATCGCGACGTCTCGGTGGTCGGGCTGGTGATCGAGAAGATGCCCACCTCCATCTCGCTGGGCCTGTGGAGCACCCTGATCATCTATCTGGTGTCCATCCCGCTGGGCATCATGAAGGCGACGCGGGACGGCTCGCGCCTCGACGTGGTGTCGTCCTGGGCGGTGATCATCGGCTATGCCGTGCCCGGCTTCCTGTTCGCCATCGCGCTGATCGTGGTGTTCGCCGGCGGCAAGTACTTCTCGTGGTTCCCGCTGCGCGGCCTGTCCTCGCCCGGCATGGAGGGAGCCTCCTTGGCCGCCCGCGTCCTGGATTACTTCTGGCATCTGGCCCTGCCCGTAACCGCATTGGTGGTTGGCGGCTTCGCCTCCCTCACCATGCTGACCAAGAACTCGTTCCTGGAAGAGATCAACAAGCAGTACGTGGTCACCGCCCGGGCCAAGGGCTTGAGCGAGCGGCGCATCCTCTACGGCCACATCTTCCGCAACGCCATGCTGCTGATCGTCGCCGGCTTTCCCCGCGCCCTGGTCGGCATCCTGTTCACCGGCTCGGTGCTGGTGGAGATCATCTTCTCGCTCGACGGCATCGGCCTCCTGGGCTTCGAGGCGGTGAGCAACCGCGACTATCCGGTGATGTTCGGCACACTGTACGCCTTCTCGCTGCTGGGCCTGGTGCTCAACCTGGTCAGCGACCTGACCTACCACTGGGTCGATCCCCGCATCGACTTCGAGGGGAGGGGGGGATGAGCCTGCGTCTGACGCCGCTGGATCGCCGTCGTCTCGACGCCTTTTGCCGCAACCGGCGGGGGTTCTGGAGCCTGTGGATCTTCCTAGCCCTGTTCGCCGTCACCCTGGGCGCCGAGCTGGTGGCCAACGACCGGCCGATCATGGTGCGCTATGACGGGGCGACGTACTTCCCCATGGTCAAGGACTACCCCGAGGTGACCTTCGGCGGCGATTTCCTGACCTATGCCGATTACCGCGATCCCTACATCATCGAAAAGATCGCCGAGAAGGGCTGGGCGCTGTGGCCGCCGGTTCCCTTCGACTACCGCGCCATCAATTACGACCCGCTGGCCAAGCATCCTGCGCCGCCGTCGTCCAGGAACCTTCTCGGCACCGACGACCAGGGCCGCGACGTGCTGGCGCGCCTCATCTACGGCCTGCGGCTGTCCATCTGCTTCGGACTGGCGCTGACCCTGGTCAGCACGGTGGTCGGCGTGGCGGCCGGCGCGGTGCAGGGCTATTTCGGCGGCAAGGTGGACCTGGCCTTCCAGCGTTTCCTGGAAATCTGGGGCGGCCTGCCGGAACTGCTGATCCTGATCATCATCGCGTCGATCATCAAGCCGGGCTTCTGGACCCTGCTGCTGGTCCTCGTGCTGTTCTCGTGGACCAATCTGGTGGGCGTGGTCAGGGCCGAGTTCCTGCGGGCCAGGAACTTCGACTATGTGCGCGCCGCCCGCACGCTGGGCATGAGCGACGGCCGCATCATGGTGCGCCACGTGCTGCCCAATGCCATGGTGGCGACGGTGACCTTCATGCCGTTCATCCTCAATTCCTCCATCGTGTCGCTGACCGCGCTGGATTTCCTCGGGCTCGGCCTGCCGCCCGGCTCCGCCTCGCTGGGCGACCTGCTGCGCCAGGGCAAGGAGAACCTGCAGGCCCCCTGGCTGGGCCTGACCGGCTTCGTGGTGGTCGCCACCCTGCTGTCGCTGCTGGTCTTCGTGGGCGAAGCGGTGCGCGACGCCTTTGATCCGAGAAAGACGACGTGATGGAGAGTCTTGTCAGCCCCTCAATCGCCGGGCGGGCGCCTTGTGGCGCCCTTGGCTTTCGCGGCATAAGCCGCGGCGGCCCTTGGCCTAGCCTCGGAGCGTCCTCATGACTTCGTCCGCCCCTCGGGAGACTCCCCTGCTGGTCGTCGACGATCTGGCGGTGAGCTTCGGCCCCGTCCAGGCGGTCAAGGGCGTGTCCTTCACCCTGAATAAGGGCGAGACCCTGGCCCTGGTGGGCGAAAGCGGATCGGGCAAGTCGGTGACGGCGCTGTCCATCCTGCAATTGCTGCCCTATCCCCGGGCGTCGCATCCCAGGGGCTCCATCCGTCTCGACGGCGCCGAGCTGGTGGGCGCGCCGGAACCGGCCTTGCGAAAGGTGCGCGGCGGCCGCATCGCCATGGTGTTCCAGGAGCCCATGACCTCGCTCAACCCGCTGCACTCCATCGAACGCCAGGTGGGCGAGGTGCTGGAACTGCATCTGGGCATGCGCGGCGCCCCGTTGCGGGCCCGGGTGGTGGACCTGCTGTCCCTGGTGGGCATCCCCGAGCCGGAAAAGCGCCTGTCGGCCCTGCCGCACGAGCTGTCGGGCGGCCAGCGCCAGCGGGTGATGATCGCCATGGCCCTGGGCGGCGAGCCCGACATCCTGATCGCCGACGAGCCGACCACCGCGCTGGACGTCACCATCCAGGCGCAGATCCTGGCGCTGCTGAAGGATCTGCAGGCCCGCCTCGGCATGGCCCTGCTGTTCATCACCCACGACCTGGGCATCGTGCGCCGGATGGCCGACCGGGTATGCGTCATGAAGGACGGCGAGATCGTCGAGAGCGGCCCCCTGGCCGCGGTGTTCGACAGCCCCGCCCATCCCTATACGCGGCGCCTGCTGGAAGCCGAGCCCAAGGGCAAGCCCCACCGCGCGGCCGAGGACGAACCGGTGGTGATGGCCGCCCGGGACCTCAGGGTGTGGTTCCCGCTGAAGGCCGGCCTGTGGCGCAGGACCGTCGGCCATATCAAGGCGGTGGACGGAATCAGCCTGGAGCTGAGGCGCGGCCACACCATCGGCGTGGTGGGCGAAAGCGGCTCGGGCAAGACCACGCTGGGCCTTGCGCTTTTGCGCCTGCTGGACTCCCGGGGCGAGATCGCCTTTGGCGGCACCGCCATCCATGCCATGAGCGCCGGCGACCTGCGGCCGTTGCGCCGCCAGATGCAGATGGTGTTCCAGGACCCCTACGGCTCGCTCAGCCCCCGCATGTCGGTGGGCCAGATCGTCGGCGAAGGTCTCGAGGTGCACGAGCCCGCCATGCATACCGCCGAGCGGGACCGCCTGATCGCCGCGGCGCTCGACGAGGTGGGCCTCGACCCGGCGACGCGCGACCGCTACCCCCACGAATTCTCCGGCGGCCAGCGCCAGCGCATCGCCATCGCCCGCGCCCTGGTGCTGAAGCCCAAATTCATGGTGCTGGACGAGCCGACCAGCGCCTTGGACGTCTCGGTCCAGGCGCAGATCGTCGACCTGCTGCGCGATCTCCAGGCGCGGCATTCCCTCGCCTACCTGTTCATCAGCCATGACCTGCGGGTGGTGCGCGCCCTGGCCGACGACCTGATGGTCATGAAGGACGGCAAGGTGGTCGAGGCGGGCCGGGCCGAGGATCTGTTCAAGGCGCCCGGCACCGATTACACCCGCGCCCTGATGGCGGCGGCCTTCAATCTGGAGGTGGCGTGAGCCCACCCCAACGCCACACCCATCTCGACGCCGTGGCCATGGCCCTGATGATCGGGCTGTGCGCCCTGTGGGGGCTCAATCAGGTGGCGGCCAAGGTGGCCAATGCCGGCATTTCGCCGGTGCTGCAGGCCGGGCTGCGCTCGGCCGGGTCGGTCCTGCTGCTGATGGGCTGGTGCCGCTGGCGCGGTGTCCGGCTGTGGGAATCCGACGGTTCGGGCCGGGCGGGCATGGGTGCCGGGCTGCTGTTCAGCGCCGAGTTCGCCCTGATCTACTGGGGGCTGGACTACACCCCGGCGTCGCGGGCGGTGGTGTTCCTTTATACCGCGCCCTTCGTGGTGGCCCTGGGGCTGCACTGGCTGGTGCCGGCCGAGCGGCTGACCCGGGTGCAGGGAATAGGGCTGGTGTGCGCCTTCGGCGGCATCCTGCTGGCTTTCGGCGACAATCTGTCGTTGCCGGACAGGCGGCAGGTGATCGGCGATTCCATGCTGCTGGCGGCGGCGGCCATGTGGGGCGGCACCACCGTGCTGATCCGGACATCGCGTCTGTCCGCCGTCCGGCCCAGCAAGACCCTGTTCTACCAGTTGGGCGTTTCGGCCATCACGCTGCCCGTCGCCTCGCTGCTGCTGGGCGAAAAGGGCATCATCGGCGAGCCTTCCGCCCTGGTCTGGGCCTCGCTGGCCGGCCAGACGGTCATCGTCGCCTTCGCCTCGTACCTGACGTGGTTCTGGCTGATTTCCCGCTATCCCGCCACCCGGCTGTCGGCCTTCTCGTTCCTGACGCCGCTGTTCGGCATGCTGTTCGGCGCGCTGCTGCTGGGCGAGCGCATCACCTGGGGCCTGGGCGGAGCCATGGCGCTGGTGGCGGCGGGAATCTGGCTGGTCAACCGGCGCTGACCCCCGCCTTCTTCCTAGAGTTTTTCGCACTTAAGCTGAATCGGAAAGTCGAAAAACTCTTAAGCCCGAGCGGCGCCTGAGCCCTGAAAAAGCGGAGCTTTTTCGTATATACAGAATCCTGGAGTGCTTCAGCTTGAAGC
>JAVBXM010000178.1 GCA_030824585.1 Phaeospirillum sp. | reverse complement strand
CGTTGGTCTCCTTGCAGGCCGCCGTGCAGGTCTGGCAGCCGACGCAGCGCCGCAGGTCGGCGACCATGACGTAGCGGGTCATGCGGCGTCTCCTTCCGCCAGAGGGCCGTCGACACGGCGGAGCGCCACCCGCACCACGTCGGCGCCCGAACCGGTGGCGTCGGTCAGTTCCAGCGACATCTGGGTGATGGTGTTGAGCGACGGGAAGTTGAGGTCCTTGGCATAGGGGGTCTTCCAGTGCTGGAACTGGCCGGGAATGACCACCGTGTCGGGGCGGCAGCCCTGGACCAGGGCGGCACGACCCCGCGTATGGCCGACCACCGAGCTGACCTCGACCCAATCGCCGTCCTTGATGTCCAGCTTGCGGGCGGAAGCCGCATTGATGATCACCGAGCCGTGGCCGCGCAGATTGCCGGCCACCTCGTTCATCAGCGGGATGCCGGCGTTGTTGCCGGTGGTGTAGGGCATGGTCTTGGTGGTGATGCCCCAGAACGGGAAGTCCTCGGCCGTGGCCCCCGCCCTTTCCACCGCCTTGACCCAGCGGCCGGGAACGTCGTGCCAGTGGGGGATACCCTGGTATTCCTCCAGTTGCTCGTCCCACCAGAAGATGCCGGCCTCGTGCAGGCGGCGGCGCAATTCCTCGCCCACCCGCATCAGGCGCTCCTGATAGGGCAGTTCGTAACGCAGGCCCTTTTCCACCATGGTGGCGTGCAGGTACCAGTCCTCGCGGGCGAAGGGCTGCATGAAGAAGCCGTTCTCCTTCATCCAGTCCAGGCCGTGCACCTCCTCGCCCTTGGTGGCGCCGGCGGTGGCCGCCTTGCACACCGCGTCCCAGATGGTGTCCACGTCGTGAACCTGATCCTCGGCCAGGGTGAAGTCGTAGTTCTCGCCCTTCAGCGGGACCAGGGCGAAGCCCTTGTTGAGCCCCCGGTTGTAGCTTTCCAGCAGCCCGACGCGACGCGACAGCTCGGTGGTGATCCAGGTGAAGTCGCGGGTCTCGCCGCGCGGCGCCACCGCCGGCTGACGCAGCACGAAACCCTGGTGCTCCCAATGCTGCTCCACGAACTTGGAACCGCCCGCCCGGATCAACTGTGTGCTTTCCAGGTCGGTGGCCTCGGGCAGCAGGACGTCGGCCATGTGGTTGGTTTCGTCCATGGTGTAGGCGAAGCACACCACGAACGGCATCTTGGCCATGTTCCCGGAAAGCTGGGCGGTATCCCAGAAGGAAATGGCGGGATTGGTGCGGTAGGCGATCCACACGTCGGGCGGCTCGGGCGGCTCCCAGCCCTCGGGCGCCTCCTTCAGGAACATCCAGGCCAGATGGGTCGGCCCCAGCGCCTGGGCCCAACTGGAATCGCCCACGATGGGGATCAGGGTGGTATGGGCGTTGCGGCCCTTGGGCTTTTCGGCCCAGCCCCCCTTCTTCGTCGAGTTCATCTGGGCGTTCATGAAGCCGTCCTCGCCAGGCTTCACGCTTTTCAGCCGGTTCTCGTAGGGCCGGTTGAGGCGCACCGTGGTGCCGAGCGTGCCGCCGGGCACCTCCAGCGCGCCGACCAGGGTGGCCAGCACGGTGCGCGCCCAGCAGCACTCATAGGCGCCCCAGCCGTTGTTGACCGTCTTGCCCAGGGTCACCGCCACCGGGCGATAGGGCAAGACCCTGCCGTCCACCTCGACGGTCTGGCCGACGCAGGCGTTGTCCAGGTATTCCAGCGCCACCCGGCGCACCACCTTGGCGGGGACATCGCAAACCCTCTCGGCCCATTCCGGGGTATAGCTGCGCATGCCCTCGACCAGCATGGTGAAGGCCGGTCGGGCGGCGGCATTCTCGCGCCGCGCCAGTTCGCCGTCGGGCAGCCTGGCCACCGCGGCGGGAACAGTGAAGGCGCCCTCGAGGGCGGGAACCGCGCCGGGATGGTCATGGGGCACCGGCCGGTTGGTGACGGTATCCCACATCAGGGGCTTGGCCGTCGCCTCGTCGCGCAGGTACCAGCCCTCGTCGTCCACCAGATAGGGCGACGCGGTACGGTCGCGCAGGAAGTCGAGGTCCAGCGCCGTCCTCGGCGCCTCGTGCAAGATGACGTGCAGCATGGCGAACATGAAGGCCGGGTCGGTCTTGGGGCGGATGGGCACCCATTCCGCCGAGCAGGCGCCGGTGGGCGACAGGTGCGGCTCGACCTGCACCCGCTTGATGCCCCGGATGCGGGCGTCGGCATGGCGGCGCACGCCGCAGGGTCCGCCCGACACCTCCACGTTGGTGCCGAACGACACGATGTAGTTGGCGTTGGGCGTGTCGGCCGCCACCGTGAAGGCGCGGTGCCAGTACTCGCCGTACAGGTGCTCGGAGTGGACGCACTTGACGCCCTGGCCCGAGCCGAAGCTGAAATCGATGGGTCCCCAGGCGGCCAGGAAGGCGGGGAAGGTGCCCATGTAATTGGCCGGCGTTCCGCCGTGGCCGAAGGTGGCGGCCAGGCGCGGCATGCCCTGCTCGTTGAGCAATCCCTTCTCGCGCACTCCCCGCAGCTTCTCCGCCACGATGTCCAGGGCCTCGTTCCAGGTGACGGGGACGAAGCCCGGGTCCTGGTCGCGGCCCTTCAGCGGATTGGTCCGCTTCATGGGGGTGAGCACCCGGTGGGGATTGTAGGTCTTCTGCACCAGGCCATAGGCCTTGACGCAGGGGCGTCCATCGGCGGGATGAATGCCCTTGCCGGCGTGGTTGGGCTCGACCGCCACGGCCACGCCGTCCTGAACCGTGACACACATCAGGTCGGGACCGGCGACGCAATTGTAGCAGTAGGTCGGGACGGATTTTGTCTCGACGGACATGACGTTTCTCCTGATCCGACGCCGCAGTGGCGGCGTTGCTCCCCGGTCGCGCCCCCTCGGCCTCCGTGACCGGTGAACTGCGTTTTTTAACGTCGTAATGCATTTTTTACAGAAGAGTCAATTTTTTTGCGTAACTTCGCACATCATGACATAGGCACCCTATGCCGTCCGGATCGGCGATCGGCCATGAAAATGCGATACGCGCCGGCAGGCGAGCCGGCGCGTATGGCGATGGATCAGGATGGAAAAGGGATCAGTCGGCCGATTGCAGCCCGCCGAAGCGGGTGTAATAGGCGGGATGGGCCTCGGGCACCGGGCCCTCGGCGGTTTCCAGCATGCCCATGACATGGGTCTCGGCCGCCGACTGGACCAGGCGGTAGAGGTTGCGGCACAGCACCCGGGCCGAGGTTCCCGGCCAATGGGCGGGCAGCAATTCGTCGGGCAGCATGGGGTCGCGCAGCAGGGCGCGGCGATAGCCGTGCATCAAGAGGGTACGGACCACGAAGCACATCTGGGGGTCCAGTTCGCCGTTGCCGGACAGCGCCTGCCACAGGGGGCGGAAGGTATCGAGGAACTCGTTGTAATCGGCGGCCAGACGATCCAGGTCCCAGCAGGTGTGGATCAGGTCGCGCAGCGCCTCGGGCGTCACCCAATCCTCGGCGGCGGCGCTCATCATCACGGCGCGGTCCTGCACCCCGGCCTCGGCCAGGGCCTGACGCACCGCGCTGCGGTCGGGATCGGGATGGACCAGCACGCCGCTGGCCAACTGGCCGAAGCCCAGCCAGCCCAGGTCGCGGCGCAGCGAATCGCGGCGTTCGGCGTCCATGCCCTCGATATTGGTGACGGCCAGGGTCCAGCGCCCATCCCAGGGCTTGCCGCTGTAATGGTAGATGCGGTTGTGGGCGGCCTCGAACCGGCGGCGCCCCATCTCGGTCAGGCGGTAATAGCTGCGCCGGCCGATCTGCATGGAGGACAGCCACGCCTCCTTGGACAGGCGGAACACCGAGGTGCGCACGATCCGTTCGTTCAGCCCCAGGGGTTCGACCAGATTGATGACGCTGCCCAGCCAGGCGCTGCCGCCATGGTGGGAGATGGCGTCACCATAGACGGTAATGATCAGCGACTTCGCCTTGGGGCGAAGACGCGTCAGAACCTGCCCTACGATTTCACCGATCCGTCGGTTCATGCCGCCTGCTTGGATGAAGAATAAGTCGCCCTTCCACGCGGCACATCCTAATGAAGCCGCGTTTTCGGGCAACCACGATTTTTCCGGTACGGCAGGAAATTTCGGATAGGGACCGTCTTTGCCGGGAATTACACGTTCTCGCCCACGAAGACTCGGGCCTTGCGCAGGAAGACCGAGACTTCGAGGCCGCGCCGCAGGCCAAGCCTGTCCTTGGCCTCGCGCGACAGTTCCGCCTCCACCGTGATGCCGCCGGCCAGCTCCAGTTCGGCGCGCACCACCGGGCCCAGCACCACCACCTGGCTGACCCTGGCCTGGGGAAGATCGGGCGACAGTTCGAGAACCTCGACGTCGTGGGGGCGGATGAAGGCGGTGCCGGGGCCGTCGGCCCGGCCCTCGCCGATGTGCAGCCCGCCCACCTGGGCCTGCCCGCCGGCCACCCGACACGGCAGGGCGTTGACGCTGCCCAGGAAGCGGTAGACGAAGGGGGTGGCGGGGCTGTCGTAGATCTCGGCCGGAGTGCCGATCTGCTCGATGCGGCCCTTGTTCATCACCACCACCTCGTCGGCCACTTCCAGGGCTTCCTCCTGGTCATGGGTGACGAATACGCCGGTCAGCCCCATCTCGTCGTGCAGATGGCGCAGCCAGCGGCGCAAATCCTTGCGCACCTGGGCGTCGAGCGCGCCGAACGGCTCGTCCAGCAGCAGCAGGCGCGGTTCCACCGCCAGGGCGCGGGCCAGGGCGACGCGCTGGCGCTGGCCGCCCGACAACTGGCTGGGATAGCGGCCGGCCAAGCCTTCCAGTTGCACCAGTTCGAGCAGGGAATGGACCTTCTGGTTGATGGCCGCCACCGGGGGGCGGTCGGCCCCCTTCCTGACCTTCAGGCCGAAGGCGATGTTCTCGGCCACCGTCATGTGGCGGAACAGGGCGTAATGCTGGAAGACGAACCCCACCTTGCGGTCGCGCGTCCCCAGCCCGGTAGCGTCCACGCCGCCCAGGCGGACACGCCCTTCATCGGGCTGCTCCAGCCCGGCCAGGATGCGCAGCAAGGTGGTCTTGCCCGAGCCCGACGGCCCCAGCAGCGCCACCAGCTTGCCCTGGGCCACCTTCAGGGACACCTGGTCCAGCGCGGCGAACGAGCCGAAGCGCTTGGAAATATGTTCAACCTCGATCATGTCCGATCCCTCAATGCCCGATGGCGGCAAGTTCGTCACGATGCCACCATTCGAGCGCCGATTTGACCGCCAAAGTGACAAGGGCCAGAACGGCGAGGAGAGAGGCGACCGCGAAAGCGCCGACGAAATCATATTCATTGTAGAGGATCTCCACATGGAGGGGCATGGTATTGGTCAGCCCCCGGATATGACCTGAAACCACGGAAACGGCACCGAACTCGCCCATGGCGCGGGCGTTGCACAGCAAGACGCCGTACAGCAGCCCCCAGCGGACGTTGGGCAGGGTCACCAGCCGGAAGGCGGTGAAGCCCGAGGCGCCCAGGGTCAGAGCCGCCTCCTCCTCCTCGCGCCCCTGCTCCTCCATCAGCGGAATCAGCTCGCGGGCCACGAAGGGGAAGGTGACGAAGATGGTGGCGAGCACGATACCCGGCACCGCGAAGATGACCTTGAGGTCGTGCTCGACCAGCCAGGGACCCAGCAGGCCCTGCAGGCCGAACAGCAGGACGTAGACCAGCCCCGAGATCACCGGCGACACCGAGAACGGCAGTTCGATCAGCGAGACCAGCAGGCTCTTGCCGCTGAAATCGAATTTGGCGATGGCCCAACTGGCCGCCAGCCCGAAGACGATGTTGAGCGGCACGGCGATGGCGGCGACGATCAGGGTCAGGCGGATGGACGACCAGGTGTCGTCCCCCGACAGGGCCCGGACATAGGCGGCCCAGCCCTTGGCGAAGGCCTCGGCCAGCACGGCCACCAGGGGGGCCACCAGGAACAGGGCCAGGAAGGCCAGCGCCGCCACGGTCAACGCCCACCGCACCAGGGCGGGCTCACGGATCGCTTTACCGCTCATCATCCCCCCATGCGCGCGCGGCGCCACTTCTGCAACAGGTTGACCGCCAGCAGCAGGGTAAAGGAAATCCCCAGCATCACCGTGGCGATGGCGGTGGCGCCCACGTAATCGTACTGCTCCAGCTTGGTGACGATCAGCAGGGGCGCGATCTCGGACACGCCGGGCAGGTTGCCGGCGATGAAGATCACCGAGCCGTACTCACCCACCGCACGGGCCAAGGCCAGGGAAAAGCCGGTCAGCAGCGACGGCAGGATGGCCGGCAGGATCACCCGCAGGAAGGTCTGGACCCGGCCGGCACCCAGCGAGGCGGCGGCCTCCTCCAGTTCCAGGTCCACATCGTGCAGCACCGGCTCGACGGTGCGCACCACGAAGGGCAGGCCGATGAACACCATGGCCACCACCACGCCCAGCGGCGTGAACGCCACCTTGACGCCCAGGGGCTCCAGCAACCGGCCCAGCCAGCCGTTGGGGGCGTAAAGGGCGGTCAGCGCGATGCCCGCCACGGCGGTGGGCAGGGCGAAGGGCAGGTCGATCACCGCATCCACCAGCCGGCGGCCGGGAAAGGGATAGCGTACCAGCACCCAGGCCACCAGCAGGCCGAACACCGTGTTGATCAGCGCGGCGGCCAGGGCGCCGCCGAACGACAGGCCCAGCGCCGACAGCACCCGGGAATCGGACAGGATGGCGCCCCACTGCTCCAAGGTGGTTCCCGCCGCCTTGATCACCAGGGCGGCCAACGGCAGCAGCACGATCAGCGACAGGTAGGCCAGGGTGAAGCCCAGCGTCGGACCGAAGCCGGGAATGACGCTGGGCATCCGGCGCGGCAGGGAAAGTTTCAGGGCGAGTACGCTCATGGGGCTCGTTCCGGACTGGTCGGCCGCCAGCCCCCGTGCCCGGCACGCGGCCGGGCACGGGGGCCAGGGAGATTACTTCTTGGCGGTGATGCGGTCGAACACGCCGCCGTCCGAGAAATGCTCGGTCTGGGCCTTCTTCCAGCCGCCGAACACGTCGTCGATGGTGAACAGCTTGACCGGGGCGAAGGCGCCGGCGGTCTTCTTCACCACCTCGGGATCGCGGGGACGGTAGAAGTTGCGGGCGATGATCTCCTGGGCCTCGGGAGTGTAAAGAAACTCGAGATAGGCCTGGGCCACGGCGCGGGTGCCGCGCTTGTCCACCACCTTGTCGACCACGGCGACCGGCGGCTCGGCCAGGATGGACAGCGACGGGGTGACGATCTCGAAGCCCGAGCCGAATTCCTTGAGCGCCAGATGGGCCTCGTTCTCCCAGGCCAGCAGCACGTCGCCCAGGCCGCGCTGGGCGAAGGTGACGGTGGAGCCGCGCGCCCCGGAATCCAGCACCGGAACGTTCTTGAACAGCGCGGTGACGAATTCCTGGGCCTTGCCGGCATCGCCGTTGTTGCGGTCCAGGGCGTAGCCCCAGGCGGCCAGGTAGTTCCAGCGCGCCCCGCCCGAGGTCTTGGGGTTGGGAGTGATCACCGAGACGCCCGGCTTGACCAGATCGCCCCAATCCTTGATCTGCTTGGGATTGCCCTTCCTGACCAGGAACACGATGGTCGAGGTGTAGGGGGCGGAATTGTAGGACAGACGCTTCTGCCAGCCGGCATCCAGCAGCTTGGCCTTGTCGGCGATGGCGTCGATGTCATAGGCCAGCGCCAGGGTGACCACGTCGGCTTCCAGCCCGTCGATCACCGAGCGGGCCTGCTTGCCCGAACCGCCATGGGACTGGTTGATCTTCAGGTCCTCGCCGCTCTTGGCCTTCCACTGGCGCACGAAGGACTCGTTGAGCGCCTGATACAGTTCGCGGGTCGGATCATAGGACACGTTGAGCAGGGTACGGCTCTCGGCCGCCTGGGCGCCCGGCATCAGGACGGCCAGCCCCAGGGCCAGCATGACAGCGAACAAGGCCGCCAGCAGCAGGCGTCGCGCTTCATCTTCATGAAAACCGGTCATCGCACCCTCCAATTCCACACACAAGCAGTGTGCTTTTTCATATAGTCCATTAATCTGTAGACTAATGGGATTATGGAGTCAAGCAGCGGAAATGGCTCCGGGGCGCCGGCCGCCGGAGGTTTCTGTTTTTCGGGGAATGTCGGGTCAGGGGCGGCCGGGCGGCTCGGCCGGCGAGGGGCCGGCACCGGGAACGCTCGCCTCCGCCCCGTGCTCGAGCAGCGCCTGCTGCTCGAACCGCCGGCAGACGTCCTTCAACTCGGCGGAAGAGAGAAAGATGCCGAAGCCCATCAGGTCGTTGCGGATCTTCAGCATCAGGAATCCCTCGGTCGCCGAGGTGGAAACCCTGGCGAAATCGGCGTCGAGAAGCAGACGGAGGTAGTTCTGGCCGTCTTCGTCGGTCAGATCGCAGGCCCAGCCGGCCAGCAGACGGTTGCGGCGCGCCCTGATCCAGAACGCGGCCTCGTCCCGGCTGCGGTAGGCCGCCTGACTGGTCAGCCCCTTGGCGTGAAAGGTATCGAGAATTGCCACGCTGTTCCCTCGCCTATTCCGGCCGCTCGGACCGCAACTTCTTGGTCACCGACCGCTTGGTCTTGGATTCCAGCCGCCGCTGCTGCGAGCCCTTGGTCGGCTTGGTCGGACGCCGCTTGGGCGGCGGCGGAGCGGCGGCCTCGCGGATCATCTCCAGCAGCCGTTCCAGGGCCTCGCGGCGGTTCAATTCCTGACTGCGGGCAGTCTGGGCGACCAGCACCAGCACACCGTCCTTGGTCAGCCGCTTGCCCGCCAGCCGCTCCAGATTGCGCCGCACCCGTTCGGGCAGCGAGGGCGAGTTGCGCACGTCGAAGCGCAACTGAACCGCGGTGCTGGTCTTGTTGACGTTCTGCCCGCCGGGACCGGAGGCGCGGACGAAGCTCTCCTCGATCTCGCTTTCGTCGATGGCGATGCTCTGCGTGACCTGGATCATCCAGCCTTATATCGGTTGTGTCGGCTCTCCGTCCAGATGGCGTCAGTCAGCCGTATTCTCAGATCATTCCCAGTGCGCCGTATAATGTATGCCGTCTCCAAAGCAAATGGGATTTCCACGTCCGACCTGCTCCAGGAGAGGGAGGTAGCCTGAGTCGTTTTTTCTCAATGATGATCCAATGATTTCGTCGTCCGAGAGATTTCTGGAGACTAAGCGCCTCAGCATTGAGCAAATCTCTTTTTCTGAGAGTCTTCCAGACACAGACCACTCCCCCAACAGGTCCATCCCATCATATTTCTTGATGCGCCACTTCTTTGGCATTCAACATCTCCCATGTTTTCCGCCAACCATCCCAGGATATGAATGTACCTGCATTCTAGCTATGACGCCCTGAACGTCTTGACATTCTGGCCGCCTGGGCCGGAGGCCCGCAGGAATGTTTCCTCGATTTCCGTTTCTTCGATGCTGATGGAGGCGGTGACGGCGATCATGGCCGGCAGTCTATCCCAGGAGCGCTCAATCGGTAAGGTTTCGTCACCATATGCCATGATGCCGCGCATCCGTATGTTTGGTATGATTCTTTCGGATTAGTCGAAGCGGCACCGTACGGGAGCAGAATTTGAGCGCTACGCAGCCGGATTCCGACATAATCGCCTCCCTCGCCGATGTCACGACCAGGGTCTTGCGCTATACCGCCGCGGGGATGCTGGCCTGGAGTCTGCTCCTTGGCGGATCGCTGGCCTGGAATATCGCCAAGCAGCGCGAGATCACCCTGGAACTGGCCACCAACACCGCCCTGGCCAATTTCAACAAGGACGTGGCCTACCGTCTTTGGGCCTCGTCCCATGGCGGCGTCTATGTGGAGCCGACCGAGAAGACGCCTCCCAGCCCCTGGATGGCCCACCTGCCCGACCGCGACCTGATCGCCAATGACGGGCGGCACCTGACCTTGATGAATCCCGCCTACATGCTGCGCGAGATGATGCAGGACCATGGCGAGCTGTACGGCATCAAGGGACGCATCGTCGGCATCGTCGCCCTCAACCCGGCCAATATCGCCGACCCGTGGGAGGCCGAAGGCATCCGCCAGTTCGCCAACGGCGACAAGGACGAGGTGATGGAGGTCTCCGACATCGACGGAGCCCCCTTCATGCGCCTGTTCAAGCCGTTCCGCATGGAGAGCAGTTGCCAGAAGTGCCACGGCCATCTCGGTTTCAAGGATGGCGAGGTCCGGGGCGGCATCGGCGTCTCGGTGCCGCTGGCTCCCTATCTGGCCGGCGAGGCCGACGTGGTGCGGACCATGGAGACGACCCATGGCGCACTCTGGACGATGGGGATGCTGGCCATCGGCCTGATCGCCCGGCGCAGCCATTCCCGCATGGCCGCCAACACCCGGATGACCCTGGCCATCCGCGACAGCGAAAAGCACTACCGCGCCATCGTGGAAACCTCGTCGGACGGCTTTTGGGCGACGGATCGCCAGGGCCGCCTCGTCGAGGTCAACAACGCCTATGCCACACGCTCGGGATACAGCCGCCAGCAATTGCTGGGCATGAGCATCCACGATCTGGACGCCGTCCAGGACAGCAGCCAGATCGCCGTCCACATCGCCGACATCATGGCCGGCAGGGCCCGCAGCTTCGAGACCCGCCACCGCACGCGCGATGACGAAATCTGGGACGTGGAGGTCAGCACCTCGTACTTCCCGGGAGGCGACGGGCGGTTGTTCGTCTTCCTGCGCGATATCTCCGAGCGCAAGCAGGCCGAGCGCATCCTGGCGGAAAGCGAACGGCGGTTCCGGGAAATGGCCGAGACCATCGACCAGGTATTCTTCATCGCCGACCTGGACTATAGCCGCTTCCACTACATCAGCCCGGCCTTCCTCCCCCTGTGGGGACGCGAGCCCGAGCAGGTGATGGCAAATCCCGGCCTATGGCCCGGCTGGATACACCCCGAGGACCGCGACACGGTAATGGACTTCGTGGCGTCGCACATCGGATCGGGCGAGTACGGAGCGGATTTCCGGGTAATCCGCCCCGACGGTTCCGAGGCCTGGCTGCACGCCAAGTCGTTCGAGGTCGCCAACCCACCCGGCGGCCGTCCCTATGTCCTGGGTTTCCACACCGACATCACCCAGGCCAAGGCCGTCGAGGCGCAACTGCGCGACAAGAACCAGGCGCTGGAGCGTTCCAATGCCGACCTGGAGGCCTATGCCTATGTCGCCTCCCACGACCTGCGCGAGCCGCTGCGCAACATCACCTCGTTCTCCACCTTGCTGAACCGGCGGCTGCAAGGCCGCCTGAACACGGAGGAGCAGGAATTCATCAAGATCGTCACCGATGCCGCCAACCGCATGGACTGCCTGGTGCGCGACCTGCTGGAAGTCAGCCGGGTCGGGCGCAGCGAGCGCGACATGCACCCCGTTTCCCTCTCCGATCTGGCCATGGCGGCGCGGGACAGCCTGCGCAGCCAGATGGAAACCGCCAACGCCACCATCGAGATTGCCTCGCGGCTGCCCCTGGTCATGGGCAACGACGAGGAACTCTATCGCGTCCTGCTCAACCTGTTCGGCAACGCCCTCAAGTATCATGGCGCCCGGCCGGTGCGCATCACCGTGGATTGCCGGACCGACGGGCCCGAGCTGTGGCGCATCATCGTGGCCGACAACGGCATCGGCATCGAACAGGGGAAAGGCTACGAGGAACGGATTTTCGGGCTGTTCCAGCGCCTGCACCAGCGCGACGAATACGGCGGCGGCACCGGCATCGGCCTGCCGATCTGCCGCAAGATCGTCCACCGCCATGGCGGCCGCATCTGGGCGGAATCCGACGGGCCGGACCGGGGGACCCGCATCGTCTTCACCCTGCCGAAGATGCCGAATTAACGTCCTCGGCCGAGTTCCAGTTCCGCCCGCGCCAGGGTGGCGTCCAATTGGGCGCGCAAGCCTTCCCTCTCGGCCGCCGCAGCCTGGCGGAAACGGCGCAGCAGGTCGTCGGCCTCCATCAGGGTCGACGTGGCGCCGACCGAGGGATTGGCGGAGGCCCGGACCTTCAGCATTTCAATCTCCGCCGACTTGCCGGCGGCATAGGCGTTGTCCGACGACACCGCCCTTGGCTTGTCGGCCGCCATGGCCCCGCCGATCAACAGCGAGAGGACCAGCGCCGGAATCAGGCTGCGAAACGCGGTCATGATGCACCTCCGTTCAAGATTCTATACCCCCCACTCCCGGATGACCACCGTGGCGGCGGCACGGAACAGGCGCTGCGCCAGGGAGCGCCCCTCTCCGTCCAGATGAACCTCGCCGCGCAGCATCACCCCCTCCGACGCCGTCCCCGGCACGGCGAGACGCACGCGGTAGAGCGCCGCATCGGGCACCAGGGCCTTGTCCACGAAGCGGGCCGGCACGCCCCCGCCATAGGCGGTGGCCAGGGCCGGGTCGCTCAGCCCCCGCACCGCCGTGCGGTCGATCTCGGCGATGGTGGCGGCCAGGGCCGCCCGGCTTCCCTCGGCCAGGAACGAGGCCGATCCGCCGGGACGGATGCGCGGCAGGTCATCCTCGGCCACATAGGCTTCGATGACGGCGCCCGGCCCGCGCACCGCCATCAGCGCCTCGCGCGGGCTCAGCCATTGGCCGTTGAGCAGCAGCGGCGAGATGTCGGCCACCCAGCCGGCGATGGGAGCCCGCAGGGTCAGGCGGGCCTTGTCGCGCAACGCGGCGGCATGCTCGGCCGCCGCCGCCTCCAGCTCGCGGGCGATGGCTTGGGAGCGGTCGCGGAAGCTGTCCTCGAAGCCCACCGAGGACAGTTCATATTTCAGTACGCCCATGCGCCGGGCCGTCTGGACCAGACGATAATCGATCTCGGGACTCTCCAGGACGGCAAGTACGCTCCCCGCCTCCACCCAGGTTCCCTCCCGCGCCTCCACCGAGGCCAGCAGGGCCGGGCCGGGGGGATACAGCACCACATGCCCGGCGGCCTTCAGCATGGCCGGCGCCGAGACCCGGCCGTTCCACGGCACCAGGGCGATCAGCAGGCCAAGGACGGCCAGCCCCAGACTCCAGCGCGACCGCCGGCTGGCGCCGATGGCCGGGAGGCGTTGGCGCCATTCCTTGATTTCGGCGGCGATGGGCTTGATGACGAACCAGCCGATTTCCACGGCGAAAAGCAGGATTCCCACCACCTTGATGAAGAAGTGGTAGACCAGCACGGCGATGCCGAGGAACAGGCCGAGGCGATAGATCCACACTGCCCAGGCGAACGCCACCAGCAGGCTCCGGCGTCCCGGCGGCACATGCTCCGGCGCCGGTTCGCCCAGGCCGAACAGCACCTCGCGCAGCCGCCAGCGGGCCAGGGCGAAGGCCCTGTTGTGCAGGTTGGGCATGTCCAGCGCGTCGGCCATCAGGAAATAGCCGTCGAAGCGCATGAACGGGCTGAGGTTGATCAGCAGCGAACTGATCCAGGTGGTGGCGGCCAGGGTGAAGGCCATCTGCCGCCCGGTACCGTCGGGCAAAAGCGCCCAGGCCAGAGTCGCCCAGGCGGCCAGGGCCAGTTCGGACAGCACCCCGGCACCGCCGATCAGCAGGCGGCGGCGGCGGTCGGGCAGCTTCCACGCCTCGTTGACGTCGGTATAGAGCACCGGCATCAGCACCAGGAAGGCCACTCCCATGGTCGGCACCCGCAGGCCGAAGGATTTGGCGGTCAGCGCATGGCCCAGTTCGTGGATCACCTTGGCCAGCCCCAGAGCCACGCCGAACGCCGCCAGCCCGGTGATGGAGAACTGGTCCACCAAGGTGGTGGCGAAGACGCTCCACTGCCGTCCCACCAGCAGCAGCCCCACCGCCAGGGCCGCCAGGGTGGCCAGGCGGAAGGCCGTGCCGCCCAGCCACCGCGTCCACGGCAGCAGAACGCCCAGCACCCGGTCGGGCTGCACCAGCGGCACGCGGAAGAACAGGTAATGGTGCAGCAGCCACTCGGCCCACGAGGTCCGCGACGCCCGCGCCACGGACAGCAGGTGACGGGTGTAGTCCGGCCCGGCCGGCTGCAGCAATTGCCCCCGGGCGAGGAAATCCACCATCTCGGCCACGTCCTCGGCCTCCACCTCCAGGGTGGTTTCATGCCGGATGGTCTCCGCCACCGCCTCGGGCTGGCCCAGGTGCCAGCGCGACAGCATCTCGAAGGCCGGCCAGGACAGCCGGAAGAACTGGTTGCGAAGCGGATCGTGCAGCGTCCAGCTGGGCGCCCCGTCCGCCCCGCGCGGTCCCGGATGCACGGTCAGTTCCTGGCGCAGCGGCGGCAAGATGGCGGCGGCGGGAACCATCCTTCTAAAAGCCCACGAACTGGCGCACGGCGACCAGCGGCTTTCGGAACAGCCACCAGATCAGCGGCACGGTATCGCCGTCGATGCGCGCCGTGCCCTTGAGGCCGAGATGGGGCTTGTCCTGCCCCTCGGCCAGGACGGCGCGCACCCGGTGGGCCAGGGTGGCGTCGGGCCGGGCCGAGGGCTCGTAGGCCACGTTGCGCACCACGGCACGGACCGGCGACAGCGGCCGGGAATTGAGGAACAGGGTGAGACGCGCCCCCGGCCGTGCCTCGCCGGCATCGGCCACCGACAGCCAGGCCTCCACCTCGGTATCGGTCTCGTCGGCCACCAGCATCACCTTCTCGCCCACCACCACCGGGCGGCCGATCCAGTCCGAAGGGTCGTCCAGCACGGCGATGCCCGGCCCCGGCGACTTGACCCGGATACGGTCGAGCTGGCTTTCCAGCCACTTCGCCTCGGCGGCCTTTTCCTCGGCGCGGCCGGCCAGGATCGCCACCTGGGCCTTGGCCTTGGGGTCGAAGACCTGGGCCTGGGCCGCCTGCCGGTATTCGGCCTCGGCGGTGGCATGCTGCTGGCGGGCGATGTCCAGGCGGCCGCTCAGTTGGGTGGCATCCAGGTCGAACAGCGGCTTGCCCTCGGTCACCTGCTCGTTGGGCCGGACGTGGATACGGTCGACCACGCCGTCGAGGGGCGAGCGCACCACCAGGGGATGGGCGGGCACCATGTCGGCCGGAGCCAGCACCGATCCGGTCACCGGAAACAGCGACAGCCCCAGCAGGCCCAGCGCGGCCAATTGCCGCCGGCGGCTGGCCTTCAGCCGGCCCAGCACCTTGGCGAGGCGCGACGGGTGATGGAAGCGAGCCCGCGAGGCGGTCACCGCCTCGCCCAGCCGGGCCAGCAGGGCGACATTGCCCTCGTGCCATTCGGCCTCGGCGGCATAGAGCAGCGCCGCCCCGTCCCCCAGGGGCAGCCACAGGGCGTGGGGTGGCAGCCATTCCCCCCACTGCCCGGCCAGATCGTCGGGCAGGCCGGCGGCCGACAGCACCGCCGGCCGGGTCAGCGACGAGAGATGGCGGCACACCGCCTCCATCCACAGCAGGAAGGGGGCGTTGCGGTCGGGCAGGGCCAGGCCGGACACCGTCTCGACGCCCCTGGCCCGGCTCCACAGCACCGACTGGCGATAGGGGACCAGGGCATGGGCGTCGTTGACCGCCACGAAGCCGATCTCGGCGGCATCCTCCGCCCGCAAGATGCGCCCCTCCACGTCGAGCAGGGTCGCCAGACGCAACGCCGTGCCCGCTTCGACCTCCATCATGCCCCCACCTCGTTCATGGAGGGGGCGCCAGCAGGACCTTGCCGGACATACCCGCCGACAGCTCGGCGAAGTGGCCGCCGATGGCGCCCGCCACCCGCACCGTCTGGCTGACCGGGTCGATGCGGGCGCCCACCCGGGTCAGCTTGACCGGATAGCTCTTGCCCGTCTCGTCGATGGACACCTGGAAGGCATGGCCGGGCTTCAGCCAGACCAGCCATTTGCTTGGAACCACGAAATCCAGTTCCAGCACCGAATCGTCGAGGATGTCGAGCAGCGCCTGTCCCGGCTGGACGTATTGCTGGCCGCGCACCTTCTGCTCCACCACCCGTCCGTCGAACGGGGCGGTGACGGCGCATTTGGAGACCATGGCCCCCATGGCCGCCACCTTGGCGCGGGCCTTTTCCGCCTCGGCCACCGAGACGTCGGTCTCCAGCTTGCCCACCGTCTGCAGTTCCAGCAGCCGCCGGTTGACCGCCAGGGTCTTATCCGCCGCCGATTGGGAGGCACGGGCCTCGTCCAGTTGCGCCCGGTTGACCGAGCAGTCGAAGGCGATCAGCACCTGCCCCCGGGTGAAGCGCTCGCCCTCGCGGGCGCTGATCTTCTCCACCTTGGCGCCGATTTCCGCCGCCAGGGTGGTGAAGTCGCGGGGCGACAATTGGGCGCGCAGCTCCTGAGCCCTGGCGGGGCCGGCGGCCAAAGCCGCCACCATCCCCGCCAGGGTCATCCATTTCATTGGCCGGAGGCCTGATACAGGGTACGGATGTGGGCGAGCACCGAGGAAACGGCCTCCTCCACCGGAGTGGCGGCGGCGGTTTCGTCACCCTTGATCCACCGGGTATTCTCCCCGGTCAGCGGCTCGGGCGCCGGGCTCTGGGCGGGAGGGGGCGCCTCGACCACCGTCGCCGGAACAGCCGCCGGAGCGGGCGCCAGTGGCTGGGCGTCGCGCCCCCAGGCCTCCAACCCGGCCGCCACCGCCTTGGACAGCGCCTTGAGGTCGCCGCTCTCGATCTTCTCGATGGTCAGGTCATGGCCCAGGGTGGCCTGGATCTTGGCGTAGGCCTGCTCCACCTGGGCGTAGGACTGGAAGCGGCGCAGTTGCGACGCGATGGCCGAGGCGCGCCCCGCCACCCGCTCCAAGATACCCTGGGCATCGTTGGCGGTCCGGGCCTCGGACAGTTCGAACAGGCGCTTGTCCACCTGCCACAGCTCGTCCGATTGCTGGTACTGGCTGACCGCGTTGCGGAACTGGCGCTCGCCCACATACACCTGGGCCAGCACCGCCATGCGCAGCGCCTTGCGCCGGGCGTCGGCCACCTGCTCGTTGGTCTCGGCGTAGTCCAGTTGCGACTTGCCCGAAAATACGTTCATGACGTTCCACGACAGCTTGGCCCCGGCTTCGTACCAGTGATTGTCCATCAGGAACGAGTTGCCGTCCCAATTGCGCCCGCCGCTGAAGGTGATGCCGGGCAGCAGCTTGATGATGGCCTTCTTGGTGTCGTCCACCGCGATGCGCGACAGATAGCCCTGTTCCCGCAGGTCGGGATTGCCGGTGAAGGCCAGTTCCTCCATGCGCTCCAGCGGCGTGGTCCAGTCGGGCACGGTCATCTCGGCCGGCACCGACAGGGCCAGCCTGGTGCCCGGCGGCACATTGATCAGCGCCGCCAGTTCGATCTGGGCGGTGGACAATTCCTGCTGGATGGCGGTCAGTTGCCGCAGCGTCTCCAGCAGCGACTTCTGGTAGCGCAAGGATTCGGCCGGGGCCCGAAGGTTCTCCTTCTCCACCTGCCGGGCCTTGCCCAGGGCGTCGCGGGCCTCGGACACCGCGCGGTCCACCTCGGAATTCAGCACCTGATAGGCGGCGGCGCGCCAGAAGGCGAAGCGCACCTCGGTCACCAGATTATGCACCGCCTTGCGGCGGCGTTCGGTGGCGACCAGGGCGCGGTCGGCATTGGCCTTGGCGGTGTAGTAGGTGACGCCGAAATCCAGCAGGTTCCACGACATGGTCAGGTCGGTGGTCTTGGACCGCTGGTCGGCGGATACGCTGTAATCGCTGCCCCGCTGGCCGGTTCGGACGGTGTGTGACACGGTGGCGTTGGGCTCGGAACGGTAGGTATAGCCGGCATTGGCGGTCAGCTTGGGCAGCATGTCCCAGCGATCCACGTCGGTCTGCCCCAGGGCCAGCGCCTCCTCCATCATCTTGGAGCGCTTGTCCAGATTGTACTTCAGCGCCCGGGCGATGGCCTCGGACACGGTCAGCGCGCCGCTCAAGGGCTCGCCGCCCTTGAACATGGCCTCGCGGTCCAAAGCCGCCTGGGCGCTCAGTTCTTCCGCCGTGAACGGTTCGGGCGTCACCGCGCAGGCCGAAAGCAAGGCAATCAACGAGGCGGAAGCCAACAGGCGGCCGGCACGCTTCACATCAACCATCTTCAACATCCCCCTGTTCATCCCTAGGCGGCGCGGCCCTTGCCCTGCAGCAGGGCGATCAGCGCCTTGCCGTCGGCTTTCTGGCCATCGCGGCTTAAATTCCGCAGTTGTTCCGTCAGGCTGGGCCGTCCGACCGCCTGGGCCAGCTTGCCCTCGTGCCCCAGATCGCCGTTGCGCTGGCCCCCCGGTCCTCCCTCGCCCGGCCCACCGCCCGGCCCACCGCCCGGAGC
>JAVBXM010000191.1 GCA_030824585.1 Phaeospirillum sp. | reverse complement strand
GACCGGGGCGGCACCCGGCCCGCTGTGGCCCTGCCTTGCCACCCTCGTGGCGCTGCTGGCCCTGGCGGCGGCGCTGCTGGTCTGGGGCAAGGCGCTGGGGCCGTGGATCATGCCGTCCCTGGTGGTCGGGCTGCTGCTCTACGGCGCGGTCAAGCGGGTCCGCATCTACGAGAGCTTCATCGAGGGGGCCAAGGAAGGCTTCGAGGTGGCGGTGCGCATCATCCCCTATCTGGTGGCCATCCTGGCGGCCATCGGCATGGTGCGGGCCTCGGGCGCCATGGACCTGCTGATCCGCCCGCTGGGCCGCCTGACCGAGGGACTGGGCCTGCCGGCCGAGGCGCTGATGATGGCCGCCATGCGGACCCTGTCGGGCTCGGGTTCCTATGGCATGCTGGCCGCCGGCCTGAAGGACCCGGCCATCGGCCCCGATTCCTATCTCGGCGCGCTGCTGTCGACCCTTTACGGCTCCACCGAGACCACCTTCTATGTGCTCGCCGTCTATTTCGGGGCGGTACAGGTGCGGCGCATCCGCCACGCCCTGGCGGTGGGGCTGCTGGCCGATCTGGCCGCCCTGGCCGCCGCCGTGGTCGTCTGCCGGCTGCTGTTCGGATAAGCCTGATCAGGCGGCAAGCCACCTGGCCCGAAGCGAGTCCCGCTCCAGGGTCAGCCACTGGATGGCCAGCACCGCCATGGCATTGTTGATCCGCCCATCCCGGCACATGGCCAGGGCCTCGGCGGGATCGACGAGGAACACGCGGATATCCTCGCCCTCATGGGCCAGGCCGTGGGTGCCGGCGATGGTCGAGGCATCCACCCGGGCGCAATAGAGCTTGCAGCTCTCGGACGAGCCACCGGCCGTAACCAGGTAATCGCCCACATGCACCATGTCGGTGGGGTCCGAGCCCGCTTCCTCGCGGGTTTCGCGCCGGGCCACGTCGTCGGGATGCTCGCCGTCCTCGATGATGCCCGCCACGCACTCCACCAGCCAGGGATGCCAGCCGGCGGCATAGGCGCCGGGCCGGAACTGCTCGATCAGGGCGATGCTGTCGCGGTCGGGATCGTAGAGCAGCACCACCACGGCGTGGCCGCGCTCGAAGACCTCGCGCATCATCTCGTCGGTCCAGCCGCCGGCGAAGGTGCGGTGGCGCAGGCGATAGCGGTCGACCTGGAAATAGCCCTTGTAGACCGTCTCCTTGGAGATGATCTCGACGTCCTTGTCCCGATCCATCCCGGTCACGCCCCCAGCAGCGAGCCGGCCACGCCGATCACGATGCAGATCAGGCCCAGGATCAGGTTGACGGTGACGATGTGACGGATGCGGACCTGATACTCGGCCGCCTTGGGATAGTCGGCGGCGGCGAAGGCCCGCTTGAAGCCCTGCCACGGGCCGAAGAACAACTGGAAATACAGGGCGATCATCACCAGCCCGATCAGTTGCATGATGTCCACATGGCCGGGCCCGCCGGTGAAGCCGGCCTTGAAGCCCATCAGCAAGGTGGAATAGCCGGTGGCCAGCAGCACGACGATGCTGACCCACACCCAGAAGAAGAAGCGGGGAAAGACCTCGCGCCACACCGCCAGCCGCTCGGGCGGCAGCCGTTCGGCCAGGACCGGGCGCAGGATCAGGTGGGCGAAGAACATGCCGCCCACCCAGACCACCGCCGCCAGGGTGTGCAGGGCCATGGCGATGGCGTAGGCGTGGTCGAGGATCATCTCCATGGCGTCAGTCCAGTCCGAGAATGCCGGCGATTTCGTCGGCCAGCGCCTTGATTTCCTTGGTGGCGGTGTGGCGGGGATTGCTCTCCACCACGCCCTTGCCCTCCATCATGGAGGCGGCGAAGGCCACCCGGTTGCCCAGCACGGTCTGGGCCACCGGCACCTCGGAATCGCGAATCTTCTTGCGCACCGCATCCACCAGCTTGCCGCGCGACGGCGTGCGGTTGAACACCATCAGGGCGGGGGACTTCTCCTTGCGCGCCATGTCCAGCGTCGGGCCGGTGGCCCAGAGGTCCATGGGAGACGGCTGCATGGGCACCAAGATCAGGTCGGCGGCGCGCACCGCGATGCGCACCTCGGTCTCGGCATGGGGTGGGGAATCGATCAGCACCAGGTCCACATCCCGCTTCAGCCGGTCCAGCTCGGTGGACAGCCGCCAGCCCGAGGCCTGGACGAAGACGATGCCTCCGCCGGTTTCCTCGACCAGGGCCTTGCGGATGTCGTACCAGGCGGCCAGCGAGCCCTGGGGGTCGATGTCGAGCAGGCCGACCCGGCGCCCGGCCCGGGCGAAGGCCACCGCCAGTTGCGCGGCGATGGTGGTCTTTCCGGCGCCGCCCTTTTGCTGGGCGATGGTTACGGCCTTGGCCGCCATGATGTCCCCCTCGTCTTGAACCGTCGGGAGAAGGCTATTCCTTTGGCCTCATTTTGCAAGGGGCTGTGAACCGTCGCAGCGGATTCCCAGCGTGTAGATGGTTTCCTCGCCCGCCTGGCAACGGTCGTCGGGGGTGAACGAGCCGCCCAGCGCCTGTGCCGCCCAGGCGGGCAGGCGATAGAATTGGCTGCCCCGGAACACCGTGCAGGGATAGGCGGCGACCACGTCGGCCACCTTCATGGGCTTGTTCCACTGCATGAAGCCGCTGCTCCACCAGGCATGCTCGTTGATGAACCAGGTGTAGTGGTCGCCGGGCATGAATTCGGCCAGCTTGGGGGAATAGCGGGCCTTGGAGTTCATGTCGCCGCGCTGCAGGGCATAGGACAGACTGGACGACGAATCGTAGTCGATCTTGGCGCAGGCCTTGAACCGGCCCATGTCGAAGGCCTGGGCCTCGGCCGTCCAGCGGGCCAGCTCGGCGTATTGCTTCCACGACGCCTGGGCGCTGATGATCACCAGGGCCAGCCCGATCACGCCCCACGCCCGCAGATGGGGACGGGACGGAAACACCTTGCCCGACAGCACGAACAGAATGCCGAGGCTGGGACCGGTCAGCAGTAGGGCGGGCACCAGATAATGGGCGGCGGGCTGCTTGGCCACCGCCAGGATGGTGAACACCTCGGCCGCCACCAGACCGGCCAGCAGGCCGGCCAGCTTGTCCGGCCCGATCAGGTCGCGGCGGCGCAGCCGCGCATAGCCCCCCAGGGCGAACAGCGATAGGCCGATGACGATGGTGAAGATGATCTTGGAGCCGAACAGGCCGATCACCGCCTTGGAATAGCGCCCGGACTGCACCATTCCGGCCTCGCCGGTGCCGTAGGCGCCGCTGTGGGTCAGGATTTTCGCCCACCAGCCGAGAAAGATGTCGAGCGACGGCAAGGCCGGCGAGAAGAAGATCAGGAAGCCGGCCGCGGTGGAAAGCGGCAGCACCAGGAACAGCCGGCGGCGGTCCAGGATGAACAGCGGCACCAGCCCCAGCGCCACGAACTGGATCTTGCAGGCGATGCCGAAGCCCAGCGCCAGGCCCAGCCAGCCCACCTGCCGGTCGGTCAGGGTCTCGGCCTTCGCCACCCGCAACGCGGCGATCAGCACCCAGGCCACCGCGATGATCAGGAAGCCCTCGGGCTTGGGGTGCAGGCCGAACTTGGGGATGATCATGGACAGGAACGGCGCGCCCTGGGCCAGCAGGGCCGGCGCCAGCCGGCCGGTGGCCACCTGGAAGGCCCGGCCGAGAGCCACCAGCGACAGGCCGATCAGCGGATACATGACCCAGGTGACCACCCGCAGGTGCCGCTCGGGGTCGCGCAGCACCGCGTCGACGATGGCCCCGGTGGGCTCGCCCACATGCATCAGCCGCAGGACCAGGGCGAAGAACACATGTACCGGCGTGCCGGGATGGCCCATGTCGGTGGGGGCCAGCCCCTCGACCAGCATCAGGCCGTTGGTCAGGTAGTAATAGTCGGGGTCCAGGTTGAATACCTGCCAGAACGGCTGCGACGCGGCCCCCATGGCGAACAGCAGGCCCGTGAACAGCGCCGGGAGGATCAGGAGGACAGAACGCATCTTCACCGGCTTACCTCCAGGTGGGCTCTGCTCGCGGGGCGAGCGGTACTCAAGCGCTCTGGGTGTAGCGGATCATGGCGGCCTTGGGCAAGCCGCCGATTTGGCCCTATACTGCCGATCCCACCAAGCGCGAGGCCCCCATGTCCGGCAAACCCGCGTCCCCAGGCAAGCCTGTGTCCAAGGCGAAAGCCCCGGCCCTCCTCTCCCTCACCGTCAACGGCGCGCCACGCCATGCGGCGGCCGCCGACGGCGACATGCCGCTGGTCTTCTGGCTGCGCGACGAATTGGGCCTCACCGGCACCCATCTGGGCTGCGGCAAGGGGGAGTGCGGCAGTTGCACCGTGCTGATCGACGGCGAGCCGGCCCGCTCGTGCCAGACCACCCTGGCGGCGGCGGCGGGCAAGGCGGTGACCACCATCGAAGGCCTGGGCACGCCCCAGGCGCCCCATCCGCTCCAGGCCGCCTTCATCGCCGAGCAGACCGCCCAATGCGGCTGGTGCACCGCCGGCATGGTGGTGGAAGGCGCCGCCCTGCTGGCCCGCAACGCCCAGCCCGGCCGGGACGAGGCCAAGGCGGCATTGGAGGGGCATCTGTGCCGCTGCGGCAGCCATCACCGGGTGCTGCGCGCCGTGCTGCGCGCCGGCGGGAGGGAACCGTCATGACCCGGGAACTCTCGCGCCGGGCCTTTCTCGGCTCGACGGCGGCGCTCAGCGTCGCCTTCACCCTGCCCCGCCCGGCCGGAGCCGCGACGGCCAAGACCAATGATCCGGCCGAGGTGGACGGCTTCCTGTCCATCGGCCCGGACGGCTCGGTCACCGTCTATTGCGGCAAGGTCGATCTCGGCCAGGGCCTGCGTGTCGCCATCCGCCAGATGGCCGCCGAGGAACTGGGCATCGGCATCGAGTCCATCGTCCTGATCGAGGGCGACACCCGGTTCACCCCCGACCAGGGCCCCACCGCCGGCTCCACCGGCGTCGCCAGGGGCGGCGTGCAGATCCGGCAGGCCGCCGCCACGGCGCGCCAGGCCCTGATCCGCCTGGCCGCCGCCCGGCTGGATCGCTCCCCGGAGGACCTGGACCTGCGGGACGGCCTGGTGGCGCCGCGGGACGGCGGCCGCTCCATCGGCATGGGCGATCTGGTGGGAGAGAACGGCTTCGCCCTGAAGCTCGATCCCAAGGCGCCGCTGCGCGATCCGGCGGAATACCGGGTGGTGGGCAAGCCCCTGCCCCGCCCCGACGTGCCGGCCAAGGTCTGCGGCACCCACGCCTATGTCCATGATTTCAAGCTGCCCGGCATGCTGCATGGCCGGGTGATCCGCCCGCCCTCGGTGGGAGCGGCGCTGCTCAAGGTGGATGAAACCTCCATCAAGGCGGTCAAGGGCGCCCGGGTGGTGCGCATCAAGGACTTCCTGGCGGTGGTGGCCAACCGCGAATGGGACGCCATCCGCGCCGCCGGGATGCTGAAGGCCATCTGGTCGGATTCCGCCAGGCTGATGGGACATGGGGCGGTACGGGACGCCCTCCGGGCCGGCCCCTTCATCGCCGAGGAGGTGCTGAAGGCCAAGGGCGACGCCGCCGCCCGTCTGGCCGAGGCGCCGCCAGCCGTGGACTACTACTGGCCGGTGCAGTCCCATGGCTCGCTGGGCCCCAGTTGCGCCGTCGCCCAGGTCGGGAACGGCGCCGCCACCATCTGGACCGCCTCCCAGGCCACCCACAAATTCCGCCCCACTTTCGCCGCCCTGCTGGGCTTGGCCGTGGACAAGGTCCGCCTCGTCTACCTGGACGGCTCGGGCTGCTACGGCATGAACGGCCATGACGACGCCGCCGCCGACGCCGCCCTGCTGGCCAAGGCCACCGGCAAGCCGGTGCGCGTCGCCTGGAGCCGCGACGACGAGCTGGGCTGGGACCCCAAGGGGCCGCCCCAGTTGATCGCATTGCGCGGCGCCATGTCGCCGATGGGACAGTTGCTGGGCTGGAGCACCGAGATGTGGCTGCCCAAGGCCACCGCCGGCCTGCCCAACGTGCCGCTGCTCAGCCCCGAGGCGGCGGGTCTCGACCAGCCCAAGGGATTGGTCACCGGCCTGATCGCCCAGAACGGCGACCCGCCCTATGCCGTGGCCGACCTGGAGGTCAAGGTCCACTGGCTGGCCGACGCGCCGCTGCGCCCCAGCAACATCCGGGCGCCGGGCAAGATCGCCAATGTCTTCGCGGTGGAGAGCTATTTCGACGAATTGTGCGCCGGAATCGGGCTGGACCCGCTGGTCACCCGCCTGATGGGCCTGCGCGACCTGCGGGGCGTCGCCGTGCTGAGCAAGGCCGCCTCCATGATGGCCTGGGCGCCGCGCCCCGTTCCCAACCCCAAGGGCGACGGCAGCGGGCGCGGCATCGCCTATGTCCACTACAAGCACTCGGAAACCTACGTGGCCGTCGCCATGGAGGTGGCCGTGGACCGCGACACCGGCCGTATCGCCGTGAAAAGGGTGACCTGCGCCCATGATTGCGGGCTGGTGATCAATCCCGACGCGCTCAAGATGCAGATCGAGGGCTGTGTCCTCCAGACCCTGTCGCGGACCCTGCTGGAGGAGGTGACCTTCGACACCTCCCGCGTCACCTCGACCGACCAGTCGACCTACCCCATCCTGGGCTTCGCCGAGGTTCCCCACATGGATATCGAACTGATCGACCGGCCCGAGCAACCGCCCATGGGCGGCGGCGAGGCGGCCGCCACCCCGGTGCCGGCCGCCCTGGCCAACGCGGTGTTCGATGCGGCGGGCATCCGGCTGCGGACCGTGCCGTTCACGCCGGAGCGGGTGAAGGCGGCCTTACGGACCTTGTAGTTCCCCATCCGACTAGCTACATTATTCTCGTGGTAATTAAACGGAAACTACACAAACCATGACGGATATTCGCGACGGCTTCCTCGACTCCATCGGCAACACCCCCCTGATCCGCCTCAAGCGCGCCTCGGAGGAGACGGGCTGTGAAATCCTGGGCAAGGCCGAATTCCTCAATCCCGGCGGCTCGGTCAAGGACCGCGCCGCCCTGGCCATCATCCAGGACGCCGAGCGCAAGGGCCTGCTGAAACCCGGGGGCGTGATCGTCGAGGGCACGGCGGGCAATACCGGCATCGGCCTGGCCCTGGTGGCCAACGCCCTGGGCTATCGCACGGTCATCGTGATGCCCGAGACCCAGAGCCAGGAAAAGAAGGACATGCTGCGGCTGGTGGGCGCCGATTTGCGGCTGGTCCCGGCGGTGCCCTATGCCAATCCCGGCAATTACGTGCGCTATTCCGAGACCTTGGCGGGCGAGTTGGCCAAGACCGAGCCCAATGGCGTGCTGTGGGCCAACCAGTTCGACAACACCGCCAACCGCATGGGCCATTTCAACACCACCGGCCAGGAAATCTGGCGCCAGACCGACGGCACGGTGGACGCCTTCACCTGCGCGGTGGGCACCGGCGGCACCCTGGCGGGCACCGGCATGGCTCTCAAGGAGCACAACAAGAACATCAAGGTGGTGCTGGCCGATCCCATGGGCTCGGCGCTGTACAATCACTATGCCCATGGCGAGTTGAAGGCCGAGGGAACCTCCATCACCGAAGGCATCGGCCAGGGCCGCATCACCGGGAACCTGGACGGCGCCCCCATCGACGATCAGGTGCAGGTCACCGACCACGAGGCGCTGCCGCTGATTTTCGATCTGGTCAGGCAGGAAGGACTGGTTCTGGGAGGATCGAGCGGAATCAACGTGATGGCCGCCATCAAGGTGGCGCGCATATTAGGACCCGGACACACAGTGGTGACAGTGCTGGCCGATTATGGTACCCGCTATCAAAGCAAGCTGTTCAATCCGGCCTTCCTGCGCGAGCGCGATCTGCCGGTTCCCGATTGGCTGGACTGAGCGGCGACCAAACAAAAGCAAACCCGCAAGGGGGGAAACAAAGCATGAGCTATCCCAATCCGGACGCCCTCGTCAGCACCGAGTGGCTGGCCTCGCACCTCGCCGCCCCCGACGTCCGCGTCGTGGACGCCAGTTGGTACACGCCGGCCCAGAACCGCAACGCGCGCGAGGAATACGATGCCGAGCACATCCCCGGCGCGGTATTCTTCGATATCGACGAGATCGCCGACACGGATTCCACCCTGCCGCACATGCTGCCCGCGGCGGAAAAATTCTCCAGCAAGGTGCGCAAGCTGGGCCTGGGCAACGGCAACAAGATCGTGATCTACGACGGATCGGGCTTCACCAGCGCCGCGGCGCGCGCCTGGTGGATGTTCCGCACCTTCGGCCATCGCGACGTCTCGGTGCTGGACGGCGGCTTCCCCAAGTGGCTGCGCGAAGGCTTGGCCGTCGAGGACCTGCCTCCGGTACCGCGCACCCGGCACTTCATCAGCCACTACAACCACCTGCTGGTCCGCGACCTGGACCACATGAAGGCCAACCTGGAGAACAAGCGCGAGCTGGTGCTCGACGCCCGCGCTCCCGCCCGCTTCAAGGGCGAAGCGGCCGAGCCGCGCCCCACCAAGCATCAGGGCCATATTCCCGGCTCGGTCAACGTGCCCTTCGCCGACCTGATCGACGAGAAGACCCGCTGCATGCTGCCGGCCGACCAGTTGAAGGCCCGCTTCGACGCCGCCGGCGTCGAGCTCAAGCAGCCGGTGGCCATCTCCTGCGGCTCGGGCGTCACCGCCTGTACCGTGGCCCTGGCGCTCAACCTGCTGGGGCACGAGAACGTGGCGGTCTATGACGGTTCGTGGGCCGAATGGGGCAACCGCGACGACACTCCGATCGAGAAGTAGTTTTTCTCGACCGACCGGTCAGGAAACGAAACCCCGCCGCACCGGCGGGGTTTTTTCGTTCAGGAGGCCTTGACCGCCGGAGCTGGGGCTGGGGCTGGGGCCCGGGTTGCCGCCGGGACCTCGGCCATGGTGACGCCGCCGCGTCCCGCCTGCTTGCTCCGGTACATGGCGGCGTCGGCCGCGATGGTCAGTTGCTCGGGCGAAGTGCCGTGATGGGGATAGATGGCCACGCCGATACTGACGCCGATATGGGCGGAGGTCCGGTCGATCACGAAGGGCTCGGACAACCGGGCGACGATCTTCTCGGCGATGACCTGGGCGTCGGATTGCCGGTGCAGGGCGGGAATCACCACCGCGAACTCGTCGCCGCCCAGGCGGGCCACCAGATCGTCGGCGCGCACCACCTCCTGCAGGCGCTTGGCCACCACGGTCAGCACCTTGTCGCCGGCCGCGTGGCCCATGGTGTCGTTGACCGCCTTGAAGCCATCCAGGTCCATGTAGAGCAGGGCCAGATCGTCCTGGTTGTCGCGGGCCACGGCCACCGCCACCGCCAGCGAGGTCTCGAAGCAGACGCGATTGGCTAGGCCGGTCAGGGCGTCGTGCTCGGCCTGCCAGCGCATGCGGGTCTCGCGGCGCTTGCGCTCGCTGATGTTGCTGAAGGTGGCCACGTACCCCCGGGCCTGCCCGCTGCGGTCCTTGACGGCGGTGATGGACAGCCACTCGGGATAGATCTCGCCGTTCTTCGAGCGGTTCCATATCTCGCCGCTCCAGGCGCCGGTCCTGGCCAGCTGCTCCCACAGGGCGGCGTAGAAGGAAGCGTCGTGCCGCCCGGAGGAAAGGACGGACGGCGAACGCCCGATCACCTCGTCGGGGCCATAGCCGGTGATACGGGTGAAGGCCGGATTGACCAGCTTGATGTGGTTGCGCTGGTCGGTGACCATCACCGCGTCGTTGATCAGGTTGAAGACGGTACCGGCCTCGCGCAGGACGGAATCGTGGGCCTCGCGGAACTGTTCCTTTTCCGCCAGATGGCGCTTGAAGGCGGCCATGGCCCGCATCAGTTCGCCCACCTCGTCGGACCGCGAGGTTTCCGCCACCGCCACGTCCTGGCCCGCCGCCAGCCGGGTCATGTGGCGGGTGATCTGGTCGAGCGGCCGGGTGATGGTCGACCCCACCAGCCAGGCCACCAGGGAACTGACCGCCGCCGCCAGCAGGGCGAACAGGCCGAGGCGCCGGACCGCCGCGTCATAGGCGGCGTCGACGTCGCCCACATAGACTCCCGAGCCCACGGTCCAGTCCCAGGGCGCGAAGCCTTCCACATAGGATATCTTGAGCTGCGGCACGTCGTCGTTGAGGCGCGGCCACTTGTAGACCAGGATGCCGTTGCCGCTTTGGGCGCTGATGCGGGTGAACTCGCGGAACAGCGGACGCCCGTCGGCGTCCTTGACGTCGCCCACGTCGCGGCCGACCATGGCCTCGATGGGATGGGACAGCACCACCGGGCGGGAATCATTGATCCAGACATACTGGTCGGGACCGTAGCGCAGGGTATCCACCGCCCGCAGCGCCATCTTCTGGGCCGCCTCGCGCGGTAGGACGCCGTCGCGTTCCATGGCGTGGAAGCGTGCGATCTGGGTCACCGCGCCCCGCACCATGATGCGGCTCTGGCTTTGGCGTTCGACCATCAGGCGGTCGCGAATCTCGTGCAGGGCATAGAGCGACACCCCCGCCACCGCCGCCAGCAGGATGACGACGATCAGGAATAGGCGGAGGCGGATGCCGATGCGCAGGTTGACGATCACTCAGATGCCCTCAGGATGCATCTTCTCTGAATTCGGGCAGGATACACCGCGCGACCGGGAAAATAAGCGATATTCCCTCAATACCATCCCTGTCAAAGGGCAATGCTATGGAGAAAACATCTATGCCGAAAGCAGGCGCAATAAGGCTATCTCATTGTTATAAATGATTTTTTAAAAACAGCGCCCCAATGCGGCCGCTCATCCCGCCAAATAAAAGATATCAACCTATGATTTAGACGAAAGCTTACGATGATAACCTTGGGATGATTTTTACGCCAAACCCGGAATATCGAGGGCACATCGTCAAATCATGGGAGATGTTTTTCCATTCATCGGGATGAGCGATCCGACCATTTACATGGATATCTTGCCGAGTGCCGCCTGGGCTGCAGCCGCCTTCTCGCGCGCCTTGGCCAGATCGGACTCGGCCGCGGCATCCCTGGCGACCTTCAGGGCGGCCTGCAGGGCCGGCATCTTGTCCATGGGGGCGTCGGGGATGGCCCCGAATCCCTGGTCCTTGCAGGGATTGGCCTGGGAGGAATCAAAACCCTCGCCCGCCGGGCCGACCATGCAATTGATCACGTGCTGGAGATGCCCCTTGACCATCTTCATGTCGGTGGCGGCAGCCGCCATGCCGGCATGGGCGGCGGCGGTAGCCACCTGCTGCTTGGAATCCCCGGCCAGAACCGGAAACGCCAGCAATGCGGAAAGGCCGGTCGCCATCGCGGCAGCCGGCAGGAAACGTGTGCGGACCATTGGCCTGCCTCCCCAGAAATCACCCCAACCGCTTATGACTTAAGTCATGAAAATCACTATTTCAACCCGCCTATACGCCGGTATAGGGCCGCCAGGCCCCTCGAACAAAAGAATGCGCATGACGGCTTGATGCGCCACCGTTTCACGTCCATATTTGAATCGTCGGAAAGAAAAGGAGATGTTCCATGCGTAACCGAAAGGCTCGTACCCGCGTTGCCGCGCAGGACAACTCCCATCTCGTCCTGGCCGCCTTCGCCGCCCTGGCGGTGCTGGCCGCCGCCGCCCTGGCGCTGGCCGCCTAGGTTCTGGACTCAGAATTCTCTTGGCCGCACGGCCCCAGGCGAGTCACCATGCCCGCCCCCGTCCCGGCCTGTAGAGAATCATGAAGAAGAGCACCCGCATCCTCCATGCCGGCCGCAAGCCGGAACAGTTCCACGGCGCCGTTAATCCGCCGGTCTACCACGCATCGACCATCCTGCACCCATCCGTGGAAGCCATGGAGAGGAGCGGCAAGACGCCGTTCGAGGGCGTGCGCTACGGGCGCTTCGGCACACCGACCACCTTCGCCCTGGAAGAGGCGGTCGCCGAGTTGGAGGGCGGGCACCGCACCGTCGCCACCTCGTCGGGGCTGGCCGCCATCACCGGGGCCCTGCTGGCCTTCCTCAAGGCCGGCGACCACCTGCTGATGGTCGACACCGCCTATTTCCCGACGCGGAAATTCTGCGACACGGTACTGAGCGGGCTGGGTATCGAGACCACCTATTACGATCCGCTGGCCGGAGCCGGCATCGCGGCGCTGATGAAGCCCAACACCCGCGTGGTGTTCACCGAAAGCCCCGGCTCGCTGACCTTCGAGGTGCAGGACATTCCGGCCATGGCCGAGGCGGCGCACGCCGGTGGCGCCATCGTCATGATGGACAATACCTGGGGCGTGCTGCACTTCCAGCCCTTCACCAAGGGCGTCGACATCTCCATCCAGGCGGCCACCAAGTACATCGTCGGCCATGCCGACGCCATGCTGGGCACCATCACCGCCGCCACGCCCGAACTGTGGCTCCGGGTCAAGACCTCGCTGGCCACCTTCGGCGCCTCGCCGGGGACCGAGGAGATGTATCTCGGCCTGCGCGGCCTGCGCACCCTGCCGGTCCGCCTGCGCCAGCACGCCGAGACGGCCATGCGCCTGACCACCTGGCTGGAAACGCGGCCCGAGGTGGACCGGGTGCTCTATCCGCCGCTGCCCTCCGACCCCGGCCACGAGTTGTGGAAGCGGGACTTCACCGGCGGCTGCGGCCTGTTCGGGGTGATCCTCAAGCCGGCGGCCAAGGCGGCGGTCGACGCCATGCTGGACGGCTATTCCCACTTCAAGCTGGGCTTCTCGTGGGGCGGCTTCGAAAGCCTGGTGATCCCCACCTCGGGCCATTCCATCATCCGCACCGCCACCGCCTGGACCCCCGCCGGTCCGTCCCTGCGCTTCCATGCCGGGCTGGAGGACGCCGACGACCTGCAAGACGATCTGGAGCGCGGTTTCGGGCGGCTGGCATGCGCCGCCTCCTGACCGTCCTGCCGCTGCCGCTGCTGCTGTTGCTGCCCGAACCGGCCCTGGCCCATCCCCATGTGCTGGCGGACGTCCACGCCGTGGTGGAGTTCAAGGACGGCAAGATCGTCAGCCTGTTCATGGGCTGGAAGTTCGATCCGGTGTTCAGCGCCTCGCTGGTCGCCGATTTCGACAGGAACAAGAACAACCGCCTCGATCCCGACGAGATGAAGGATCTGGAGCGCGAAGCCTTCCGCGACACCAAGCCCCAGGCCCATTTCACCTACGCCCGCATAGGGAGTGAACCTATCGTCTGGCCGGACGCCACCGACTTCAGGGTGGTCGCGGTCAAGGACTCGCTGATGTACGCTTTCCGCCTGCCGCTGCCCCGTCCGGTGGACCCGCGCCGCGAAGCCTTCAGCTTCACCACCTATGAAGAGACCTTCTACATCGACATGGACTTCCCCACCGACAGCGCGGTCACCCTCAACGGCGAAGGCTCGACCGGATGCAAGGCGGTCATCGCCCCCGATCACGGCAACACCATTTTCGGCGGCGCGGTAACGCCCAAGCGGGCCACCGTCACATGCGGCTAGGGCACATGCGGCTGATCGTCTTCGTCCTTTCGCTGTTGCCCGCCTCGGCCTGGGCCGCCCTGGTGCCGGGCGGCGGAGCTTCCGCGCCGGGCGACCAGTTGCCCGAGCCGCTGCGCAGCCTCGCCGCCTGGGGCTTCGCCCTGCAGCGCCGGCTGACCGGCGAACTGCGCGAGCAACTGGCGGTGATGAAGGATACCGGCTCGTGGGAGCCGGCCGCCGCCATCATCGGGGCCGCCTTCCTCTACGGCGTGTTCCACGCCATCGGCCCCGGCCACGGCAAGGTGGTGATCGGCGGCTGGTTCGCCACAAGGCGGGCCCGCATCGTCCACGGCCTGACCGCCAGCCTGATCGCCGCCATGGTGCAGGCCGGCTCGGCCATCGTCGCGGTGGGGCTGCTGGCCGGAATCCTCAGCCTGGCGCCGCGCGCCGTCACCGCCGGAGCCGCCTGGCTGGAGGCCGGCTCCTTCGCCATGATCGCCGTCATCGGCGCCCTGATGACCTGGCGGACGCTGACCGGCAGGGGCTGCGGCCATGACCATGGACATCATGAGCACGGGCACCATGACCATGGGCACCACCACGACGGCACCTGTTGCGGCCACCATCATCACGCCCCGCCCAAAGACGAGCGGACCGAGCGCAACGCCCTGTTCGCCATGGCGGCGGCGGTGGGCTTCCGCCCCTGCTCGGGGGCCATCCTGGTGCTGCTGTTCTGCTTCGCCAACGGCATGGTGCTGATCGGGGTGCTGTCGACCCTGGCCATGGGCTTGGGCGTCGCCCTGACGGTGGCGGCCATCGGGCTGGGAGCGCTGGGCCTCAACCGGCTGGTGGAGCGGGGATTCGGCGGTTCCAGCCTGGGGGGACGCATCCGTTCCGCCCTGGCGCTGGCCGGTTCGCTGGCCATCACCTCGCTGGGCGTGGTGCTGCTGATCGGCACCATCGTCAACGGACCGGCAGCAATCGGCTAGAATTTCGAGAATTCGTCATTTTTGTCGCAGCCGGTTCACGCTGCCGACGGCAAGGTTAGAACGGTCTGATATGGCAATCATTCCAAGATGTTGTGTCAGATCAGTCCGACACCCACACCCTTTCGCCCCCTGACTTTCGGATACCTTAGCATAGGTAACAACCCTAATGGGTTAGGGGCGGGGCCTGATTGTTGACCCCTCGATCCCGGGCTTAGAATCACCATATCGCACAAGGTTCACCTGCGATTGGAGACGGCCATGGCCCCCCTGGATTGCACGATGGATCAGAACCTGAAGCTGGCGGGCAAGCAGATCTGCTACCGCTTCTTCACCGGCGGGCAGACGCCGTTCAAGGTCGACCTGTTCTTCGACCGCAAGACCTTCCGCCTGGACATCCCATCCACCGCCCCCAAGCCGGAATGGACCAAGCTGAGCCATCACCGCTGCCCCAACTGCACCCTGTCCGACGATTGCGCCTATTGCCCGGCGGCGCTGGGCATCGCCATGTTTCTGCCCACCTTCAAGGATTGCGTCTCCCACGACAAGGCGGTGGTCGAGGTCGAGACCGACAACCGCACCATCGTCGCCAAGACCACCCTGCAATCGGGCCTGGGCTCACTGATCGGGCTGGTCTGCGCCACCTCGGGCTGCCCGCTGACCCGCTTCCTGCGGCCCATGGCCCGCTTCCACCTGCCCTTCGCCGACGAGCAGGAGACCCTGTTCCGTTCGTTCTCGTCCTGGCTGCTGTCGGCCATCGTGCAGCAGCGCATGAGCGGCACCGACGGTCCGGTGACCCTGGACGGGCTGAAGCAGCACTACCAGAACCTGTCGGTGATGAACTCGCATCTGGCCGAGCGCATGCGCAACTCGGTCAGCCGCGACGCCCTGCTCAACGCGGTGATCATCCTGGACCTGTTCGCCCAGATCGCCCCGGACAACATCGACGGCGGCTTCGAGGACATCCTGGACGCCTTCACGGTCGAGGACGAGTGACCCCCGATCCCGATGAACCGGCCCCGTCGGGATCGGGTGGCCGCGCGCCGCTTGCGGGCAATCATGCCAGCTTGAGGCCGACGATGCCGGCCACGATCATGGCGATGCAGACCAGCCGCAGGGCGTCGGCCGGCTCGGCGAACAGGATGATCCCGGCGATCGCCGTTCCCACCGTGCCGATGCCGGTCCACACCGCGTAGGCGGTGCCCAGCGGCAAGGAGCGCATGGCCCAACCCAGCAACACCACGCTGCCGACCATGGCGGCGCCGGTCAGCACCAGGGGAAGCGGCCGCGACAGGCCGTCCACGTATTTCAGCCCCACCGCCCAGCCGATTTCCAGCAGCCCGGCCAACAACAGAAGAATCCACGGCATGTCGCAATGCTCCGTCAAAGCCGGGCCGTCCCGGAGATGATGGGAAAAGGGGCGGGTCGTCCCGGCCCTACCGCTGGTCGAATCTGATCTCGATCCGGCGGTTCTTGGCGTAGGCCGCCTCGGTGTCGGCGGTGTCCACCGGCTGGAACTCGCCGAAGCCCGCCGCCGCCAGCCGGTCCTTGGGCACCCCGTTGGCAGCCAGGGTGCGCAGCACGGTGATGGCGCGGGCGGTGGACAATTCCCAGTTAGAGGGATAGCGGCCCGAGAGCATGGGCCGCTTGTCGGTATGGCCGTCGATGCGCAGCACCCAGTTGACGCCCTTGGGCATGGTCTTGGCGATGTCCTTGAGGGTGGCGGCCAGGCGCCGCACCTGCTCGATGCCCTCGACGCCCAGTTCGGCCGAACCGGTCTCGAACAGCAGTTCCGACTGGAAGACGAAACGGTCGCCCTCGATACGGATGCCGGGATGGTCGCCCAGCACCTTGCGCAAGCGGCCGAAGAATTCCGAGCGGTACTTCTGCAGTTCCTCGACCTTGCCGGCCAGGGCGACGTTGAGGCGCTTGCCGAGATCGGAAATCTGGGCCTTGTTTTCCTTGTCGCGGGCCTCGGACGCCTCCAGCGCGGCGGTGACGCGGGCCAGTTCGTCGCGCATGGCCTCGATCTGGCGGCTGAGCAGCGCCAGCTGGGCGCGGCCCTCGTCCGAGATCTTCTTCTCGGCGGCCAGTTCGGCCTCCTTCTCGTCCTTCAGGGCCAGCAGCGAGGCCATGTCCTGGTGCACGCCCGCCGCCCAGGCCTCCAGCTTTTCCTTGTCCGCCCGGCTGCTGGCCAGTTCCACCTGCAGGGCGGCGTTGGCCTTGGTCTGCAAGTTGAGCTTCTCGGCCAGGGCGGCCATCTCGCGGCCCAGGTCGTCCAGGGCCTTCTGGCGGCCCGACAGCGCCTGGCCCAGGAAAAACTGGGCCAGCACGAACACCATCAGCAGGAAGACGATGACCATGACCAGCGTCGCCAGGGCATCGACGAAGCCGGGCCAGATATCGACGGAACGGCGGGCGCGGCGTCCCAGCGGCATGGATCAGCGCTCCAGCGGTTCCTCGGCGATGGCGGCGATGGTGCGCGCCAGCAGCCGGATTTCCGTGCGAAGCTCCGCCGTCAGTTGCTCGCGGCTGGTCACCGTCTCGTCCACCAGCCGCTTCATGGTGCCGTCCAGGCTGCGCAGATGGGTGCGGCTGGCATCGTCCATGCCGCCGCCGGTGCCGCCCTCGACCATGCGGGCCATCAGGGCGCGGGTCTCCAACTGCCCCTCGCCCAGCTTGAGCAGCAACGACTGCTCGACCTTCATGTGGTCGGTCAGCGTCGACAGCTTCTCGGTCAACTGGCTCAGCGAGGCGTTGACGCTGCCCCGGTTGTCCTCGCCGCGCGCGATGACGCGCTGCAGATTGTCCAGGCTGTCGGCGGTCTGTTCCAGCAGGGCCTGGATATAGGCGGGCACCGACTGGCCGGCGCCGCCGTCCTCGACCGCGCCCAGCGGGCTGCCGGTCCCCAGGCGGGTCTGCCCGGCCAGCCATTCCTCCAGCTCGTTGTAAAAGGCGTTCTGCGCCTGGCCGGCGTTGAGGTCGAGGAACCCCAGGGCCAGCGATCCGGCCAGACCGAACAGCGAGGTGGAAAAGGCGGTGCCCATGCCGGCCAGCGGCTTGGCCATGCCGGCCTTCAGTCCCTCGAAGGCGGCGGCCGGGTCGGCGCTGCCCACCGCCAGCGAGGCGATCACCTCGCCCACCGAGCCCACCGTCTGCGACAGGCCCCAGAAGGTGCCGAGCAAGCCGAGGAAGATCATCAGCCCGACCACGTAGCGCGACAGGTCGCGCTGCTCCTCCAGCCGGGCGGCGATGGAATCCAGCACCGAGCGCAGCGCCATGGCCGACAGGCTGACCCGGCCCTGGCGCTCACCCAGCATGCCCGCCATGGGGGCCAGCAGGCGCAGGCGCCCGGACAGGGCCGGCTGGCCCTTGCGCCAGGTATCCAGCCACTCGACCTCGGGGGTCAGCAGCATCACTTGGCGGAAATTGAGCACGATGCCGGCCAGGAACACGCCGAGCAGCAGGCCGTTGAGCGCCGGATTGTGGGCGAAGGCGGCGACCAGCCCGTCGTGCAGCAAGGCGGCCAGGGCGGCGACCAATACCAGGAAGGCGGCCATGCGCAGCAAATAGCGGGTCGGACGGATCATGGGCGGCACTCGATCAGGCTGCAGGCGGAAAGGCTCGCGTGCCGGCTACCCTGCCACGCGATCGTGTCCGAAATACGGCAAAACCGCCGTCGCTCAGCGTGCCACCAGCATGGCATCGACGCGATCGGCGGCTCCGCTCTCCACCTTGTTGCCCAGCGCGCGGACCTCGATGCGGGTGGAGCGGACGCCCATCTCCATCAGGTATTTGCGCACCTCCAGCGCCCGGGACAGCGACAGGCGGCGGGCCTTGCTGGCATTGGCCTCGTCACCGGCGGCATAGGCCAGCAATTGGAGGTTCAGGCTCTCGTCCTTGTCCATGCGCTGGGCCAGACGGTCCAGTTCCGTGCGGGCCGATTCGGGCAGATGGGAGCTGTCGGTGGCGAAGGGCACCGTCAGGTTGTCGCCCTTGCGGCTGGGAGCCGCGACGGGAGCCGGAGCGGCGGGCGGCAGGGCCGCCACCTGGGGAAGCGGCGCCGGGGCGACGGCGGGCGGCGGAGCCGGAGCGGCCACGGGCGGCGGGGCCACCGGCAACGGCGGCGCCACCGGAGCCTGG
>JAVBXM010000180.1 GCA_030824585.1 Phaeospirillum sp. | reverse complement strand
CCTTGAGCCGCTCGTCCTGGCCGGACGGCGGAGACGGCGCCTTGGGCAGGGGCTGGGGCAGCGGCGGCAGCGTTGACAACGTCTCGACGGTTTCCATCGGCCGGTCGGTCCGCTGATAGAGGACGGCGCCCGGCGTGTTGACCGTGCGGAAATTGCTGAACAGCCGCTGGTTGGGCTCGGCATGCCCCATGATCAGCCAGCCGCCGTCGTTCAGGGTCTGGTGGAAGCAGGGCACCAGGCCTTCCACCGTCGCCTGGCTGAAATAGATGATGACGTTGCGACAGATGATGATGTCGAACCCGGCGATGTTGTCGGCCAGCGAGGGGAACGGGCTCTTGATCAGGTTGTGGTACTGGAAGCTGACGTTGCGCTTGAACTCCGGACGGATCTGCCACTGGTTGCCGGCCGGCTCGAAGCAGGCGGTGCGCAACGAATCGGGCATGGCGCGGAACGCCCATTCGTCGTAGCGCCCCTCCCGCGCCCGGGTCAGGAATTTCTGGTTGATGTCGGTGCCCAGTACGGTGACGTGCCAGCCGGCGATGCGGTCGCCGAACTCGCGCTCCAGCATGATGGCCACCGAATAGGGCTCGGGGCCGGTGGCGCAGCCGGCGCTCCAGATGCGCAGGCGGCGGACCATGCGGTTGCGCTCGATCACGTCGGGCAGGATCAGGTCGCGAAGCGCGTCGAACTGTTCCTTGTGGCGGAAGAAATAGGTCTCGCCGATGGTCAGTTCGGCGATCAGCGCGTCCATCTCCGTCTTACCCTGCCCCAGGGATTGCAGCAGGTCGAGATAGCCGGCGCAGTCGCCGACGCCGATCTCTCCCATGCGCTCGGCCAGGATGCGGGCAAGGTCGCTGTCCTTGTCGCGGTAGAACGCCATGCCGGTGGTATCGATGACCAGCGCCTTGAGGCGCGGATAGGCCGGGTCATCCAGGATGGCGCCGATGGCCGGGGACGAACTGGCGGCGGAAACACTCACGGCCGGCACCCCGTCATACCCCGGAATCCGTCAGCTCGGCCAGCCGCGCCTGGGCGCGGTCCTGGAACTCGGCCAGCCGCTCGCGCTCCTGCTCCAGCAGGACACGGTCCCAGGCCAGCAGGTTCACCGCCCGCCCGTCCTGCTCCAGAACCTCGACCAGACAATCGTTGAAGGACTGGCCCGGCGGAAGGCCCATGGCGGCGAAGGCGGCCATCTCGCGGACGCCGTCCACGTGTTCGACCAGCAATCCGAAGGTCCCGCCCTCGGGGCCGGGGCGCATGATCAGGACCGAGGCGTCCAGGCCGTAGCGCCCCTCCTCCAGCCCGAGCAGCCGGTCGAGGCGCAGGACCGGCACGGCCTGGCCGCCGAGATTGAGGATGCCTTCGACCATGGAGGACAGATGCGGCGGACGGTCGAGCCAGGCCACCGGCACCACCTCGCGCACGTCGTCAACCGGCAAGCCGAACCCCTGGCCCACCAGCCGGAACACCACGACACCAGAAACGTTGCCCGGATTGGGGGCCATCACCATACCATCCGTCACACCAGACCGAGCAGACCGGCCAACCGGCGGGCGCCCTCGATTCCCATGCCCAGCAGGGCAAGCCCCCCCAGGAGCATCAGGATCAGGAACGCCGCCAGCACCAGGCGATTTTCGATGAAGAAGTGGACCACTTCAAGATGCCAGCGTTCCATGCGCGTCCGGTCGCCGTACAACATGCGGTCCAACTGGTCGGTCTTCTGGCGCATGCGGGCGTCGTCGGCGGGAACGGCACTCTCGGCGCAGACCGCCTGCCAGCGGGTCAGGCGCTCGATGGTCTCGTCGCGCGACGAATGGGGGCTGACCGTCTCGTTGTTCTTGGCGGCGATGGCCACGTGGCGGCCGATGAATTCCTCGGTGAAGTCCAGATGGGCCTGGGCCGCCGGCGATTTGGGCGCGAAGACGCAGACCGGCAGCCGCGAGGTCGCCGCCTCGATCACCGTGTTGTCGCGTGGAATTTCGGTCCGGTAGACCGTGCCGCCCAGGCGGGCGCGGATCAGCTCGTTGATCTTGCGGGTGGTCTTGTTCTTGTCGTTGATGGTGAACAGCACGCCCTGCAGCAGCAGGTTCTTGTTCAGCCCCTCCTGCACGTACTTGATGGAGGGCAGCGTGCGCAGCAGGCCGTCATTGGCATAGGGCGTGGCGGTTACCGGGATGATCACCGCGTGGGCCGAGGCCAGGGCGTTGATGGGCAGGATGCCCAGGGCCGGCGGGCAGTCGATCACCACGTAATCGCAGTCCAGCGCCGTATGGGCCAGGATGTTGGAGAGCGTCCGCTGCGAATTCTGCATCTCGGACAGCTTGATCTCGATTCCGGCCAGGCTGTAGGTGGAGGGCAGGACCCGCACCCCGTCGAACATGGTCTCGACCATGACCTCCTCGACGGCGGCGCCGTTGGTGAAAAGATCGTAGATGCCCTGCTTGGTCTTGGGATCAATGCCCAGGCTCTTGGTGGAATCACCCTGCGAGTCGAGATCGATGACCACCACCGATTTTCCGAATGCAGCCAAGCATACCGCCAGATTGGTGCTGGTGGTGGTCTTGGATATTCCCCCCTTCTGATTGAAGATGGCGACAATATACGGTCTCATGGGAATCCGATACCCATGCCGGTCCGCCGATCAACACTTAGATAATTCAGGGTGATTTCCAAAACTCTCCGCCCTCCCCGGCATAATTCGAAGCACGTCACCCAGTTTTGTGCTCGACCAAGCCTCTGATTCTCCCCCGCCCCGTGCGTATAGCTTAAGCATAGAGACAAGGATGTTGCAACGAAAGACACCGGGGAATTCTTGCTCCAGCCGACCGAGGTCCGCTGATCGGGGGATTCCATTGAGTCGAGTCGAAGGGGGAAATGCCCGGAAAGCTGACTCGACAGTGTCATGGCGGCAAAGGTCGCCTTGATTCGCTACAAATAAAAATGCCGCCCGCTTGTCCAGCGGGCGGCATGGATCGAGGCGATTGCGGATCAGGCCGCCGGGTAGCAGCCGGCCATGAACAGCAGATCGCCGTTGGCCTTCACCCAGGTCTGCTTGGGCGCCAGCTTCTTGGTCTCCGGGTGGGTCCAGGTGTACTTGGCCCAGGCGCCGGCGGGGCCCGACTTGCCGGCCTTGATCATCTCCTGGATGATCAGCACGCCGTTGACGTCCTTGAGGCCCGGCAGGTCCGGGTTGTCGATCAGCTTCGGATTGATGGCATGGGCCTTGAAGATGCCGTCCATGGTCGCGACGATGACGTAGAGCTCGCCGTTGACCCAGTCCTTGTTGCCCTTGTCCATGAAGTCGGCATAGGACTTTTCCTTGCCCGCCGCCTTGTAGTGGGCGATGGCCTTGTCCACCAGCCCCTGGGCGGAAGCGCACTCGTCTGCGGCCCGGGCCGCGCCCGACAGACCGAACACGGCGAAAGCGGCCAACACCGTCATCTTCACGAAATTCTTCACGGCTTCCCTCCTGATTGTCATTGAACCCACTCCCGTCGGCGCAACCGGCCGGCGGGCCCCCAAAAGAGCGCTAGGCCGACCTCAAGCGGGCCACCAGCCCGTCCACCTGGGACTGCAGACGATCGAACTCGCCCACCAGGGTCTCGGTGGTGACGTGCACGGTGGCGGCGGCATTGCCCACCTGGTCGGCGACGCGGCGGACCTCGCCGATGCCCGACGACACCGTGCGGGTGCCGTCGGCGGCCTGGCTGACCGATTCCGAAATCTCGCTGGTGGCGCGCCCCTGCTCGGCCACGGCGCCGGTGATGGCGGCCAGCGCCTCGTTGACCCGGCCGATGGTGGCGACGATGCCGTCGATGGCCCGCACGGCCTCCTCGGTGGCCGCCTTCATGGCGGTGATCTCGCCGGTGATCTCGTCGGTGGCGCGCGCCGTCTGGTTGGCGAGGTTCTTGACCTCGTTGGCCACCACGGCGAAGCCCTTGCCGGCGTCGCCGGCCCGCGCCGCCTCGATGGTGGCGTTCAGCGCCAGCAGGTTGGTCTGCGACGCGATGTCGTTGATCAGGTTGACCACCTCGCCGATCTTGCCCGAGGCCACGGTCAGGGTCTTGACGGTCTCGTCGGTGCGGGCGGCCTCGGCCACCGCCTCGGATGCGACGCGCGACGATTCCTCCACCTGCCGGTTGATCTCGCTGATGGAGCCCACCAGACGCGAGGCGGCCTGGGCCACGGTCTCCACGTTGCCGTTGGCCAGTTCCGACGATTCCGCCACCTGGGCGGTCTGGCTGATGGCGGTCTCGGCATTGGAGGCCAGCACCTCGGCCTCGCCCCGGATGGAATCGGCGGCGCGCGACGCGTTCTGGACGGCGCCGCGCACCGTGGTCTCGATCTCGCCGGCCAGATCGGTCATGGCCTGACGCTTGGCGGCCTCGGCCTGACGCTGCAGGACCTCCTGCTCGTCGGTCAGGTTCTTGACGCGCTGGGCATTGTCCTTGAACACCTGCACGGCGGCGGCCATGGCGCCGATCTCGTCGCGGCGGCCGATGGCAGGCACCGCCACCGCCAGATCGCCCTGGGCCAGACGCTCCATGGCGCCGGTCATGCCGCCCACCGCGCTGGCGATGGCGCGGACCAGCAGGAAGGAAATGAGCGCCAGCAGGCCCAGCACGCCCAGAGTGATGCCGATGAACAGGCCGCGGGTGGTGCCGGCATCCTGGCTGGCCGACTGGCGGGCGGCCTCGACCATGCGGGCCTCCAGGGCGACCATGGCCTGGGTCTCGGCCATCAGGGCCTGATAGCTGTCCTGGGCGGTCCACATGAAGGACACGGCGGCGGTGAAGTCCATCTTCTGCATGGAAACCACCTGGTCGGTGGCGTTCTTGTAGGAGGCCAGCCCGGCCTCGACCCGCTTGAGAAGGGCGTCCTCTTCCTTGGTCACCGGAAAGGCCGTGCGATAATCGCCCAGTTGTTTCCGGGCCTTCTTCATGCCCTCGGCGAACGAGGCCTCGATCTTGTCGACCTTGACCGCCTCGACACCGGCGGCATTCCAGGTAAGCAGACGGTAGAGGTCGGAATGGGCATCCTGGAGCACATCGGTGAAGTCGCCGATTTTCACCGATTTGGCGAAGGTGACCTCGGCGATCTCGTCCAGCGTCCGGCTCTGTCCGGCCAGCCCCAGCATCCCCACCCAGGCGATGATGACCAGACCGATGGTGGCCACCACCGGAACGATGGCGATCTTGGCCCAAATCCTCATGTCGTCGAGAAAGCTCATCTCACCCTCCACGGCCGGCAGCTGGCCGGAGGCGATGCCTCCCCATCTCGCCGAAGCCATACGCTCCAGCCATCCAAGACTACATCAGAACGGATGACACGACTATTAAACAGTCATGTGCGCCGCATTCAAACACTCAATTGTAATGAATTTATTCAGTATAACTTACGTCTGATCAGGCATTCACCGTATTATTATTTCTTTTGGATGCAGCTTTAGCCATGGGCGGCGGGCTTCCGGCACGATAGGCCCTGAGCACCGCGTCGGCGGCGATGCGGCCATCGACGATGGAGCGGTCCAGGTTCGACCAGCTCCAGTCGTAATTGATGTGATGGGCCACGGGAATCTCGATGACCTTCACCTTCGATCCGGTCTCCAAAAGGTGGTATTTGAACAGCTTGACGTCGTCCTCGCTGGTGGTGGCGGCGAACAGCATCACCAGGTTGTTGAGCGCGTCGTAAAGGTTCTCGGGCCGGCGGATCTGCTTGCGGTCGAGGATGCGGCTGACCCACACCTCGTCCAGGTCGGGATGGTTGGTCAGCAGGTCCTCGAAATTGACGGTGTCGATGGTGGCGCCCTCGCAATAGACCTTGCCGTTCATGGTCACCGGCTCCTCGATGTAGGGCAGGGCCGAACAGGCGCACAGGGTCTCCGCCGAGATGCGCTGGTACTTGCCGTCCTTGTTGCTGAACAGTTCGAGGCGCTGGTCGGTGAGATTGTAGGAATTGTGGTAGAGCACCGGGCGGCCCGGCTGGTACAGGGCCTTGAAGTCGATCTGCTGCAGGAAGGCGCTGTCGGGGTAGAACACCCGCGACAACCCCTTGGTGGCGCTCTTGTACATCAGGCTGGTCATGAAGCGCGACATGGGGTTGACCGCCAACACCTGATTGAGGATCAGGGAGTTGAAATTGGCCTGCGACCACTTGCCGGGGTCCTTGGCGAAGGCGACGATCTCCTCGGACGCTTCCTTGATGGCCTCGGGAATCACCAGATTGCGATAGCTGTTGGAATCCAGGACGAAGTTCAGGGCGTTCTCGGTCGCCGCCTCGAAATCGGGGGCGAAGGCCGCCGCCACGGGGAACTTGTCGTAGACGTCGTCTGGCCGGAAGATGCCGCGGAAGAAGGAAACGGAGGTCTCGGCCTCCTTGCCCGGCGCGGCCTGGTTCCAGACGATGCCCAGCCAGGCGCCGATGCAGGCCAGGCTCCACACGTCGAAACGGATGTCCGGCTCGCGGTGAAGGCGCTCCAGCGCGCCGATGGACAGACCGACGGCCGGGCCGCCACCCGCCAGACAAATCGCACGCTTGATCGCCATGACTTTCCCCCTCGCAGCTCTCCGCATCGGCACGGGAAAAACGGTATCTCGCGACGCAGTATCGCGCAATAGTTACAAGGTATGTCCATCGAAAGCTGTGCCGACGATGGTTCTTTCGCCTCGCTGGAAATTCCCCTATGCTGCCGTGGCGCGAGCGGGGGAACCTGGGCATGCATCACGGGGCTGGGTCGGCCGAGTTCAAGTGGCGCCATCTGATCGAGGCGGTGGAAGAGTTCGGCCAGGGCTTCACGGTATTCGACCGCGACCTCAACCTGATCCTGTGCAACAACCGCTTCCTCGAGATGCTGGATTTCCCGCCCAGCCTGGTCCACCCGGGCACGGTGTTCGCCGACTTCATGCGTTATAACGCCATCCGCGGCGAATACGGCCCCGGCGAGGTCGAGGAACTGGTGGCCGAGCGGGTGGAAAAGGCCCGCAACTTCACCGCCCATTGCTTCGAGCGCGAACGCCCCGACGGCACGGTGATCGAGGTGCGCGGCACGCCCCTGCCCGGCGGCGGCTTCGTCACCACCTACACCGAGATCACCGATCGCAAGCGCGCCGAGCGCATGCTGATCCACGCCAAGGACAAGGCGGAGGAGATGGCCCGGGTCAAGGCCAACTTCCTCGCCACCATGAGCCACGAAATCCGCACTCCCATGAACGGGGTGCTGGGCATGCTGCACCTGCTGACCGGCTCGCCGCTGACCCACGAGCAGCGCGACCACCTGGAGACGGCCCAGTCCTCGGCCCGCGCCCTGTTGGCCATCATCAACGACATCTTGGACTTCTCCAAGCTGGAGGCCGGGCAGATGACGCTGGAGGCCACCCGCTTCGACCTCTGCCGGCTGATGGAGGAGATGGTGGCGCTGCTGCGGGGCGCCGCCGCCGACAAGGGCCTCACCCTGCAATCGCGTATCGCCGGCAACGTGCCGCGCCACATTTCCGGCGACCCCACCCGCCTGCGCCAGGTGCTGACCAACCTGATGGGCAACGCCGTCAAGTTCACCGAGAAGGGCGGCGTGGCGGTCTCGGTCGGGGCCGAACCCGACGCCCCCGCCCCCACCCGCCTGCGCTTCGAGGTGACCGATACCGGCATCGGCATCGAACCCACCGCCGCTCCCGCCTTGTTTTCCGAGTTCGTCCAGGCCGATTCCTCCATCACCCGGCGCTTCGGCGGCACCGGCCTGGGGCTTTCCATCTGCAAGAGGCTGGTGGAGATGATGGGCGGCGAGATCGGCTTCGACAGCATGCCGGGCGAGGGAACCACCTTCCACTTCACCATGCCGCTGACCGCCGTGGCCGAGGCCCGCGCGGCGGACGCCCCGGAGGGCGATGCCTCGGACCTGCCGCCGCTGTCGGTGCTGCTGGCCGAGGACAATCCGGTCAACCAGAAGCTGACCACCACCCTGCTGGGCCGCTGGGGCCAGCGGGTCACCCTGGCCCACAACGGCGCCGAGGCCATCGCCGCCCTGGCCCGCCAGCCCTTCGACGTGGTGCTGATGGACGTGCACATGCCCGGCATGGACGGGCTGGAGGCGACGCGTCGCATCCGTGCCATGCCCGGCCCGGTGGCCGGCATTCCCATCATCGCCATGACCGCCGACGTGCTGGACGGCGACGCCGCCCTGTGTCTGGAGGCCGGCATGGACGACTACGTCGCCAAGCCGGTGGAGCCGGCCCGCCTGCTGGCGGCGCTGAGGGCCGCCGTCAGGCGCTGAAGCGCTTCACATAGCGCCCGGCGATGTCGGCGGCGTTGACCACCACCAGCACGTCGGTGGTGTTGAACGGCCGGTCGATCACCGCCCCGTCGCCGATCACGCCCCCCAGCCGCAGATAGCCCTTGAGCAGCGGCGGCAGCGAGGCCAGCACGCGGCGCGCCTCCCACGGAGTGTCGATGGCGGCGAAGTCCACCTTTTCGGCACTGTCCAGCGCCCGGCCGCGCAAGGCCGGCGGCGCCAGATGGTTGTCGCGCAGATAGGCCAGTTGCGGCGCCAGCACCTGCGGGTCGGTGCCGGGCAGGCTGCCGCAGCCGAACAGCAGGCGGATGTCGTTGTCCACCATGTAGGCGGCCAGCCCCTGCCACAAGGCCTGCAGCGTGCCGCGATGGCGCCAGCGGGCGTCGACGCACGAGCGGCCCAGTTCGAGAATCTCGCCCTCGACGGCCAGGAACGGGCCGATGTCGAACTCGCCCGCCGAATAGAAGCTTCCCACCGCCGCCGCGGCCCTGCGGCGGATCAGGCGGTAGGTGCCCACCACCTCGCCCTCGGCCAGCACCAGCAGGTGGTCGCAATGGCGGTCGTAATCGTCGAAATCCTGTTCCAGGGCCCGCATGGCGGCGCTGGGCTTGGCCCCCATCTCCTCGTAGAACACCCGGTAGCGGATACGCTGGGCGGCGGCCACCTCGGCGCGGGTCTCGGCGAGGCGCACCTCCAGCCCGTCGGAAGCGGCCGGGTTGAGGGCGTGGACGGTCGTCACCTGGTGGGTCATGACTCACCTCGTCTGATTGCGGATAGTGGAACTTGGACGGATGCCGGTTCAAGCGCGCCGCTTTCCGGCTGCCCCGGCACAACATGCCGACCTTCGACAGGAGAGTTTTCGGTGCCGTCCATGGCTATCCTATAACGCAAGGGCTTGTGCCGTCGGGGTGAAAGAATTATTACATCCTGTAGTATCGCCGTTATTTCCGGCAGCAGCCCGTTTCACTGAGGAACCGCCATGGCCGAGTCCCGTATCGCCTCCGTCGAGGGCTTTCAGTTCTCGTTCCATACCCAGGAGGCCGAGACGCCCATCCGCAAGGTGCTGGACCGCTGGGTGATGCGGGACTGGATCTGCCAGGTGGAGTACGAGGGCGAGTGGTGCCTGTTCACCATCCACGAATTCAACGACGGGATGTTCGAGCCGTCGGCCGTGCAGGGAGTGTTCAGCGACTTCCCCGGCGCGGCGGCCGTCGAGGTCACCACCCGCTGGCTGCAGCGCCGCCTCGAGGAGAAGGACCGCGCCAAGCGTCGGCAGCGCGACATCTTCCTCGGCGCCCTGGCGATAGTCGCCACCCTGGCCCTGGCCGCCATCTCGCTACGCTGAGCAAGGCTCCCCATATGGGGAGAAGGACAGCATCAAGGGAGGCTGTTTCATGTCGCTTTGGGGTCCCAGCAAGACGGTGATGGTCACGGCCGAGCAGGCCCTGACCGGCCGCGCCAGCGAAATTCACCTGCCCGAGCGCCATTACGTGCTCGACACCCACCTGAAGCCGCCCTTCCCGGTGGGCATGGAGGTGGCGATCTTCGCCATGGGCTGCTTCTGGGGGGCCGAGCGGCTGTTCTGGAAGGCCAAGGGCGTTTATTCCACCTCGGTGGGCTACACCGGCGGCTTCACCGAGAATCCCACCTACGAAGAGGTCTGCACCGCGCGCACCGGCCATGCCGAGGCGGTGATGGTGGCCTTCGATCCGGCCGAGACATCCTATTCCGCCCTGCTGCGCCTGTTCTGGGAAGGCCACAACCCGACCCAGGGCATGCGCCAGGGCAACGATATCGGCACCCAGTACCGCTCGGCCATCTACTGGACCATCCCGGAGCAGGGCGACGTGGCCGACGCCTCGCGCGAGGTCTATGGCGAAGCCCTCAAGCGGGCCGGCTTCGGCGCCGTCACCACCGAGATCGCCCAGGCCGGACCGTTCTATTGGGCCGAGGGCTATCACCAGCAATACCTGGCCAAGAATCCCGGCGGCTATTGCGGCCTGGGCGGCACCGGAATCCACTGTGGCTGAATCATATCTCTGGAATTATTCCAAACTAATTCCCACCTGAGATCGAGGCGCGGGGACGCAGGGGGATTCCACCATGGCAACCTGGCTCGAGGAGCAGTGGAAAAGCGGCGATCCGGTCATCGACGCCGAGCATCAGAAACTCCATCAGGCGATCTCGTCCATGACGGCGGTGATGCGCAACGATCCCGGCCTGGGTCTGGCCATGGAGGCGGTGGACGTGCTGATCGAACGGATGCGCATCCACTTCCGCATGGAAGAGAACTTGGCGGCCCGGTTCAATTCACAGGCCACCGCCCCCCTCAAGGCGGACCACCAGCGCCTGCTGCGGCTGCTGGCGCCGGTGCGCGACGCCTTGCAGAACAACGATCCCGAACGGGCCAGGATGTTGATGGACGAGTTCCACGCCCAGTTGGACCGCCACGACCGCGAGGTGGATATTCCGCTGTTCAGAAGATAGCTGCATGCCAAAGGCCAAGGCCGCTCAATGCCGGTAGTTCAGCCGGTCGTCGAACAGATGGCGGGGACCGAACAGGTTGACGCTGACCGCGCCCTTGTCGGTATGGATGTCCATGGAGGCGAACACGGCGTCGCCCCGGCGCTGGATGCTGCGCGCCCCTTCCATCACCACCGGCGGCGACAGGCTGACGGCGGTTTCCTTCAACTGGAAATCGGCGGTACACAGGCCCAGGACGGTATTGACCACCTCGGCGGCGGTCTCGCGCAGGTAGAGTTCCCGCTCCTCCTCCGGCACCGGCAGGGCGGCGGTGGCCTTGTCGAGAAGATCGCCCAGCAGGGTCTGGTCGAAACTGAAGGCGATCAGCAGGCCCACCGGCAGGCCGAAGCCGGCCACGGCGGTGATGTCGTGCAGCCTGACCGTGTCCAGGCCGAGTTCGTGAACATCGAAACCGTCGATGCGCGCCACCCCTTCCCCGGCCAGCACGGCGCTGGTCTGCTGCAGGATCGAGGACATGGTCCGGCTCATGAGCTCGGTATTGGACGGCACGGCCCGCCCCCTCCGACCGAAGAGGCGCCCAGTATCACGGCCGAGTGTTGCGGGCATCTTGTGCATACCCTTAATGATACACTCAACCCGCAAAGCTGCAAACAACGAAAGTTTACATTGATCCTGTTGCGACGCAACCAATCGGCTATCCATATGTGAAAAAATGTTTTTTCTTCAATTTTTTGAAAACTTCACATTTTGGCGCCGTCTCCCTTGCCCCCTCTCCGGCGGAGAGGGGGCAAGGGGAAAAAAGTCGGCCTCCAGCTCCCGGCTAGCCGACGGTCGCGCCGCCGAACAGAGCGTCGTCGTCCTTGTCCTTCCTGGCCGCGCCGCCCCGGCCGCGGGGGGTCTTGGGCGGCAAGGTCGCTCCCAGGCGGACGCCCTTTTCCGCGACGAACTTCTTGCCGGTCTCGTAGCCCAGCTCGAACATGCGCTCGAGGTTGGACCGCGACCAGTCCAGCGCGGTGGGCAGCCAATCCTTGGGAATGGGGAACTGCACCTTGATCAGCTCCACGTCCTGGCGGGCCGGATGATCCTCGTTCCAGTCTTCCAGCATGTGCTCGAAGAAGGCCAGGTCGTGACGGGTCAGCGAGATCAGCGGCAGGATCAGGTTCTGCCCCCAGGCCTGCCACAGATTGGGCGGGTCCTGGATGTAGCCCTCGTTGCCGAAGGCGTCGAACACCACCACGGTGCGGATGCCCTCGTCATGCTCCAGCAGGCCCTGGAAGTTGAAGGCGTCCTCGGCGGCGCCTTCCAGGTACAGCTTGCCGTCGACCTCGGCCGGCGGGTAGATGAAGGGATAGGCCAGGGTGGCGCCGAAATGCGGGTAGTCCAGCACGTCCTTGCCGAAAATGGCCATCTTGTGGTCGGTCAGGTTGTAGGCGTTGAGGTAGACGTCTTCCTTGACCGTCTTCAGCGCCTCGAAATCCACCATCTCCTGGATGAAGGGGGCGTTGGCGCACAGGCCCTTGCTGAAGACGTTCACCGTGGACGGCGTGGTCAGCGCCCAGAACATCTGGATCAGGTCGGACCAGAACTTCTGCCGCTTGGACATGCCGAACTGGTTCATGACCAGGTTGTAGCCCGGCATCTTGGACAGCAGCCAGCGATAGGCCTCGGCCACCTTGCTGCCCTTCATGAACACCTTGTAGTTCATGGGGATGTACTTGTAGATCTCGTCGGAGACGCCGAAATTCACCGAATTCCGGAGCGAATCCTGCCGGCTCATGCCCTTGGGCGCCAGGTAGGACAGCGCCACGCCGCCGCCGCCGCCGGTCGCCGAGATGACGTCGAACTCGACCCCCGCCTCGTCGAAGGCCAGCAGCGCGCCGGTCATCAGGGTGAAATTGGGGGCGCCGCCCCCCAGCACCAAAGCCATCTTATGCATGTCGTTCTCCCCTGTCGTCCATCCCGGTCAGGATGGCGGCGCCATCAGCTCGCGGCCGATGACGCGCTGGATGAAAGCAGCGTCCTCGAAAATGGAATAATGGGTGCCCTCGCGCATGTAGACCTGCATGCGCGAATTGGTGAAGCGTCCCCAGCCCAGGATGTCCTGGCGGGAAACGTAAGGGTCGCCCTTGGAGACGAAGCAGGTGATGGGAATGTCCCAGGGCTTTTCCGGCACGTAACGGTACTTGCTGGTCATCTCGAATTCGGCGCGCACCGCCGGCAGCATCAGACGGCGCAGTTCCGGGTCGTCCAGGAACTGGTCGCTGGCCGCCATGTCGAACTGGCGGATGATCTCGGCGAAGATGGGGTCGGCCTGACGATAGGGCGGCAGATTGGGCTTGTAGCCCGGCATGGCCGCCAGATGCATGGCCAGGTTCTTCTCGAACGGCCCGACGATGCGCACCCGGTCGGGGCAGCGCGCCCCCGAGCAGAACAGGTGGCGCGGCTTGGTCTCGGTCTCGTGGATCAGGGTACGCGCCACCTCGTACAGCGTCAGCCCGCCCAGGCAATGGCCGAACAGGGCGAAGGGCAGACCCAGCTTGCCGGTATCCTCCATCTCGTCGATGACGTGATCGACGAAGACGTCCATGTCGCGCACCGGCTTCTCGCTGATGCGGGCCAGACGGCCCGGAGGCTCGATGGCGATCACCTCGATGGCCGGATCGGTGGTGGCCGACCACGCCTGGAAGGCGGCCGAGCCGCCGCCCGCGAACGGGAAGCAGAACACCCGGAAGCGGGGATTGGCGCGCGGCGCCACGGTGACCAACCACGAGCCGGCCCCGGTATTGATGGACGGTCTGGGCGGCGGCTTGGGAGCCACCTCTTCCACCACCACCGCCTCGGCGGTGTCGGCGGTAACCGGCGGCGCGACCTCCACCCCGGCCAGATCGGGCCACACATCGGCCACCAACTCGTCGATGCTGGGTCCCTTGATCAGCTTGACCGCCGGAATGCGCAAGCCCGTGGCGCTTTCCACCCGGTTGATCAGGGTCACCGACATCAGCGAGTCGAGACCCAGTTCGCGCAACGGCCGGTCGGGATCGACCTTGGCGGTCATGCCCAGGGTAGTCATCACCTGCCGCGCCAGGAAGTCGGTGATGGCGGCGCGGCGTATCCCCGCCTCCGGCGACGCCATGGCCTGCTTCAGCGCCTCGATATCGGCGGCCAGGCCGCCGGCGGCGACGCCCTGCAGCTCGGCATAGAAGCGCGGCGGCACCTGGAACTGGCGTAGGAAGGTGGGCCAGTCGGCGGGGATCACCACGCCGTGGCCGGCCTCGCCGTCGAACAGGGTATCGAAGGCGTCGCGCCCCAGATCGGGCTCGATGTAATGGATGCCGCGCGCCCGCCAGATGGCCTCGCCCTGGGCTCCCAGCCCGTCGGCCATGCCGGCGCTGGCCCAGGCGCCCCAATTGACCGACAGGGCCGGCAGGCCCAGGGACCGGCGATGGGCGGCCAGGGCGTCCAGGCAGGCATTGCCGGTGGTGTAGTTGGTCTGCCCCGCCGAGCCGATCACGCTCAGCACCGAGGAATACAGCACGAAATCGTGCAGCCCGAGGTCGCGCGAATGCTTGTGCAGCCACCAGCCGGCATCCAGCTTGGGCGCCAGGGCGCGACGGAACTTGCCCCATTCCATCTGATCCACCAGACCGTCGTCCAGCACGCCGGCGCTGTGGAAGATGCCCCGCAGCGGCGGCTCGGCCTTGGCGAGGCGGCCCAGCAGCGTGGCGACGTCGGCTTCCCTGGCGGTATCGGCCTCGGCGATGGTCACCCTGGCCCCCAGCGTCTCGAGCCGCGCCGTGACCTCGGCGGCGTTGGCGGCCTTGTCGCCCTGGCGGCTGACCAATACCAGATGGGCCGCCTTGCGGGCGGTCGCCAGCCATTCGGCGGTGAGCACGCCCAGCGCCCCCAGGCCGCCGGTCACCAGATAGGTGCCGCCGTCGGCCGCCGGAGCGCGGCGGGCGGGCAGCGGCGCGCGCACCAGCCGGGCGGCCAGACGCTTGCCATTTCGCAGGGCGACCTGCGCCTCGTCATCGGCGGCGGCCAGATGGGCGGCCAGCAGTTCCGCCTCGGCGCCGGGCGCACCGCCCGCCTCCAGATCGATCAGCCCGCCCCACAGGGCCGGCGCCTCCAGGGCGAACGAGCGGCCCAGGCCCCACAACCCGGCGCCCAGCACATGGGCGGGCGGCTCGGTACCGGCGGCATCCACGGCATTGCGGGTGACCAGATGCAGCTTGGGCGCCACCAGGAAGCCGGTGCGGTTGATCCCCAGGGCGCGGGAAAGGCAAAGGACCGGGTCATAGAGCCGGCGCTGCGCCCCTTCGTCGCCCCAGGACTCCTCGCCGGGGGCGTCCACCGCCCCCAGATGGAGGATGCCGGCCTTGCCCGCCCCGGCCTCGGCGGCGAAGCTTTCCAGCAGGCGGGAAAAGCCTTCCAGATCGGTGGGGCAGTCCTTGGCGGGCACCAGCCGGCAGGCGGCGCCGGTACGCCCCAGGGCGTCGGCCAGGGATTTGGCGAAGCCGTCGCCGCCCAGCAGCAGCCAGGTCAGCGGTCCCGAGGCCTTGGCGGCCAGGGCGGGAACCGGACGCTCGTCCCAGCGCTTGGCGTACAGCCAGCCGTCCTCGCCGTCGGCGCGGCGCGGCTTGAACAGGGAGGCGGGCAGCTTCTTGACCGACAGCCCCTCGAAGGCGGCCACCGAACGGCCGTCGGGGTCGAAGGCCTCGATGTCGATCACCGTGATGTCGGCGCCGTGGCCGTTGGGCTTGCGCCGACGCGCATGTACCCAGACCTCGCGCTCCTCGGACTTGGCGCCGGTAAAGCGCTCGAGCCCCAGGGGCAGATGGGCCGACGAGCCGTCGGGTGGCGGCTGGGTGAAGTCGCCGTGCTCCTCGATCACCGCCGGATAGACGTGCAGGCAGGCGTCCAGCAGGGCGGGATGCATCAGCCCGTTGCCCAGGGGCTCCACCTGATCGGGCAGGCGGATGCGGGCCAGGGCCTCGCCCTCGCCGCGCCACAGGCTTTCGATGGCGCGGAAGCTGGGGCCGTAGCCCAGGCCCAGGCTGCGCATGCCGGCATAATAGCTGTCGGCCTTGACCGGCAGGGGACAGCGCCGTTTCAGGGCCTTGGCGTCGAAGGCGCCGGCCTTGCCCGGCCCGGCCCGGCGGATTTCGCCGCGCATGTGGGTGCGCCAGCTTTCCTCGTCCCCGCCCCGGCTGGACAGGGTAAAGCCCGCCCCGTCGCCGCTGGGCTCGACCACCAGATGGCCGAGCCGCGCCTCGTCGTCGCCCAGCACCAGGGCATCGCCGTGGCTGAAAGCCGCCACTTCCAGCGGCCCGTCGCCCAGTCTGGCCCGCGCCCCTTCCAGGGCGGCCACCAGACCGGCGGTGGTGGGCAGCACCATGGCGCCATGCACCCGGTGATCGTCGAGCCAGGCGAAGCGCTCGCGGCTGAACTCGGTCTCGTACTGATGGGCGGCCAGGGGCGACGGCAGCCGCCGCCCGGCCAGCCCGGTCGCCGCCGCCACGGCGGGACGGCGCCCGCCCACCGGCTCGTAATCCTTGATGGCCCAGACCCGCTCGTGCTGGAAGGCGTAGACGGGCAGCGACAGCCGCCGCAGGTCGAACGGCGCGTCGAAGGCCTGCCAATGGGGATCGTTGCCGGCGCGGTAAAGCGCCCCCACCGTTTCCAGCAAATTCAGGTGCTCGTCGCCCTTGCCCAGGCTGGGCAGCCAGCCCAGGCCCTCGGCCCCGGCGACACTGCGCCCCAGGGCCAGCAGGGCGCCGCCCGGACCGATCTCGACGAAATCCCGGATACCCGACTTGACCAGCACCGCCGCCGCATCGGCGAAGCGCACCGCCTGGCGGGCCTGGCTGCACCAGTACTCCGCGTCGGGGACGTCCTTCTTCGGCTGGCCGGTATAGGTCGACACCCAGGCCAGGGCAGGAGCCTTGGCCGGAGCCGCCCGGGCCGCCGCCGCCAGTTCGGGCAGCGCCGGATCCATCAGCGGCGAATGGAAGGCATGGGACACGGTCAGCGCCTTGGACGGAATGCCCTTGGCCTCCAGCGCCTTGACCGCCTTGTCCACCTCGGCGGCCGCGCCCGAGACCACCGTGCCCTGCGGCCCGTTGACGGCGGCGACGCCGATCCCGGCCGGATCGAGACCGGCCAGAACCCCGGCCACCACGGATTCCTCGGCGAACACGGCGCTCATGGCCCCGCCCGCCGGCAAAGCCTGCATCATGCGGCCACGGGTGCAGACCAGTTTGGCGGCATCCTCCAGGGAATACACCCCGGCAACGACGCAGGCGGCGAACTCGCCCACCGAATGGCCGCACACCGCTTCCGCCCGGATGCCCCAGCCTTCCAGGGTGCGGGCCAGGGCCACCTCCACCGCGAACAGGCAGGGCTGAGTGTAGCCGGTGCTGTGGATGGCATCGCCCACCTCGAACAGCACGTCCAGCAGCGGACGGTCGAGATGGGGATCGAGGGCTGCGGCCACCTTGTCCAATTCGGCGCGGAAGGCCGGCTCCGTCTCGTAAAGCACGCGGCCCATGCCGGCCACCTGGGCGCCCTGGCCGCTGAACAGGAACGCCACGCGGCGGGGCTGGGATTGCTTGCGCGCCGCCTTGGGATCGGCCTTGAACCCGGCCAGTTTGACGGCCAGTTCGGCGGGCGACGCCGCCACGCAGGCGAAGCGGTGGTCGAAATGGGTGCGGCCCACCGCCATGGTGTGGGCGTAATCGCCCATGTTCATCTCGGGATGGGCTTCGGCCCAGACGCGGTGGCGGGCGGCATTGGCGTCCAACGCGGCGGCCGACTTGCCCGACAGCACCACCAGATGGCGGGGGCGCGGCGGCGCGCCGGTGCGCGGCCGGGGCTTGGGCGCCTGCTCCATCACCACCACGGCGTTGGTGCCGCCGATGCCCAGCCCGTTGACCAGGGCACGGCGCGGATGGTCAGCCACCTCGGGCCAGGGCAGCCGCCCGGTGTTGACGAAGAACTTGGACTGCTCGATCTTCATGCGCGGATTGGGCGTACGGTAGTTGATGGTGGGTGGAACCACCCCCTCGCACATGGACAGCGCCGTCTTGATCATGGACGCCAGGCCGGCCGATTGCTCGGAATGGCCGATATTGGGCTTGGTCGAGCCGATGGGGCACTTGCCCTCGCGCGTGTCGCCCTCGAAGGCCCGCTGCAGCGCGGTGAATTCGCGCGGATCGCCCACCGTGGTGCCGGTGCCGTGGCACTCCACCGAGCCGATGGACGTGGGGCTGAAGCCGCTCTGGGCCAGGGCGGCCTTCATCACGTCGGTCTGGCCGCGCACGCTGGTGCCGGCATAGGACGCCTTGCGGCCGCCGTCGTTGTTGAGCGCCGTCCCCCGGATGACGCCATAGATGTTGTCGCCGTCGGCCACCGCCCGGTCCAGGCGCTTGAACAGCATGGCGGCGACGCCCGACGAGAACACCGTGCCGCCGGCCTCGGCGTCGAAGGTGCGGATATGGCCGTCGGGAGCGAAGATGGCGCCCTTCACCCCCATGTACCCGGCCGCCTGGGGCACCCGCACGATGCCGGCCGCCGCCAGGGCCATGGCGCATTCGCCGCCCTGGATGGCGTTGCAGGCCAGATGCACCAGGACCAGCGAGGTGGAGCACGCCGTCTGGACGTTGAGGCTGGGACCGGTGAGGTTCAGCTTGAACGACACCCGGGTGCCGGCGAAATCCTTGTCGTTGCCGATGTGCAGCAGGCTGGCCGTCGCCCCCCGGGCGTCCGGGTGGTCGGCCAGCTCGTTCATCATGTAGTTGGTGACCACGCTGCCGGTGGCGGCATAGACGCCCACGGCGCCGAAATCCTGGCCCGGGGGATAGCCGGCATCCTCGAACGCCTCCCACGACACCTCCAGCAGGTGGCGCTGCTGCGGGTCGATCAGCCGTGCCTCGTGGGGGGAATAGCCGAAGAACGACGGATCGAAACCATCGGCCTCGGGCAGCAGGAAGGACGCCTTGACGTAATCGGGATGACGCAGCCGGGCCGGGTCGACCCCGGCCTCGATCATCTGGGCGTCGGACAGGAAGGTGACCGATTCGGTCCCTTCCAGCAGGTTGCGCCAATAGGCGCGCCAGTCCGACGCACCGGCGAAGCGGCACGCCATGCCGATGATGGCGATGTCCAGCGGCCTGCGGACGCCCCCCATG
>JAVBXM010000232.1 GCA_030824585.1 Phaeospirillum sp. | reverse complement strand
GGGTGGCGCCGGGTGCCGGCTCCAGGTTGGGCGAGGTCAGGACCATCGGCTTGCCCGGCTGCTGGGCCTGGGCGGCCGGGGCCGCCGGCATGACGCCTGCGGCTCCGGCCGTCAGCACGATGCCGGCGGCCAGGATCAGGGACTTAGCGCGGGAAACGGGCATCCGGTACGACCTTCTCGATCTTCGCCGACGGGGGCGGCGGGTCCCAGGTGGACAGGAACAGTCCGCCGCCGACGATCACCGCCAGCAGCAGGGCAACAAGAAGGCCGGCAATCTTGCTCATGGGGGACGGATGACCTCTGTGATGGCAACATTTCTGGACAGGACCGGTAGGCTGCGGCTAAAAGCGGCAGGAGTGGCCCCCTTGCATTCGTGGGGGCAGTGTATCGGCCCCGGGGGCGACGATCAACGCCGGCCGACCGGTTTTTTTATATAGAGAACGGGACGGACCTTGGATCAGGGCATGGCCGACGAACTGGCGAGACTGGCGCCGCTGCTCACCGGGCGGATCGGCCGCACCGTCGTGCTGGTCGGACTGATGGGCGCCGGCAAGTCCTGCGTCGGCCGCCGGCTGGCCGCCCGCCTCGGCATGGACTTCCTCGATTCCGATGCGGAGTTCGAGGCCGCCGCCGGCTGCGCCATCAGCGATTATTTCGCCCGCTTCGGCGAGGCCGGGTTCCGCGAGGGCGAGCGCAAGGTGATCGCCCGCCTGCTGGACGGCCCCCCGGTGGTGCTGGCCACCGGCGGCGGCGCCTTCATCGATCCCGCCACCCGCGAACGGATCAAGCGGACCGGCACTTCGGTGTGGATTCGCGCCGATCTCGACCTGCTGCTGAAGCGCACGGTGGGCCGCGACCACCGGCCGCTGCTCAAGCAGGGCGACCCCCGGGAGATTCTCGGCCGCCTGATGGAAGCCCGCTATCCCGTCTACGCCGACGCCGACATCGTCGTCGATTCCACCGACGAAATCCCCGAGGCCACCGTGATCCGCGTCATGGAGGGCCTGATCACCTATCTGGATTTGGAGAAGACCGCATGAGTGCCGCCCTTGAACAGGTCCGGGTCGAACTGGGTGAGCGCTCGTACTCCATCCACATCGGTCCCGGCCTGCTGGACCGGGCGGGCGAGCTGATCAAGCCGCTGATGAAGGGGAGCCGCGCCCTGGTGGTGACCGACGCCAACGTGGCGCCGCACTATCTGGAGCGGGTGCAGAGGAGCCTGGCCGAGGCCGGGGTGGCCACCATGCACACCGTCATGCCGGCCGGCGAGCAGACCAAGGATTTCAAGCATCTGGAAGCCCTGCTGGACGCCATGCTGGAAGCCCGCTCCGAGCGCGGCGTCATGGTGGTGGCCTTGGGCGGCGGCGTGGTTGGCGACCTGACCGGCTTCGCCGCCTCCATCTTGCTGCGCGGCGTCGATTTCGTGCAGATCCCGACAACCCTGCTGTCCCAGGTGGATTCCTCGGTGGGCGGCAAGACCGGCATCAACACCCGCCAGGGCAAGAACCTGATCGGCTCGTTCTACCAGCCCAGGCTGGTGCTGGCCGACACGAACGTGCTCGACACGCTGCCCCGCCGTCAGGTGCTGGCCGGCTATGCCGAGGTGGTGAAATACGGGGTGATCGACGACGAGCCGTTCTTCGCCTGGCTGGAGGCCAACGGCGCCAAGGTGGTGGACGGCGACCTGGAGGCCCGGCGTTATGCCGTCGCCACCTCGTGCCGCGCCAAGGCCCGCATTGTCGCCGCCGACGAGCGGGAAGGCGGCGTGCGCGCCCTGCTCAATCTCGGCCACACCTTCGGCCATGCCCTGGAGGCGGAGACCGGCTTTTCCGAGGAAATATTGCATGGCGAGGCGGTGGCGCTGGGCATGGTCATGGCGCTGCGCCTGTCGGTCCGCCTGGGGATGGCGCCGGCTGCCGACGCCGAACGGCTGGAGCGGCACCTGAACGCGGTGGGCCTGCCCGTCGCCCTGCCCAAGCCCCGGCTGTGGGCGGTGGACCGGCTGATCCACCACATGGCCGGCGACAAGAAGGTCAAGGACGGCAAGGTCACCTTCGTGATGGCCAAGGGCATCGGCAAAAGCTTCCTGACCCGCGAGGTGCCGGAAGCCGAGCTGGCCTCCATGCTGGCGGAGATGGCCGCGGGACATTAACGGGGGAATGGCGGTAATGGACCAGGGCACGCTTTTCCTTACCCTTTCGGTAGTCGCCATCGTGGTGCTGCAGGCGGGATCGGCGTTCTTCGCCGGCACCGAGACGGCGCTGACCGCCGTGTCGCGCCCGGTGATGCATCAGTTGGAGCAGGACGGCAGCCTGCCGGCGCGGCGGGTCAATCGCCTGATCGACGCCCGCCAGCGGCTGATCGGCGCCCTGCTGATCGGCAACAGCCTGACCCATACCCTGTCCTCGTCCCTGGCCACCGGCCTGCTGGTCGGCCTGTTCGGCGATGCCGGCATCGCCTATGCCTCGGCGGGCATGACGGTGATCATCGTGGTGTTCGGCGAGGTGCTGCCCAAGACCTACGCCATCTATCATGCCAATCGCGTGGCGCTGCTGTTCTCGGGCCCGGTCACCGCCGTGGTCTGGCTGCTGACCCCCTTCGTGCGCACCGTCGAGGTGGTGGTCATGGGGTTGTTCCGCCTGTTCGGCGCCAAGTACTCGACGGCGGTCAGCGTCGAGGCCTCGATGATGGAGCTGAAGGGCGCCATCGAGGTCCACGCCGGCGAGGAAGAGGTCCGCGAGGAGCGCCGCATGCTGCGCTCCATCCTGGAACTGGGCGACGTGGAGGTGGAGCAGGTGATGACCCACCGGCGCGGCGTGGTCACCGCCGATGCCGGGCGGCCCGCCGCCGAGATCCTGGAACTGGTGGTCAGTTCGCCGTTTTCCCGCGTGCCGCTGTGGAAGGACGATCCCGACAACATCGTCGGCGTGGTCCACGCCAAGGACCTGCTGCGCGCTATCCGCTCCCTGGAGGGCGACCTGGACACCCTGGACGTGACCGAACTGGCCTCTCCCCCCTGGTTCATTCCCGATTCCACCACCCTTCTCGAGCAATTGCAGGCTTTCCGGTCGCGGCGCGAGCATTTCGCCCTGGTGGTGGACGAGTACGGCACCCTGATGGGCGTGGTGACCCTGGAAGACATCCTGGAGGAGATCGTCGGCGACATTTCCGACGAGCACGACGTGGCGGTGGCGGGTGTGCGGCCGCAATCGGACGGTTCGTACATCGTCGACGGCTCGGTGACCATCCGCGACCTCAACCGTCAGTTCGAGTGGCGCCTGCCCGACGAGGAGGCCGCCACCATCGCCGGCCTGGTCCTGCACGAGGCACGGCAGATTCCCGACGTGGGGCAGGTATTCCGCTTCTACGGCTTCCGCTTCGAGATCGCCCGGCGCCAGCGCAACCAGATCACCTCCATCCGGGTGACGCCGCCGACGCTTTCATCCGGCGACTGAGGGGCAAAATCCGACGGCCCATGGGGCCGGAGGCAAGGGCAAGGCCCGCCGCGGCTTATGCCGCGAGAGCCAAGCGAAGCGCCCGGCGACTGAGGGGCAAAATCCGACGGCCCATGGGGCCGGAGGCAAGGGCAAGGCCCGCCGCGGCTTATGCCGCGAGAGCCAAGCGAAGCGCCCGGCGACGGAGGGGCTTGAGGCGGCTCGATTTATCGGACCGCCGCCATACGTGAATCCGTTCACATCCCATTAACTCCATATATGGTATTACAATCGCGTGACGGGGCCGATTTGTTGTCGACAAGCCGAGTCGCCGTTGGTTAAGGTTTTTGCGGGTTGTGATCGCGGACGGAGGAATCCACGTTGATTCGCTGCTTGGACCGAGCACCGGAATACATTTCGGGACAGGGTCGCCCGCCGCTTGCGGGCCGCAGCGAAGTCCGCCTCTCCCATCAGGGGTCTCTCGTGTCGAGAGGCCCTTTTTTGTTGCCTCATCCCCTCAGTGTTTGCGAAGGAGTCCCAGATGGCCAAGCGCGCTACGCGGATTGCCGCGTCGAAGAATGAGCCGGTGGTGTCGCTTTACCCTGCCGAAAAGGCCTGGAGCCCGCTGGGCGACGATGATCTGCACCGCGAGCAGAGCTATGTGCGCAAGGTGCGCCCGCAAAGCGACAACCAGCGCCAGCTGCTCAAGGCGATCGGCGACGGCAACCTGACGGTGGCCCTGGGGCCGGCGGGGACGGGCAAGACCTATCTGGCCATCTCGGCGGCGGTGGAAGCCTTCGAGGAAGGCAAGGTGGCGCGCATCATGCTGTCGCGCCCGGCGGTGGAGGCCGGGGAAAGCCTGGGCTTCCTGCCCGGCGACCTGCAGGAGAAGATGGCGCCTTACCTGCGGCCGCTCTACGACGCCCTGTCCGACCGCCTGGGCGGCAAGCGGCTGCGCGCCCTGCTGGCCGACGGCTCCATCGAGATCGCTCCCATCGCCTATATGCGCGGACGGACGCTGAACAACGCCTTCATCGTCATCGACGAGGCGCAGAACTGCACCTACGGCCAGATCAAGATGCTGCTGACCCGCCTGGGCTGGCACTCCACCATGGTGCTGACCGGCGACCCCGACCAGAGCGACCTGCTGCCCGGCATATCCGGCCTGGCCGACATCGCGGCGCGGCTTTCCGAACTGCCCGATGTCTCGGTGGTCACGTTGGATGAAAAGGACATCGTCCGTCACCCGCTGGTGGCCAGCATGCTGACGGTGCTGTAGGGAAAAGGGAAAAGGCGGAGGGGGCTTCGCCCCTTCGCCTGCTTATATCAAGCCGCGGTGATCGGAACCGGTCGCCGCGACGCCCTCGGGCGGCGGGCGGGCGCGGGCGCCCTTGCCTTCCGCGCCCTCAGGCGCGCGGCGCTTTGCGCCTAACCAAGCCGCGATGAGTTGGCCTTATCGCAGCTTGGTATTACATCGAGCAAAGCTTGTGCGGGCCGATGTCCAGGTGCAGGTGGTCGGCGTGCAGCTTGTTGTGGTTGGGGGTGAGCACCACGTTGAAGTGCTCGCACGAGGCCCGGGCCACCGCCTGCAGGAACTCGCTTTTCTTGCCGGCGCCCTTCCAGTCCGTCTTCACCGAGATCATGGTGCCGTCGGCCAGCTCGAAGCCGCCGACGTCGATGGCCTGGCCCTTGCCGTGCTCGGACAGGCGGCCGCCGCGGCTGCCCATGTCGGCCGAGGCCACCGTGGTCTCGGTGCGGCGGGTGCGGCAATTGTAGGTGCCCATGTGGTGAAGCTTCGCCACCTTCTGCCCGAAGATGCGCTGGGCGGCGGCTTGGACCACCTGGGTCTCGAAACGCTCGACGGTGCGCGCCATGGAGCACGACATCACGCCGGGACGGTTCCACGAGGTCTGGGAATCGGCGGTCACCTTGACCGGATTGGCGATGGCGCAGGTGCCGGAATTGCCGAGCGCCGCCTGGGGCTCGAAGGCCATGCGGCGGTCACGCAGATCCTTCAGGCAGGCGGAATCGGGATCGAGGATGGGCGGCGGCGCGGCCAGCCGGGGCGGCGGCGATGAACACGCGCCCAGCAAGGCCAGGGTCAGGACGGCAAAGACAAGGCGAACAGACACGGCCGCGCATCCGCTGAACTAGAATCCAATCATCTAGCGGAATTACGGGCGAAAAGTCACGGAATATCTGAAGGACGTCGTAGAACGCCTTGTGATTCTTAACTTATCATTAACCGAGCTTGACCGCCGTGCCGTTGGCCGAAACGATCAGCATGGTCTTGCCGTCGCCGGCCACCGTGTCGTAGTCCAGGTCGACGGCCACCACCGCGTCGGCGCCCAGTTGGGCGGCCTGGGCCTGCATGTCGGCCAGGGCGGCTTCCTTGGCCTGACGCAACACCGTCTCGTAGGCGCCCGAGCGGCCGCCGACGATATCGCGCACGCTGGCCATCATGTCGCGGAAGATGTTGGTGCCCATGACCGCGTCGCCGCAGACGATGCCGAGATAGGCGACGATGCGCTTGTCCTCGACGGAATCGGTGGTGGTGATGATCATGGTGCCCTCATGCTCTTGACCCGTTCTGCCGAGGTCATCACACTCCACCGGTCTTTTCCAGGAGAAAACCGCCATGACCGATCAGCCCGTCGCCATCGGGGTCGTCACCATCTCGGACCGCGCCAGCCGGGGGATCTACGAGGACAAGGGCGGGCCGGCCATCATCGCCGAGATGACCCGCTTCCTGTCCACGCCGTGGCGGCCGGTGGCCCGGGTCATCGAGGACGAGCAGGCGCTGATCGAGGCGACGCTCAAGGAACTGGCCGATGTGGAGGGCTGCGCCCTGATCGTCACCACCGGCGGCACCGGCCCGGCGCCCCGCGACGTGACCCCCGAGGCCACCGAGGCAGTGTGCGACAAGATGATGCCGGGTTTTGGCGAACTGATGCGCAGTGCAAGCCTGAAGGTGGTGCCTACCGCCATCCTGTCGCGCCAGACGGCGGGCATCCGGGGCAATAGCCTGATCATCAACCTGCCGGGCAAGCCTTCGGCCATCGCCGATTGCCTGAACGCGGTGATGCCGGCGGTGCCCTATTGCATCGACCTGATCGGCGGCCCGTTCATCGACACCGATCCCGCGGTATGCAAGGCCTTCCGGCCCAAGGCCAAGTAGGGAAAAGCGGGCGTATTACGCCGGGAACGTCACCGACACCACCGTTCCCTCGTCCACGAAGATGTGGGAGCGGCCGCCCAACTGGCGGGACAGGGCGCGGATCAGGCCGATGCCGATGCCGCGTCCCGGCTTGTCGGGCATGCCCACGCCGTTGTCGCGCACCGTGAAGTGCCACTCGCCGGCCTCGCGCACCAGGGTGACCCAGATGGTGCCGCGCCGTCCGTCGGAAAAGGCGTGCTTCAGGGCGTTGGACAGCACCTCGTTGGCCAGCATGCCCAGCGGCACGGCGCGTTCCAGGTCCAGGGTACCCTCCACCTCCACCTCGACGGTGACGCCGCCGGGAGTGGTGGAATAGGAATTGGCCAGGGCCTCGGCCAGCTTGCCGAAATAGGTGCCCAGGTCCACGTTGGAGGCCAGGTTGCGCTCGTAGAGGGTCTGGTGCACCAGGCCCATGGAGTGGATGCGGTCCAGGGCGTCCTTCAGCGTCGCCTTGACCTTCTCGTCGGTGACGTGCAGCGACTGCATGGTCAGCAGGCTGGAGATGACCTGCAGGTTGTTCTTCACCCGGTGGTGGACTTCCTGGAACAGCACGTCCTTTTCCGCCAGGGCGTTGGTCAGGTCGCGGGTGCGGCGTTCGCCGGTGGTCAACAGCCGGGTCTCGTGCCGCAGGCTTTCGCTGGTGATGGCCGCCAGGATCAGCAGCAGCGCCATGGCGCCGACGAACAGCAGCACGTTGCGCTTGGTGCGCACGCTCCATTCGCGGAACACCGTGTCGGTGGGCATGCCCGAGGTGACCACCATCTCCAGGTCGGGAAGGTTGCGGTAGGCCACCAGCCGCTCGATGCCGTCCACCACCGAAGCCGAGCGGTAGACGCCGGACGGGGCCTGGGCGAAACGGGTGAACGGCGGCTTGGTCGTGTCGAAGCGGGTGAAGGTGGCGTCGGGCATGGGATAGCGCGCCACCAGCCCGCCATCCAGGCGCGACACCAGGAAGATGGAGCCCGGTTCCGGCTGCATGTCACGGTAGAAATCGATGAAGTAGTCGGTCTTGACGGCGATTTCCGCCACCCCCAGGGAGCGGCCGGCGCGGTCCTGGATGGCCCGGCTGAAGATGATCACCCGTCCCTGGTCGCCGCGCCCCGATACCACGGCGCTCATCACCGTGCGGTCGGGGCGGGCCAGGGGCAGGGCGAAATAGTCGCGATGGGCGGCGTTGGCGGCGAACAGGCCCATGCGGTCGGTGGCCAGGATCGGGTCGCCACGCTCGTCGTGGATGGCGATAGCCACGCCATAGGGAAGGTTGGCGAGCACAGAATCCAGCCATTCGCGCTCGGGGCGGGACTCCTTCAGCGTCGCCAGCGGCCGGGTCGCCACATGGTCGATGATCATGCCGAGATTGGCGTGGGCGGTATTGTGGGCGGCGCGGGCGTGGGATTCCACCAGCCGGGCCGACAGGCGGAGATTGCTGCTCCAGTCGGCCAGGGTCGCCTGGTGGTCGAACCAGGTCAGGGTGGACAGCCCGGCCATGCCGCCCAGCACCGCGATGGCGGTGATCAGTCCAAGCAGCAGCCGGGGGCGTGGCAGCCGCGAGGGGCGGGCGGTTTCGGACTCCTTGTCCGGGCGGCTGGGATGGTTGATCGCCACGCTGCCGCCGTTCATGGTCATCCCGCCCGGCGGCGGCCGCTCGGGGCCTCTGCCTCGTCGTCGAACAGGGAGGTCAGCTGGCGCATCATGGTGCCGCCCAGTTCCTCGGCGTCCATGATGGTGACGGCACGCCGGTAATAACGGGTGACGTCATGGCCGATGCCGATGGCCACCAGTTCCACCGGCGAACGGTTCTCGATGAAGGTGATGACGTCGCGCAGATGCTTTTCCAGAGTGTTGCCGGGATTGGCCGAGAGCGTCGAATCGTCCACCGGCGCGCCGTCCGAGATGACCATCAGGATACGCCGCTGCTCCGACCGCGCGATCAGGCGCTCGTGCGCCCACATCAGCGCCTCGCCGTCGATATTCTCCTTCAAGATGCCTTCGCGCAGCATCAGGCCCAGATTGCGCCGCACCCGGCGCCAGGGGGCGTCGGCCGCCTTGTAGACGATGTGGCGCAGGTCGTTGAGGCGCCCCGGATTGGCCGGCTTGCCCTCGGCCTGCCACTTCTCGCGCGCCGAGCCGCCCTTCCACGCCCGGGTGGTGAAGCCCAGCACCTCGACCTTGACGCCGCAGCGTTCCAGGGTGCGGGCCAGGATGTCGGCGCTCATGGCCGCCACGGTGATGGGCCGGCCGCGCATGGAGCCGGAATTGTCGATGAGCAGGCTCACCACCGTGTCGCGGAAATTGGTTTCCTTCTCGATCTTGAAGGACAGGGAATGCATGGGGTTGGCGACGATGCGCGCCAGCCGCCCGGTGTCGAGCATGCCCTCTTCCAGGTCGAAATCCCAATTGCGGGTCTGCTGGGCCATCAGCTTGCGCTGCAGGCGGTTGGCCAGCTTGGACACCACGCCCTGCAGGTGGGACAATTGCTGGTCCAACTGGCGGCGCAGGCGGTTCAGTTCCTCCTGCTCGCACAGATCCTCGGCGGTGATGGTCTGGTCGTACTGGGTGGTGTAGGGGCGGTAGGGCCGGTCGTGGAAGGCGGCGGAATTGGACAGTTGCTCCTGGCTCTGCTTGGACGGGCCGCCGGGCTCCTCGGTGCCGGTGCCGGTGAGCATCATCTCCTCGCCGTCGCCCTCGCCCTGGTCCTCGCCGCTGCCCTCCGACGAGCCCGGCGCCTGGGTGTCGCCTTCCTGCTGCGGCCCCTGGCCCTCCTGCTCGCCTTCCTTTTCCTGGCCGGCGCCCTGGGCGTCCTGTTCCTGGCCGCTCTGCTCGGAATTCTCGGATTCCTCGGATTCCGACGACTGGTCGGTGCCGAAATCCAGGTCGCGCAGCAGCTTGTGCAGGCCCTTGGCGAAACCTTCCTGGTCGCGCAGCAGGCCCTTGAGGTTTTCCAGGGTCGGGCCGGCCTTGGCCTTGATCTCGTCGCGCCACAAATCCACGGCGGTCTTGGCCGAGGGTGGCGGCTCCAGCCCGGCGAACACCTCGCGGGCGATCAGGCGCATGGCGTCGGCCAGGGGCACCTGCTCGCGCCGGACGGCGCGGTCCAGGCCTTCGGCGCGGGCCTTGACCTCCAGCACCTCGGCGATGTTGGCGGCCGCGCCGGGCATCAGCCGCGCCCCCAGGGCCTCGACCCGGGCCTGCTCGACCATGTCGTAGATCTTCCGCGCGTCGGGCAGTTGCGGCATGCGCCGCACGTGCACCGTGTCGTCGTGGTAGCGCAGCCGGAGCGCGATGGCGTCGGCGGTGCCGCGCAGGCGGGCCAGGTCCGAGGCCAGGATGGCGCGCGGCGGCGCGGGCAGGCGGATTTCCGTGCCGCGCACGCTGCCGTTGCCGGCGGCGAAGCCGACATCCAGGTCGGAATGGCCGGACATGGCCTTCAGCGTGGCGGCGGTGGTGCGGCGGATGGTGTCTCCGACGCTTTCGCCCCTGGTGCCGTCCTTGCCCGTGGAGTTCTGCTGCAAGATTGCTCCCCGGCTCCTATGCCAGCATACGGGCCGGCCCCTCGGGCAGGTCCGTGCCGAAGCAGCGCTGGTAGTATTCGGCCAGGATCGGCCGTTCCACCTCGTCGCACTTGTTGAGGAAGGTCACGCGGAAGGCGTAGGCGTGGTCGCCGAAGATGCGGGTGTTCTCGGCCCAGGTGATCACCGTGCGCGGGCTCATCACCGTCGAGATGTCGCCGTTCATGAAGCCCGACCGGGTGAGGTCGGCCAGCATGACCATCTTGGACACCAGGTCGCGGCCCTCGGGAGTGTCGTAATCCTTCAGCTTGGTCACCACGATGGAACATTCGTCGTCATGGGCCAGGTAGTTCAGGGTGGCGACGATGTTCCAGCGGTCCATCTGGCCCTGGTTGATCTGCTGGGTGCCGTGATAGAGGCCGGTGGTGTCGCCCAGGCCGACGGTATTGGCGGTAGCGAACAGACGGAAGGCGGCGTGCGGCCGGATCACCCGGTTCTGGTCCAGCAGGGTCAGGCGGCCTTCCACCTCGAGGACACGCTGGATCACGAACATCACGTCGGGGCGGCCGGCGTCGTACTCGTCGAACACCAGGGCGCAGGGATGCTGCAAGGCCCAGGGCAGCATGCCTTCGCGGAACTCGGTGATCTGCTTGCCGTCCTTGACCACGATGGCGTCCTTGCCGATCAGGTCGATGCGGCTGACGTGGCTGTCCAGGTTGACGCGGATGCACGGCCAGTTGAGGCGTGCGGCCACCTGCTCGATATGGGTGGACTTGCCCGTGCCGTGATAGCCCTGGACCATGACGCGGCGGTTATAGGCGAAGCCCGCCAGGATGGCCTTGGTGGTGTCCGGGTCGAAGCGGTAGGCCGGGTCCACGTCCGGGACGTGCTCGCTGCCCACCGAGAAGGCGGGGACCTTCATGTCGATGTCGATGCCGAATACCTCGCGGGCGGAGACTTCGGTGTCGGGCATGGCCAGGGGATGGTCGGAGGCAAGCGGGCTTTGCGTCTTGGAAGTCATACTCTCGTCCTAGGGGGCTGCTAAAGGCTCAGGCTGAGCTTCAGGGTGTTGTAGGCGTGGTTGATGCGCTTGAAGCGCTCCTCGGCATCCTTGTCGCCGTTGTTGGCGTCGGGATGGTGCTGTTTGACCAGCTCCTTGTAGCGGGCCTTCAGCGCCTCGGCGGTCAGCGGCGGGGTCAGTTCGAGGACCCTCATGGCCTCTTCCTCGGGGGTGGCCGCGCGGGCCTTGGGCCGGGCCTCCTCGGTGGCGGCGTCCTCGAATACCTCGAACGGGTCGTGGATGGTGTAGGCGAACCCGCGCTTGGCGCCCTGGATGCCCAGCGGCCAGGTGGGGCGTTGCCAGGTGGTGTCCTTGCGCAGCTCGGCCTCGATCTCCTCGGCACCCATGCCGGCGTAGTAGTTCCAGGCGGAATTGTACTCGCGCACGTGGCCCAGGCAGAACCAGTAGTAATCGGTCAGCCGGTCGCGGGCCTGGGGGGCGCGGTACTCGGCTTCCAGGGCGCAGCCGGGATGGTCGCACCGGCGGGTGGCCGGTTGCGCCGGGGTGGGGCCGAAGGCCGGCCGCCAGGATCTGCGGGCGTTGGTCGCTTTCATGGCACCGGTCATAATGGAGGCTCGTTAGCCCCAAGGCAAGGCGGGAGCGGAAATTATGGCTCTGCCCAACGGCCTCTTGACGGCGGCGTCCGTTGGCCCCAATTGGGGAAGGTTCAATCGGGCGAAAGGGCCAGGATATGCAAGTGACGCCGGTGATGCGCAAGAAACTCGAAGAGGGGCTGGCGCCGTCGCGCCTGGACATCATCGACGAGTCCAACCGTCATGCCGGGCATGCCGGCCACAATCCCCAGGGAGAAAGCCATTTCCGCCTGGAGATCGTTTCCGAGGTTTTCGCCGGCAAGAGCCGGGTCGAGCGTCACCGCATGGTCAATGCCCTGCTGGCCGAGGAACTGGCCGGCCGCGTTCATGCCCTGGCGCTGACCACCCTAACCAAGGACGAGGAAGCCCGCCGGCTGTAGGTTCGATCCGGACTCGCCGGTCAGGCCGGCCTGGCGAGTCCTTCCCATCGCGATGCGGTCATCAGGCCCAGATCGGGTTCGAACAGGAATTTCGTGCCCTCCGGGGTCGGCTGGGCGAAAACTCCGGAAATGCACAGACGATCGGCGGGAAGGACCCGCGACACCATCTCGTAGAGCTTTTCTATGGTCTTTCCATGCGCGCTCAATTCCGGGCTGCCGTGAAACTCCCCCACCAGGTAGTCGACCCGATTCAGCATGCCGGTCGAGGACAAGATGTCATACTCGGCCCCTTCGGCATCCAGCTTGAGCAATTTGCATCTCTCAATGCCGTTGGCGCGGAAAATCTCGTCCAGGGTCAGCGCCTCGACCCGGACCCGCCTGGCCCCGGGCGCGCCGGGGCCCGCCATAAAGGCGCTGGAACTGCCGCTGTTGTTGGGATCGAAGGTGATTTCCAGGGGCTCGTTGCTGCCGGCCACGGCGCGGTTATAGGTCTTGATCCGGTCGCTGAGGCCAGCGGCTTCGACGTTGTGGCACAGGCTCTCATAGGTTTCCGGAACGGGCTCGAAGGCGTGGACGGTGATCTGGGGCCGGAATGCCGCCAGGATGATCGAGATGATCCCCACATTGGCGCCGATGTCGATGACCACGTCTCCGGGCTCCAGGGGGATTTCGCGCAAGCGGTAGGTCCCCTGGCCAAGTTCGGAGATGACGATGGGGACCGTGGACGAGCCGGCGAAGTCCCGGAACACGAAGTCCCGGCCGTTGATGCTGACGATATGATCCTGTGTCTTCATTATGCAATTCCGGCGGCACGGCCATCACCTCGACCAGACATCCGTCATCTCCGGGGTGCTTCGGGAGAGACGGCGGTGGCAGTTCCCGGTTGGTTCAGCCGATCGGGGATCGGTTTTCCCGGGATGCCCTTTTGCTTGTCCTGGCCGCCGTGACCGGTGGCGCTATAATTTTCCGCCCCACATTTGGCTGGCAGCGGTATGTCCGAGGCCCGATGATACGGGCCTTAAAATTGATTGCAATAAATTACAGGCACTCAGTGGTCATGAGTTCAGGCATAAATATCGCCTAAAAGTATGCGACCTACTTCATCTTGACGTCCATCATCTCCAGATTCCGCCGGGCGGTATCGGCGGCGGCGCTTTCCGGGGCGGCGGCGATGGCCTTCATCCAGTCGTCGCGCGCTCCGGCATCGTTCTCTTCCAGGCGGCGGATGATGCCGCGTTCCAGCAGGGCGTCGGGAAAGGCCGGATCGAGGACCAGGGCGCGGGACAGGTCGTCCTTGGCCAGTTCCAGCTTGTCCAGGTAGCGATAGGCCACGGCGCGCAGCACCATGGCCTCGATGCGGTTGGGCTGGACCTTGAGCAGGGCGCTGAGCAGTTCGGCCACCTCGGCGTAATGGTTGACCGAGGCCAGGGTCACCGCCTTGTCCAGCATCAGTTCGGGATGGCCGGGCACCAGCTTGAGCGCGGTATCCTGGTCGGCCAGGGCCAGTTGGGGCTTGCCGGCCAGCAGCCAGGCCTGGCCGGCCTGGGCCAGCATCTCGGCGCGCAGGGCTTCCTCGCGCCGGCTCAGGGCCGCCAGGGCTTCCAGCCGCTTGGCCGCCTCCTCGTACTTGCCCAGGCCGATCAGTGCCACCGCGGCGCAATGCCGCGCCGGTTCGCCGCCGCCCAGCGAACCCCAGGCAATGGCTTCTTCCCAGCCTTCCTCGGGCTTGGCGCGGGCCAGGGTCAGGCAGGTGCGGTATTCCATCTTGGGATTGATGGTCTCGGCCGCGGCGGGGGCGGGCAGCCACAGCAGCGGCAGCAGCAGCAGGGGGATGGCGTGTGGTCTCATGGGGGGGTAGTCTCGCCAATTGTGAGGGCGGCGCAAGGGAAGAGAGATGGCCAAGCGATTTTTCCTGTTCGGACTGGGCTTTTCCGGCCGGGTGATCGCCCGCCGGCTGGCCGAGGCGGGCTGGCGGGTGACCGGCACCACCCGCTCGGGCGAGGCGGTGGATTGTCCCGGCGTCGAGGTCCTGCCCTTCGACCGCGACCATCCGCTGCCGGCCGGTTGTCTGGACGGTGTCGGCGCGGTGCTGTCGTCGGTGCCGCCCGACGGCGCCGGCGACCCGGTGCTCGACCAGATGGCCGGAGCCATGGCGGCGGCGTCGCCCGCCTGGGTCGGCTATCTTTCCACCACCGGAATCTACGGCGACCATGGCGGCGCCTGGGTGGACGAGGAGACGCCGCCCAATCCCGGTCTCGAGCGCTCGCGCCGCCGGCTGGCCGCCGAGACGCGCTGGCGCGCCCTGGATGCGCACATCTTCCGGCTGGCCGGGATTTACGGCCCCGGCCGTTCGGCGGTGGACACGGTGCGGGCCGGCCAGGCGCGCCGGGTGGTCAAGCCGGGCCAGGTCTTCAGCCGCATCCATGTGGAAGACATCGCCGGCGCCGTCCTGGCCTCGCTGGATCGGCCCCATCCCGGCGCCGTCTACAATCTGTGCGACGACGACGCGGCGCCGCCGCAGGAGGTCATCGCCTACGCCTGCCGCCTGCTGGAGGTGGAGCCGCCACCGGAAATCCCCTGGGACGAGGTCCGGGAGACCCTGTCGCCCATGGCGCTGAGCTTCTACGCCGACAACAAGCGCGTCCATAACGCCAAGATGAAGCGGGAACTCGGTGTCAGCCTGAAGTACCCCAGCTACCGCGAGGGGCTGAAGGGCTGCCTGTGAGCCGGGTGGTGGGATGGCCGGCCGTTCGAGACCGGCCCGATCCCGCCGAAGGCGCTTTGCCTGCGAATCATCCTTTCCCGCCTGATGCGTTCAGGACAGGTGGCGTCGGATCGGGGGAGAGTGCCGGCTATTCCGGCTTGGCCGGTTCGGCCGCCGATATTTCGGCGGGAACCTTGGCGGTCTTGCCGCGCACGGCCTTGGTAAGGGCCATGCCGGCGGCGAAGGCCGGATTGATGTACGGGCTGCGGCCATCGGCCACCCGCACCGGTTCAAGTCCCATGCCCTTGAGGCAGTCGTAGATTTCGCGAAGTTCCGCGGGTCCCAGCATTCTCGTTCCTCAGCCCAATCCTTGGCAGGCATCCCCGAAGCACAGTCTGCACCGAAACGGCGGTGGAATGCGACAGGATTTTGTGCGGCGCAACATGGGTGAGGGGTGGTCCCTACCCGATGCCTGGAAAGGGGGATGGGCAAAAAAGTGGCGGGACCCGGCTCATCACCGTGTCCCGCCTAATCTCAGGGAGACAAAGCAGTAATGAGCATTGTGGTACCAGAATGCCGGATTCGGGTCAAGCAAAATTCCTCAAGATCGTACCAGGCCCTCCTTATGGGAGGGCCTGGCCCTACGACCTAGAGGATCGCGACCGTATCCGCCTGCGGGCCCTTGAGCCCGAGGGTCGTGGTGACACGGACGCGCTGGCCGGATTCCAGGGTCTTGATCCCGGAGCGCTCCAGCGCCTTCACGTGCACGAACACATCCTTGCCGCCCTCGTCGCAAGCGACGAAGCCGAAGCCCTTCTCGGCGGAGAAGAACTTGACCACGCCTTCGACGGTCTGGGTCGGGCCACGCTCTTCCCGGCGCGGGGCGCGCGGGGTGGCGGTGGTGCTGTCCACTTCATGGACCATCACCACCTGCGGGCCACGCTGGCCGGCGCCGAGGTCGACCACCAGGGTGGCGCCTTCGGCGACCTGGGTCAGGCCGGCGCGCTCGAGCGCGGAAATATGCAGGAAGGCGTCGGGGCTGCCGTCGGAGGGGGCGACGAAGCCGAAGCCCTTGGAGGCATTGAACCACTTCACAGTGGCGCTAACGTTCGCCTGACTGACCATCTGACGGTCGAAGGAGCTGGGCGCCATCGGCCGCGAAGGACGCGGATCGAAAGCCGGCTCGCCAAAGTCGTCCCGACGACCGCGACCGCGCTCGCCCCTGCCATGATTATCTCGGTTCCATGCCATGTGTCATTCTCGTCGTAAGGAAACAAACTCCCCCGCACCCACGCGAGGGCATTCCGCCCGGCTCAACGCGCCAAGGTCAGCCTGAACCTATATTATTACCTGAGAATCAGGGCTCCGCATAGGGGCTTACGGACCGTGTAGAGGCTCGTAATAATTATTTTTTTCTGCTGCACTGCGGTCGTTGGGGCGAATCAGCCGGTACAACCCCATGGTCAGGCCGACGACGATAACGCCCGAAAAGGCGACATCCGAAAGAAAATGCCCGCCTTGGGCGATGCGGACCGCTCCCATGGCGACACCGAATCCCAGGGCGGCGGCGACGGCCGCCCGGCGGCGGCGGGGCGGGCCGAGCAGGGCCAGCGATACCGTCCAAAAGCCCAGCGCCGCATGACCCGAGGGGAACGAGCAATTGTCATCGCACTGGTCCGATACCACCAGGGGCGGCGTATGTTGCCGGGCGGACTGGTGGCCGGCGGCGAACTCGGCGATGGTCGAGGGGCGCGCCCGCCCCCAATTGTCCTTGAGGATGACATTGACCGCCAGGCCGGGCCCCAGGGCCAGGGAGGCCACCACCAGCACGGCCATGCGCGGGCCGATGCCGGCCACCGGGCGCTTGCGGATGGCGGCGGCGGTACCGGCCAGGGCGATCAGCCCGGCGGCGGCGAACAGGAAGACGGGCAAGGTCTTGCGGGCGAATTCGCCCAGGGGGTGGACCCGGAAGGGAAAGCTGCGCGTCGCCACGTCGAAGAACAGCGCCGAGGTGGCGATGTCGATGCGGGGGAACAGGACCAGGGGCACCAGGGCCAGGACCGCCCAGGTCCAGGGACTGCGCAGCAGGGCCGGCCCCATCAACCGTCCTCGAGATGGAACAGCCCCGACAGGCCGATCAGTCCGGCGAACAGGGGCGGCGTCCAGGCCGCCAGCGTCTGCGGCAGGGTGGCCGACAGGCCCAGGGCATAGATCACCTTGGAGAAGAAATACACGGCGAAGCCGGCGGCCACGCCGCCGCCGATGCGGGCCAGCAGGCCGCCCGAACGGGTGTTGGGCCGCAGCGAGAACACCGCCGCCATCAGCACCATGCCGCAATAGAGCACCGGCGAGGCCAGCAGCGACTGCAGGTACAGGCGGTGCTTGTTGGCGGTGAAGCCGGCCCGCTCGAAGAAACGGATGAAGCCGGGCAGTTGCCAGAAGGACAGGGTCTCGGGCGCGGCGAAGTTGTCGTGGATGCGGTCCAGCGTCAGTTGGGTGGGGATGCGCATCTGCTCCTTGAAGGTCGAAGGCTTGCCCCCCTCCATCACCCAGGCGCGCCGCACCTCGAAGGTGCCGTCGACCAGCGAGGCGGATTCGGCGGCGATGCGCTGGTGGAAGTGGTCGGGGCGGTCGTAGAGGAAGAATTGGGCGTCGCGGATATGCAGGACCAGCCCCTCCTGGCGCACCGATTCCGAATAGACGACCATCTCGCCGTCGTTATGGGGTTCGCGCAGCCACAAGCCTCCCTCGGACAGGTCGAAGGCGCTGGGCCGGTTGGCCAGCAATTCGTCCTGCAGCCGCTCGTAGCGGCCGTACATGGCCGCTGCCATGGGATTGAAGGCGGTGATCTCGAAGATGCCGAAGATTCCGGCCACGGCCAGGACCGGGGTGATGAACTGCCAGGCCGAGATGCCGGCGGCGCGGGCCACCACCAGTTCGTGGGTGCGGGTCAGGCGCCAGAAGCACACCATGGCGCCGATCATCACGGCGAAGGGCAGCACGGTGTGCAGCATCTGCGGCAGCTTGAAGAAGGCCATCATCAGGATGGGCGCGATGCCCAGTTCGGGGCGGGCGGCGGCGCGGCGGATCAGCTCGATCACGTCGAACAGCAGGATGATCCCCAGAATCACCAGCAGCACCGTGCCGAAGGCGGAGGCGAACTGCCGCCCGATATAGCCGCTCATGATGGGGGATAGACGCATGGTGTCCGAATTCGATGCCGTATCGGTGAAAGGCGAGTATAGAGGTTTCGCCCGTCTCCGTGTCATAAACCTTTTCGGCAGACAACAAGGACGGCAGGGCGATGGTCACGCTGACGCGCATCTATACCCGGACGGGCGACAAGGGCAAGACTTCACTGGGCGACGGCACCCGGGTGGGCAAGCAGGACCTGCGGGTCGAGGCCTACGGGACCGTGGACGAGGCCAACGCGGTGATCGGGCTGGCCCGACTGCATGCCGGCCCCGACATGATGCCTTTGCTGGAAAGGCTGCAGAACGACCTGTTCGATCTGGGGGCCGACCTGTGCACCCCGGCGGCCGTCGACGAGGCGCCGGGAGCGCGCCTGCGCGTCGTCCAGTCACAGGTGGACCGCCTGGAGGCCGAGATCGATGCCGCCAACGGGAACCTGGCGCCGCTCAAATCCTTCATCCTTCCCGCCGGTTCACCGCTGGCCGCCCATCTGCATCATGCCCGTACCGTGGTGCGCCGGGCCGAGCGTCTGATGGTCGCCCTGGCCGGGGTGGAAGCGGTCAATCCGACGGCGGTCATCTATGCCAATCGCCTGTCGGATCTGCTGTTTGTCCTGGCCCGAGTCGGCAACGGCAATGGGGCCGCCGACGTGCTGTGGGTGCCGGGGGGTGCGCGTTGACATCACACACCTCCCGTCATATTGTGCGATGCAATAGCAAATTCCGCCCGGCGATGCCGATTTATTCGCGCTCCGGATTAGAGGATTGAAAGACAAATGAAAGTCCTGGTCGCGATCAAGCGGGTGATCGACTACAACGTGAAGATTCGCGTCAAGTCGGATGGTTCAGGTGTCGAGACGCAGAACGTCAAGTTCTCCATG
>JAVBXM010000077.1 GCA_030824585.1 Phaeospirillum sp. | reverse complement strand
TCGACATCGGCTGGGACGAGATGGCGCTGATCGCCGTGATCAGCCTGATCGTCATTGGACCAAAGGATCTGCCCGTGGTTCTACGCCAGATGGGGCGCTGGACCCGCAAGGCACGTGAAATGGCATCCGAGTTCCACCGCGGTGTGGACGACATGGTGCGCGAGTCCGAACTGGACGAACTGAAGAAGCAGGTGTCCAAGGTCTCGGACGTCAACCTGCTGCGACAGGAAGTCGACAAGGCCATCGATCCCACCGGCGAGATGGCCAAGGCCATGGAGCTTCCGGCCCTGGACATGAGCGCGGCCCCCGAGGTCGCGCCGCCCGTTCTGGCCTCGGTCACCGAGCCGCCCCCGGAAGAGATCAAGCCCGCCGAGGCGCCGAACCGCCCGCCGGAACCCTAGAGGACTTATTTTGAGCGATTCCCACGACGACAAGACCATGCCGTTGCTCGAGCACCTGATCGAGCTGCGTCGGCGGCTGATCTGGTCGGCGGTGACCTTCATCATCGCCTTTGGAATCTGCTACTACTTCTCCAACGAGATCTACGAATTCCTGCTGGAGCCTTATTCCAAGGCGGCCCTGGCCAAGGGCGGCAACCGCCGCCTGATCTACACCGCCCCCACCGAGGCGTTCTTCACCTTCATGAAGGTGTCGGCCTTCGCCGGCGCCGCCCTGTGCTTTCCCATCTGGGCCGGGCAATTGTGGGCCTTCGTGGCGCCGGGCCTCTACAAGCATGAAAAGCAGGCCTTCCTGCCGTTCCTGCTGGCGACCCCCATCCTGTTCGCCCTGGGCGCCGCCATGGTCTACTATCTGGTTCTGCCCAACCTCTACACCTACCTGCTGGGCTTCGAGAACCTGATCGGCGGCCCCAGCACCCTGCCCATCCAGATGGAGGCCAAGGTCAACGAGTCCCTGTCGTTGATCATGACCCTGATCTTCGCCTTCGGGCTGGCCTTCCAGATGCCGGTGCTGCTGACCCTGCTGGCCCGGGTCGGGCTGGTCACCGCCCAGGGGCTGGCCGACAAGCGCCGCTTTGCCATCGTGGGCAATTTCGTCTTCGCCGCCGTCGTCACGCCGCCCGACATCGTCAGCCAGTTGTCCCTGGCCATTCCCATGGTGGGGCTCTACGAAATCTCCATCTTCTCCGCCCGCTGGGCCGAGAGGAAGCGGGACGAGGGACAGGACGACGACGGCGACGAGACCGCCCACGACGAGACCGATTTCAACGCGTAACCGGAATTTCTTGCCATGCATGACCTCAAGTCCATTCGCGACAACCCGGACGGATTCGATTTAGGGCTGAAGCGCCGGGGCCTGGAGCCCAAGGCCGCCGCCATCCTCGAGCTGGATGCGAGGCGCCGCGCGGCGCAGACCGCCTTCCAGGAGATGCAGGCCCGGCGCAACGATGCCTCCAAGCAGATCGGCGTCCTCAAGAAGCAGGGCGGCGACGCTCAGGGATTGATGGACGAGGTGGCGGCGCTCAAGGAACGCATGCCGGCGGTCGAGGAAGAGGACAGGGCGCTCGGCGCCGAGATCGAGGCCATCCTGGCGTCCATCCCCAATCTGCCGGCCGGCGACGTGCCGGAGGGGCCGGACGAGAGCGCCAACGTGGAAGTGCGCCGCTGGGGCACGCCCCGGGAATTCGCCTTCACCGCGCTTGATCACGATGCCATCGGCGAGAAGCTGGGGGGCATGGATTTCGACGGCGCCGCCAAGCTGTCGGGGGCCCGCTTCGTGGTGCTGAAAGGGCCGCTGGCCCGGCTGCAGCGCGCCATCGGCCAGTTCATGCTGGACCTCCAGACGGTCGAGCACGGCTATACCGAGATGGACCCGCCGCTGATGGTCAAGGACGCCGCCGCCTTCGGCACCGGCCAGTTGCCCAAGTTCAGCGAGGATCTGTTCAAGACCAATACCGGCCACTGGCTGATCCCCACCGCCGAGGTACCCCTGACCAATCTGGTCGGCGACGAGATTCTCGAGGACAAGGCCCTGCCGCTGCGCATGACGGCGCTGACCCCTTGCTTCCGCTCGGAAGCCGGGTCGGCGGGCAAGGACACCCGCGGCATGATCCGCCAGCACCAGTTCCACAAGGTCGAGATGGTGTCGGTCGCCCATCCCGATGCTTCCGACGAGGAACACGAGCGCATGACCCGGTGCGCCGAGACGGTGCTGCAGCGCCTGGGCCTGGCCTATCGCGTCATCGTGCTGTGCACCGGCGACATGGGATTCTCGGCGCGGAAGACCTATGACATCGAGGTGTGGCTGCCCGGCCAGCAGCGCTACCGCGAGATTTCGTCGTGCTCCAATTGCGGCGACTTCCAGGCGCGGCGCATGAAGGCCCGCTTCCGCCCCGAGGGCGAGAAGGGGACCCGCTTCGTCCATACGCTGAACGGCTCGGGCCTCGCCGTGGGCCGCACCCTGATCGCCGTGATGGAGAACTACCAGCGCGAGGATGGCTCCATCGAGGTGCCCGAGGTCCTGCGGCCCTACATGGGCGGGCTGGAGGTCATCGGCTGAGATGTTCGAACCGGTTGCCGATCCCTCAAGCTTGCGCATCCTGATCTCCAACGATGACGGCATCAACGCTCCGGGCATCAAGGTGCTGGAGCGCATCGCCCGGACGCTGTCCAAGGATGTCTGGGTGGTGGCGCCGGAAACCGAACAGAGCGCCGCCGGCCATTCGCTGACCATCCGCCGGCCCCTGCGGGTGCGCAAGGTGTCCAGCCGCCGCTACGCGGTGGACGGCACCCCCACCGACGCGGTGCTGCTGGGCGTCAACCACGTGCTGAAGACCAAGAAGCCCCATCTGGTGCTGTCGGGCATCAACCGGGGCTCGAACCTGGGCGAGGACGTCACCTATTCCGGCACCGTCGCGGCGGCCATGGAAGGCACCATCCTGGGGATTCCCGCCATCGCCCTGTCCCAGTTCATCAACCATCCCCATCCGGTGAAGTGGGGCACGGCCGAGCATTGGGCGCCGCAGGTCATCCGCCGGCTGCTGGCCAAAGGCTGGAGCCACAACGTGCTGATCAACGTCAACTTTCCCGACGTGATCGTCTCGTCGGTCAGCGGGGTGGAGATCACCCGGCAGGGCAAGCGCAAGATCGGCGACGACATCATGGAGCGCAAGGACCCGCGCGGCGAACCCTATGTGTGGATCGGCGCCCAGCGGGCCGAGGAGCGCTCCACTCCCGGCACCGACATCGAGGCGGTGTGCCGCGGGGCCATCTCGGTGACGCCGCTGTGCTTCGACCTGACCCATCGCGACGACATGAAGGCGCTGGAGACGGCCTTTTGATGAAAAGGGCGGAGCCCCGCGTCATCCGCCTGCTGATGGAATTGCGGCGCATGGGGGTCGTCGACACAAGGGTGCTGTCGGCCATCGAGCGCATTCCCCGCGATCTCTTCGTCGCCGAGCCCTTTCTCGACCAGGCCTACGAGAATACGGCGCTGCCCATCGCCTGCGGCCAGACGGTCAGCCAGCCCCTGGTGGTCGGCCTGATGAGTCAGGCGCTGCAGGTGGGCGACCGCATGAAGGTGCTGGAAGTGGGGACGGGATCGGGCTATCAGGCGGCGATCTTGGCGCGGCTTTGCCGCCGTCTGTATTCCGTCGAGCGGCACAAGCCGCTGCTGGCCGAGGCCGAGGCGCGCATCAAGCATCTGCGCCTGCACAACATCACCTGCCGGGCCGGCGACGGTTCGCGCGGCTGGCCCGAGCAGGCGCCCTTCGACCGGATCATGGTCACCGCCGCCGCGCCCGATATTCCCCCGGCCCTGGTCGAGCAGTTGAAGCCCGACGGCATCATGGTGCTGCCGCTCGGCGATGTGGGCGGCATCGACCAGGAACTGGTGCGGGTCACCAGGACCGATCGCGGCATCGACATCCAGCCCTTCCTGCCGGTGCGCTTCGTGCCGCTGGTCGAGGGGATGCCGGAAGAATAAATGGCTTGTGAATGATTGCCGCTGGCATTCGCCGCGCTTATAGTGCGGGTATGAGGCATGCGCCACATCATCTGGTTATGGTTCTGGGGCTCGCCGGCCTGATGGCGGCGTGCTCGCCCAGCTACGACTCGCGGGTGCCCGTATCGCGCGGTCCCGACGGCCCGTTGCATGTGCAGCGGCCGGCCACGGTGACCGTCTATGCCGGCGATACCGTCTATGGCATCGCGCGGCGTTATTCCCTGGCCGTCCGCGACCTGATCGAGGCCAACAACCTGCAGCCGCCCTACCAGTTGCAGCCCGGAACGGTGCTGCGCCTGCCCGGCGGCGGCCAGGATTACGTGGTGCAGAGGGGCGACACCCTGTCGGTGCTGGCCCGGCGCTTCAAGGTGGATTTCAACACCCTGGCGGCCACCAACGGCAAACGGGCGCCCTATGTGCTGCATGTGGGCGAGCGCCTGACCATTCCCGGCGCCAAGGGAAGCGGAGCCACGACGCAAGCCGCCATGGCCGCGCCTCCGGCGTCTTCCGGCTCCACCGGTTCCATCGTGGTGGGCTCGCCCAATGCGCCGGGGGGAGAGGGCAAGGCCACGCCCAGGCCGGACCAGCCCCCAGCCTATGCCAGGGCACCGGTTCCGGCGGCTTCGCCGTCGTCCCATTCGCTGCCTGCCGCGCCGCCGGCCCGGGCCGCTTCCAGCTTCCTGTGGCCGCTCAAGGGCGAGGTGGTGGCCGAGTTCGGTCCGCTGCCCGGCAAGGGCCAGCACAATGACGGCATCAACATCGTCGCCGCCAGGGGCACCGCGGTGCGCGCCGCCGAGAACGGCGTGGTGGCCTATGTGGGCAACGAACTGAAGGGCTTCGGCAACCTGCTGCTGGTCAAGCATGCCGACAACTGGATGACCGCCTATGCCCATAACGACAAGCTGATGGTCAAGCGCGGCGACCAGGTCAAGCGCGGCCAGACCATCGCCACCGTGGGGGCCAGCGGCTCGGTCGCCTCGCCCCAACTGCACTTCGAAATTCGCCGTGGAACCGAAGCGGTCAATCCCGTCGATTATCTACAAGATAAGGTCGCAACGGCGGGAAAAGTGTATCATTTTGCTATGATTGCGTATTGACCACGGCGCATGAACGGCCCACCCTAACCTCATAAATAAATGACCGTTCGTATAGGGCGGCATGAGGGATGGCTTCCAAGGAGGGGCGCATGGCCGGCGACGTTGCGGCCGAGTCCAAGAACAGGGACCGGCTAAAGTTTCTCCGTCTGGATGACAAGGCGGTATCGGCCATGAAGGCGGTCGGCCCTCTGGTCGAAGGCGCGCTTCCCGGTATCGCGGAATCGTTCTACGCCCACCTGATGGCCTGGCCGAACCTGCAATCGCTGCTGGGCGGCGGGACGAAGATCGGCCATCTGAAGCAGAGCCAGCAGGCCCATTGGAGCAGCCTGTTCTCCGGCCGCTTCGACGACGATTACTTCAAGCGCGCCGTCACCATCGGCGCCACCCACGAGCGCATCGGCCTGGATGTCAACTGGTACCTGGGCGGCTATTGCTTCGTGCTGGAGAAGCTGATCGTCGAACTGCACACCAAGTGCGACAAGGCGCACTTTCCCGACATCGCCGGCGCCGTGCTGCGCGCCGCCTTCCTGGACATGGACCTGGCCATCTCGACCTATATCGAGCATGGCGAGGCCGGCAAGATGAAGCGCGAGATGCTGGCGCTTTCCGATACCGTCGACCGCGAGGTGGCGCTGACCGTCGGCGACATCGAGAAGCAGGTGAAACGGCTGATCGAGGGGGCGCGCGAGCTGACCGGGGTGGCCACCGAGCTGAAATCCATGGCCGAGGCGGTGGCCGGGGCGGTGTCGGTGACCAGCGACAACGTCCAGTCGGTGGCCGGCGCCACCGAGGCGCTGGAGGAGACCTCGCGGCAGATTTCCGCCAAGGTCCACGGCACCTCGCGCCTGACCGACGCCGCCCAGCAGAAGATGGAAACCGCCGCCGCCACCGTGGACGGCCTGAAGGAGGCCACCGGCCGCATCCGCGACGTGGTCCGCCTGATCCAGTCCATCGCCGGCCAGACCCGCATGCTGGCGCTCAACGCCACCATCGAGGCGGCGCGGGCCGGCGAGATGGGCAAGGGCTTCGCCGTGGTGGCCGACGAGGTCAAGCGCCTGGCCAAGCTGACCGAGGACGGCATCCGGGGCGTCAACGCCCAGGCCCAGGCCATCGGCCAGGCCACCGACGAGACGGTGGCCATGGTCGAGGAGGTGACGCTGTCCATCCAGGACATCAACACCATCGCCCAGGAAGTGAACCACGCCAGCGAGATGCAGTTGTCAGCCACCGCCGACATCAAGGGCAATGCCGGGCAGGCCGCCGATCACACCAGCACGGTGCACGGCCATGCCCAGTCGGTGCTGAGCCAGGCCGAGCGCACCGGTATCACCGCCCAGCGGGTCAACGAGCTGTCCATGGTGGTCAACCGCGACGTCAGCGATCTGCAGCGCCGCCTCGGCATCATCCTGCGTTCGTCGGCGGCCGGCGATCGCCGCGCCGTGCCGCGCGTCGCGCTGGGGCTGGCCTTCTCGGGCCGGATCGGCGCCAAGGAGGTCAAGGGGCACACTGGCGATCTGGCCAGCAAGGGCGTGGTGCTGGCCGGGCTCAACGATCCGTCACTGGTCGGGCAGAACGGCATCTTGGAACTGGAGGGCATCGGTCCGCTGCCCTGCGATGCGGTGGGGGCCAGCGTCCTTGGCCTGCACGTGCGGTTCCGCGAGGTGCCGTCAGGCGCGCTGGCGGCCATCGCCGCCGCCCAGGACAAGGCCCGGGCCGAGGAACGCCTTTACATCGATCTGGTGCAGGGCGTGGCCGGCGGCGTCACCAAGGCCTTCGAGCAGGCCTTGAAAGCCGGTGAAATTACCGAAGCCGATCTGTTCGACACCCATTACGACCCGATTGCCGATACCGATCCCCAGCAATTCATGGCTCGCCATACCGGCCTGACCGACCGGGTGGTGCATCAGTTCACCGAGACGGTGCTGGACAAGGACCCGCGTATCATCATCTGCTGCGTGGCCGACCGTAATGGCTATATCGGCACCCACAACAAGAAGTACTCCCAGCCGCAGCGGCCGGGCGAAAAGGTGTGGAATACCGGCAATTCCCGCAACCGGCGCATCTTCGACGACCGGGCCGGGCTGGTGGCGGCACGCAACGTCCAGCCGCACTTCGTCCAGACCTATCCCCGCGACATGGGCGGCGGCAATTTCGTGGTACTGAAGGAATTCGACAGCCCCATCACCGTCCGCGACAAGCACTGGGGCGCGGTACGGCTGGCCATCAAGCCGTAATCCTTTTCAACCGTCATGCCCGGCCTTGTGCCGGGCATCCACGCTGTTCCGTCCGGACGCCGTCGGATACCGGCCGCACCGCGTGGATACGCGGGTCAAGCCCGCGCATGGCTCTGGAAAGGAGAACTCCTACAGACTTTTTCCCAGCCGCCCGGCCAGATCCTGGATGAACTGCCAGGCGACGCGGCCCGAGCGCGAGCCGCGGGTCACCGACCATTCGTTGGCTTGCGCGTGCAGGTCCTCGGTGGAGATGGGCAGGCCGTAATGGGCCACATAGCCCTCGACGATGGCGAAGAAGGTGTCCTGCGCCACGTGGTGGAAGCCCAGCCACATGCCGAAGCGGTCGGACAGCGAGACCTTTTCCTCCACTGCCTCGCCGGGATTGATGGCGGTCGAGCGTTCGTTGTCGATCATGTCCCGCGCCATCAGGTGGCGGCGGTTGGAGGTGGCATAGAACAGCACGTTCTCGGGCCGGCCCTCGATGCCGCCTTCCAGCACCGCCTTCAGCGACTTGTAGGCGTCGTCCTGCTGGTCGAAGGACAGATCGTCGCAAAACAGCACGGCGCGCCGGCCGCTTTCCTTCAGCAGGCGGAGGCAGCGGGGCAGGGAGGGGATGTCCTCGCGGTGGATTTCCACCAGCAGCAGGGTCCCCGGCTTTTCCGAATTAATGGTGGCGTGCACCGCCTTGACCAGCGAGCTCTTGCCGGTGCCGCGCGCCCCCCACAGCAGCGCGTTGTTGGCGGGCAAGCCCTCGGCGAAGCGCCGCGTGTTGGCAAGAAGCTGCTCGCGCTGGCGCTCGATTCCCTGCAGCAGGCCGATGTCTACCCGGTTGACGCTGGCCACCGCCTCCAGCCGGTCCGGATCGGCGTGCCAGACATAGGCGTCGGCGGCCGACAGGTCCTGGGTGGCGGAAGGCGGCGGCGACAGGCGTTCCAGGGCCTCGGCGATGCGCTTGAGGGCTTCGAGGGATTCGGCGTTGACCATGGCGGTGTTCCATCGGGTTGGGGGGCGCGGATGGTAACACGGCACGGTACGAATCACAGCGTCTCCCACTTGGCGTTTGCATCCAGGCGATAGGCCGCTATATTCCCGCTGCATTCAGTTGAAGCGCGACTTCCCGAGGAGACAGTGATGTTCGTGTCGCCCGCTTACGCCCAGGCCGCCGCCGGTGGCGGTGGTTCCATGGCCGCCCTGGAACAGTTCCTGCCTCTGATCCTGATCTTCGTGGTGTTCTACTTCCTGCTGATCCGTCCGCAGCAGAAGAAGATGAAGCAGCACAAGGAGATGCTGGGCCAGCTCCGTCGTGGCGACCGCGTCGTCACCGCCGGTGGCATCATCGGTACCGTCAACAAGCTGCTCAACGACACCGAAGTGTCTGTCGAGATCGCCGAGGGCGTGCGGGTGCGCGTCCTGCGCACGACCATCACCGAGGTGTTGTCCAAGACCGAGCCGGTGGCCGGCGCCAAGGACGACAAGGCCAAGGACGAAAAGGCCAAGGACGAAAAGCCCGAAGCCGAGCCCGCCGCCGAAAAGGCCGACAAGTAAGCTCTTTCCTCCATCCCAACCAGCACAGGCCGGGACATGAACCATTTCCCTATGTGGAAGATCGCATTGGTGGCGATTGTCAGTCTGCTCGGCATCGCCTTCGCGGCGCCGAACATGCTGTCCCGCGAGCAGGCCGACCATCTGCCTCATTGGCTGCAGCCGGTGAGCCTCGGCCTCGACCTGCAGGGCGGGTCCTACCTGTTGCTGGAGGTGGACACCGCCTACGTGGTCCGCGAACAGCTGACCTCGCTGGTGGAAAGCGTGCGCGGCACGCTGCGCAAGGAAAAGATCAAGTATTCGGATTTGGGCGCCAGGGGCGATCAGGTCAATCTGCGGATCATCGAGGCCGAGGACCGCGCCAAGGCCCGCGACCTGCTGCGCAAGATCGACCAGGACGCGGCCTTGGAGGCCAAGGACGACGGCTCCATGGTGCTCAAGTACTCCGAGCAGGCGGTCAAGGCGCGCAAGACCGCGGCCATCGAGCAATCGCTGGAGATCGTGCGCCGCCGTATCGATGAGCTGGGCACCCGCGAGCCCTCCATCCAGCGCCAGGGCGAGGACCGCATCGTGGTCCAGTTGCCCGGCGTCAAGGATCCCGACCGCATCAAGTCCCTGCTGGGCAAGACCGCCAAGCTGACCTTCCATCTACTCGACGATTCCACCTCCGCCGACGAAGCGGGCAAGGGCAGGGTGCCGCCCGGTTCCATGCTGCTGCCGTCCGCCGAGAAGGAACGGGGCATGCCCGAATCCTACGTGGTGCGCAAGCGCATCGAGGTGGGCGGCGACATGCTGGTGGATTCCAAGGCCACCTATTCCGAAGGCCGCCCGGTGGTCAGCTTCCGCTTCAATGCCAGCGGCGCCAAGAAGTTCGGCGATGCCACCCGCGAGAATGCCGGCAAGTTCCTGGCCATCGTGCTGGACGAGAAGGTGATCAGCGCGCCGCGCATCAACGAGCCCATCCTGGGCGGTTCCGGCATCATTTCCGGCAGTTTCTCGGTGCAGCAGGCTCAGGATCTGTCGCTGCTGCTGCGCGCCGGCGCCCTGCCGGCGCCGCTGCAGGTCCTCGAGGAGCGGACCGTCGGTCCCGATCTCGGCGCTGATTCCATCCAGGCCGGTGCCGTGGCCAGCCTGCTCGGCCTCGCCCTGGTGGTGGTGCTGATGATCATCGTCTACGGCTCGCTGGGCGCCCTGGCCGACCTCGCCATGGTGTTGAACCTCGTTCTGCTGCTGGCCTCGCTGTCCATGCTGGGCGCCACCCTGACCCTGCCCGGTATCGCCGGCATCGTGCTGACCATGGGCATGGCGGTGGACGCCAACGTGCTGATCTACGAGCGCATGCGCGAGGAGCAGCGGAACGGCCGCTCCATCATGTCGGCCATCCAGGCCGGCTACGACCGCGCCTTCGGCACCATTTTCGACGCCCACGTCACCACCTTGGTGGCGGCGGCCCTGCTGTTCCAGTTCGGCTCGGGTCCCATCCGCGGCTTCGCCGTCACCCTGACGCTCGGCCTGCTGGCCTCGCTGTTCACCGCCGTGCTGGTCAACCGCATCATGGTCGTGACCTGGGTGCGCTGGCGGCGCCTCAAAACCCTGCCGCTGTATTAAGGCGAGGAGCGAGAGACATGAGACTGATCGACCGCATCCTGCCCCATGGCACCAAGTTCGACTTCATCCGCTATCGCTGGCCGGCGTTCTGCATCACCGCCTTCCTGATCATCGGCTCGTTCACCTCCATCGCGGTGAAGGGCTTCAATTTCGGCATCGACTTCGCCGGCGGCATCCTGCTCGAGGCGCAGTCCACCACCGGCCCCGCCGACCTGCACACCATGCGCGCCACCCTGGGCCATCTGGGCCTGGGCGAGGTCAGCTTGCAGGAATTCGGCACCACCGGCCGCGACGTGATGATCCGCGTCCAGCGCCAGGAGGGTGACGAGAAGACCCAGATGGCGGCCCTGTCCAAGGTCAAGGCTTCCCTGGGCGAGGGCTTCACCTATCGCCGCGTCGAGATCGTCGGCCCCAAGGTGGGTGGCGAACTGGTGCGCGACGGTGTCCTGGCCGTGGTTCTGGCCCTGGCGGCCATCGCCATGTACGTCTGGTTCCGCTTCGAGTGGCAGTTCGGCGTCGGCGCCCTGGTGTCCACCTTCCACGACGTCATCACCACCTTCGGCCTGTTCTCCATCACCGGTCTGGAATTCAACCTGACTACGGTGGCGGCGATTCTCACCATCGCCGGCTATTCGGTGAACGATACCGTGGTGGAATACGACCGGGTGCGCGAGAACCTGCGCAAGTACAAGAGCATGCCGCTCTACGACCTGCTGAACCTGGCGGTCAACGAGACCCTGGCGCGCACCATCCTCACGGTGTCCACGGTGTTCGTCACCGTACTGGCATTGCTGTTTGTCGGCGGCGAGGTGCTGCGCGGCTTCTCCATCGCCATGCTGTGGGGCCTGATCATCGGCACCTTCTCGTCCATCTACGTGGCCATGCCCATGCTGATCTACTTCAACCTGCGCACCGGCAAGGCGGCGGAAGAGATTGCGGCGGAAACGGCCGAGGGTGGCCCGGCCGCCGCGCCGTAACGTTTCCATGGACATCACTCCCCTCATCCCGACCGGCCGGCAGATCGTCAAGGGATACGGCGATGGCGGCTTCACCATCGCCGGAATCCGCTGGGAAGGGTCGGTGCTGGTTCTGCCCGAGCGCACCCAGACGTGGGCTCCCACCGAGTTGGTCCAGGTCACCGAGGACAGTCTTGCCCCGCTGCTGACCCTGGCCGAGAAGCCGCGCCTTCTGCTGCTGGGCTGCGGCCAGCGCATGGCCCAGGTCCCGCCGGCTCTGCGCGCCGCCCTGCGCGGCGCCGGCATCACCTTGGAATTGATGGATACCGGCGGCGCCTGCCGTACCTTCAACGTGCTGGTTTCCGAGGACCGCTCGGTGGCGGCGGCGCTGATCGCCGTATGACGTCTTGAACGTAAAAAAGCCCCCGACCCGCAAGGGAAGGGGGCTTTTTCATCGGTCCCGCGGTTTTAGAGCGCGATGACAATAGATCGGCGCTGCGGCGCGCCAATCTATTGTCTGAATCGCCCTCTAACTTATTGATTAGAGACGGATTCAGCTTCTCGGTCGAATCGCGACGCGATTCGACCGAGAAGCATCCGGCTCTAGCCGAGATTGGCTTCCACGAAATCCCAGTTCACCAGATTGTCCAGGAAGCACTGGACGAAATCGGGGCGGCGGTTCTGCCAGTCCAGGTAATAGGCGTGCTCCCACACGTCGACGGTCAGCAGCGCCTTCTGGCCGTGGGCCAGGGGCAGGTCGGCGTTGGCGGTCTTGGTGATCTTCAGCTTGCCGCCATCCAGCACCAGCCAGGCCCAGCCCGAGCCGAACTGGCCGACCGCGGCCGCCTTGAAGTCCTCCTTGAACTTGTCGAAGCCGCCCAGATCGGCCTCGATCTTGGCCAGCAGCTTGGCGCCCGGCTTGCCGCCGCCGCCCTTCTTCAGGCAATTCCAGAAGAAGGTGTGGTTCCACACCTGGGCGGCGTTGTTGAAGATGCCCTGCTTGGCCGGCAGATCGGCGGCGGCCGCCTTGATCACCTCTTCCAGCGACTTGGACGCCAGGTCGGTGTCCTTGGTCAGGTTGTTGAGGTTGGTCACATAGGCGGCGTGATGCTTGCCGTGATGGAATTCAAAGGTACGGGCGGAAATGTGGGGCTCCAGCGCATCAATGGCGAAGGGGAGCGGCGGAAGCTCAAAAGCCATAATTCACCTCTATGTCGTCAAGGGGTTCCGGACGGAATTGGAAATCGTCTAAACGATCCGCAAAAGATAGGAACTCCAGGGGCAATTGTGAAGCACCTTTGTCGACTATTCGTCGGCAGGTGTGCCCCGTGAAAACCTCAGGGCCCTAGAAGGTCAGGCCCGGCCGAGCCAGCGCCAACCGCGCCGCGGTCAGCCCGCTGGAGATGGCTGCCTCTATGGTACAGGGCCAGGGCGAGGCAATCCAGTCGCCGGCAAGGAAAACTCCGTTGCGGCCGCTGACCGGTCCCGGGCGGACGACAACGGTGTGGTTGTCATGGGCCAGGGTGGCCCGCTTTTCCTTCATGATGCGATAGGGCGGCGGCGCGATGGGCGGCATCCCGAGGGCGCGGCGGATTTCGTCCCACAGGCGGTCGGCGATGGATTCGTTGTCCATGTCCACCAGGGCTCCGGCGGCCGACACCGTCACCGACAGCACGTCGCCACGGGCGAACAGCCAATGGCCCGACGAATTGACCAGACCGAGGAAGTGGCTGTCGCGGGGCAGTTCCACCGGCTGGGCGCACCGGAAATGGGCATTGACGATGGGCCGGGTCGGCAGGTCGGGCACCAGGCCCGGCAGCAGCGAGGCCGTCACCCAGGGCGGCAGGGCCAGGATCACCCGGTCGGCGGGGCCCAGCGGCACCTCGGCATCGTCGAAGACCAGGGTGTCGGCCTCCAGCGCCTTGAGGCGGCGGCGAAAATGGGTTTCCGCCCCGAACAGCGACAGGGTCGCCAGGGCCGGCGCCACCAGGGCGGCCGACAGGCCGGCGGGGAAAATCCACGGGGTCAGCGCATCCGATCCACCCAGCAGGGCCTTGCGCATGGTCCAGGCGAACATGCGGGCCGACGCCTCGTCGGGCGCGGTGTTCATGATCGCCTCGCACATGGGCTGCCACAGGCGGGTGAAGGAGGGAGTTTCGCCCAGCCGGCTGGCCACTGTTTCGGCCTTGCCGGTCCAGGGCAGGCCCAGGGCCTTGAGAATCTCTCCGATCCCGGCGGGCAGGCGCTTGGGCGTTACCGTCCACGACTTGCCGGTGACCAGATCGACGAAGGGAAAGGCGGCCGGCGCCGCCAGCATGGCCTCGATGCCGCCGGTGGCCCGCGCGTAGGCCAGGGCGGTGCGGTTGGCGCCCAGCACCAGATGGCTGCCGTTGTCGATCACCCGGCCCAGGCGCTCATCGAGGAACGAGCGGCAGCGCCCGCCGGCATGGCCGGCGGCCTCGTGGACCGCGACCCGTACCCCGGCCTTGGCGGCGGCGACACCGGCGGCAAGGCCGGCGAGGCCGGCTCCCACCACATGGAGAGTCCCCGGGACCGTCACGCCGTCAACCCGCGCCAGAGACCGACCAGGACCACGCCGGCATAGTCGAGCTTGCCGAGCTTGACCCGCTCGGCCAGGGGGTCGCCACGGCGCAGGCGGGCCGACAGCTTCTCCGCCACCCGTATGGTGACGGCGCATTGCAGCCGCATGCGCAGGTCCCTGACCCGGCCGGTCAGCGGCTGGGCCAGTTCGATCAGTCCGTCGGTGGCGTCCAGCATCTGGTCGATGACCTGGCGCAGGGCGGCGGGGCTGCGATCACCTTCCAGCACCTGAACGGTCAGGCCCCGGGCCGCCAGCCAGTCGCGGGGAATGTAGACCCGCCTCAGCTCGTGGTAGTCCTTGCCGCAATCCTGGAGGTGGTTCAGCACCTGCAGCGCGGCGCACAGGGCGTCCGACGGCGGGAAGGTCTCGTGGGATTCGCCGTGCAGGTCCAGCAGGAAGCGCCCGACCGGCGCGGCGGAATAGCGGCAATATGCCATCAGGTCGGCCCAATCCTCGCAGTAATCGCGCACGGAATCGCGGCGGAAGGCATGCAGCAATTGGGAGGCATGCTCGATCATCGCCTCGTTGCCGTCGACCGCCCGGCGGTACTCCTCGGCCAGCACCAGGGCCGGGCCGGTTTCCTTGCCATGCAGGGCACGGTCCAGCGCATCGAGTCCGGCGACCTTTTCCTCGGGCGAAAGGCTGGGCGAATCACCGACGTCGTCGGCATGCCGGGCGAAATGATAGTAGGCCATGATGGTGGCGCGCTTGAGCTTGGGCAGCAGCAGGGAGGCCACCGGGAAGTTTTCCTGGGCGGCGGTCTTGCTGGCGGCGGGGAGGGAAGCGGAGGCGGCGCGGGACAAGGAGTTCGGCCTTCCAATTGGAGCGAGGGGCGGGAAGGGCTATATATGCCACGCTCCCCTGTTGGGCTCCAGTTGAAACGAGGTCCCATGTCCGCCCCGACCGCATCCTCCCCCGGGCTGTCCCACGCCGCCCGGCTGGTGTCGCAGTTCGACCGCGACCGCTTCGTCACCGCCCTGTTCGCGCCTTTGGAGCGGCGCGAGGCGCTGATGTCGCTCTACGCCTTCAACGTGGAGATCGCCAGGGTGCAGGAAAGCGTGCGCGAGCCCATGGCCGGGATGATCCGCCTGCAATGGTGGCGGGACGCCCTGATCGCCGGGGCGGAGGGCGGTGCCTGCGACAATCATCCGGTGGCGCGGCCGCTGGGCGAACTGATCCGTGCCCACGGCCTGCCGCTGGAGCCGTTCGATGATCTGATCTCGGCCCGCCAGGACGATCTGGAGGGTGCCGCCCCCGCCGATCTGGCCGAAGCCGAGCGCTATGCCGAGCGCAGTTCCGCCGCGCTCACCGTCCTGGCCCTGACGGTTCTGGGAGCCGAAACCGAGGAGTTCCGCCGGGCCGGCCGCCATGTCGGCATCGCCTGGGGTTTGCTCGGCAACCTGCGCGCCTTGGGTCATCATCTGTCAATCGGCAAGTTGACGTTGCCCGAGGATCTGCTGCATGCCGCCGGGACCAGCGGCATGGCGGTGCGGGATGGGCGGGCGTCAACCGAATCATTGACAGCGGTGGCCCGGCTGATGGGAGAGCGTGCCCGCCACCATCTGGCCGAGGCCCGGCGGGGGCGGCCCGGACGGCGAGGGTTGGCGGCGCTGCTGCCGGCCATTCTGGCGGATGGCTATCTGCAAGTTCTTGAAAAGACTGGCTGGAATCCCTTCGACAGCCGTGTGGCGCAGCCCCGGCCCCGGCCGCTCCGTCTGGTGCTGGCCCAGCTGACGGGGCGATTCTGAGTGTTATTGCCGAATCGCAACGACAACATTGCGAAATCGCAATTTTAAAATTGCCTTAACGCAATGAAATCCGTCGGCAGGGAAGACTTAAGTTGAATATGGCAAATATAGTGCGGCCTATCCGCAACGGCTACACTATTTTGTTCCATCCCGCTGTGGCCCGGCCATCAACGCCGCGTCGCCCCCGGCGGCGGCGGTATTGACCGACAGGCAGCGTTCCACCCCATAGCGGATCAGGGTATTGGGGCCGCCGGCCTTGGCGCCGGTTCCCGACAGGCCCAGCCCGCCGAAGGGCTGCGAGCCCACCACCGCGCCGATCATGGTGCGGTTGACGTAGATGTTGCCGATGCGGGCGCGGGCCACCACCTGGGCGATGGTGGCGTCGATGCGCGAATGGATGCCCAGCGTCAGGCCGTAGGCCGTCGCCGCCACGGAATCGAGGACCTGGTCCAGGTGCCCGGCCTCCCACGGGACGACGTGCAGGATGGGGCCGAACACCTCGCCTTGCAGCAGGTCCAGGTTCTCCAGGAGATGGGCCATGGGAGCGAAGAAGGTGCCGTTGCGGCATTCGGCGGGGCACGGGGCCTGGGCGATGGCGCGCCCGGCATGGCGCAGCCGCCCGCCATGGGCCAGCAGCCGCTGGCGGGCGCTCTCGTCGATCACCGGCCCCACGTCGGTGGAGAGCAGGGCGGGATCGCCCAGCGACAGCTCCGCCATGGCTCCGGCCAGCAGCGGTTCGATGCGGGTCCAGGCCTCGCGCTGGATGAAGGCGATGCGCAACGCCGAGCAGCGCTGTCCCGCCGAGCGGAAGGCGCTTTCCAGGCAATCGGCCACCACCTGCTCGGGCAGGGCCGAAGAATCGACGATCATGGCGTTGAGGCCGCCAGTCTCGGCGATCAGCGGAGCCAGGGGGCCGTCCATGGCGGCCCGCAGGCGGTTGATGTGCCGCGCCGTGGCGGTGGAACCGGTGAAGGCGATACCGTCCACCAGGGGGCTGGCGGCCAGCGCCTCGCCGACCAACGGGCCGCCGGGCAGCAGGTGCAGCGCCTGGGGCGGCACCCCGGCGGCGTGGAGCAGCCGCACCGCCGCCACCGCCATCAGCGGGGTCTGGGGCGCCGGCTTGGCCACCACGGTATTGCCGGCCGCCAGGGCGGCGGCCACCTGACCCATGAAAATGGCCAGGGGGAAGTTCCAGGGCGAGATGCAGGCGAAGACGCCGCGTCCGCCCAGCATCAGTTCGTTGCGTTCGCCCACCGGGCCGGGCAGGCGCAGCGGCGCATCAAAGCGCGAGCGGGCCTCGGCGGCGTAGAAGCGCAGGAAATCCACGGCCTCGCGCACCTCGGACAGCGCGTCGGGGATGGTCTTGCCCGCCTCGCGGATGGCCAGGGCCATGAAACGGGCCCGCTCGGCCTCCAGCCGGTCGGCGGCCCGTTCCAAGATGGCGGCCCGTTCCTCGCCCCCCAGGTCGTCCCAGGCGGGAAAGGCGGCGCGGGCGGCGGCCAGGGCTTGCTCGATCTCGGCGGGACCGGCCTCGACGACCTCTCCCACCGCCCGGCGGTGATCGGCGGGGTCGAGGATCGCGCCGGCGGCCCCCGAGCCCTTCTCTTCGCCGCCGATGACCGGCACCGCCCGCTCGGGCACCGAGGCGGCGGCCAGGGCCAGATCCAACTCGGCAAGAACCGCCGACGACGACAGGTCGAGACCATTGGAATTGCGCCGCAGGGGACCGAACAGGGCCGCCGGCTCCACCACCGGCTGCGGCGCGATCCGCCCCAGGGCGGCCAGGGGATCGGCGGCCACCACATGGGCCGGAATCTCCTCGTCGGCCAAGCGGCTGACGAAGGAGGAGTTGGCGCCGTTCTCCAGCAGGCGGCGCACCAGATAGGGCAACAGCTCCTGATGCGATCCCACCGGCGCATAGGTGCGGCAGGCCACCTCCGGCACCAACTGGGCGTAGAGGGCTTCGCCCATGCCGTGCAGGCGCTGGAATTCCCAGTCGCCGCGCCCGCCGGCCATCTCGATGATGGCGGCGGCGGTATGGGCGTTGTGGGTGGCGAATTGGGGATAGAACAGGTCGGGCCGCGCCAGCAGGTCGGCGGCGCAGGCCAGATAGGAGACGTCGGTGGCCTCCTTGGCGGTGAATACCGGAAAGCCGGCCAGGCCGCGTTCCTGGGCGCGCTTGACCTCGCCGTCCCAATAGGCGCCCTTGACCAGACGGATCATCATCCGCCGCTTTCGCCGCTCGGCCAGGGCACCGGCCCAGGCGATCACCGGCCGCGCCCGCTTCTGATAGGCCTGGACCGCCATGCCGAATCCGGTCCAGCCGTCCAGGGCGGACTCGGCCAGCGCCGCCTCGATGACGTCCAGGGAGATTTCCAGGCGGTCGGCCTCTTCCGCGTCGATGGTCAGGCCGATACCGGCGTCGCGCGCCCGGTGGCAAAGATCGAGCAGGCGCGGGACCAGTTCGTCCATGACCCGGCGGCGCTGCGCCATCTCGAAACGGGGATGGAGCGCCGACAGCTTGACCGAGATGCCCGGCCCGGCCACCGGGCCTGCCCCCTTGGCGTGGCGGCCCAGGGCGTCGATGGCGTCGGCGTAGGCACGAACGTAGTTGAGCGCCGTCGCGTCACACCGCGCCGCCTCGCCCAGCATATCGAAGGAATGGCGGTAACCCTTGGCCTCCCAGGCGCGGGAATGGTCCAGCGCCTCGGCGATGGTGCGGCCCATGACGAACTGCCGGCCCATCAGCCCCATGGCATGGCGCAGCGCCTGACGCACCACGGCCTCGCCCAGGCGCCCGGCCATCCTGCCCAGGACGACCTTGCCGTCCTCCTCCAGGTGCAGCAGCCGGTCGCCCAGCATCAGCGCCCAGGTGGAGGCGTTGACGAACAACGACGGGGAATGGCCGCGATGCCCGTCCCAATCGGCCGAGCCGATCTTGTCCTTGATCAGCAAATCGGCGGTGCGGTCGTCGGGAATGCGCAGCAGGGCCTCGGCCAGGCACATCAGCACCACGCCCTCGCGGGTGGACAGCCTGTACTCGTTGAGAAAGCCGTCGAGGCCCATGGAGTGGCGGTTTCGGCGGGCTCCGTCAACCAGCTTGACGGCATGGTTGACGATCCGGCGGCGGGCCTCGTCCTCCAGGGGAATGACGGCCGCCAGCCCCGATACCAGATCGGCCTCGCCCCGGCTGGCGGCCAGATGGATGGCCTGGCGCCCGGCATCGGGAGGGGGAAG
>JAVBXM010000079.1 GCA_030824585.1 Phaeospirillum sp. | reverse complement strand
GCGCCGCCGGTCTCGGCCAGGATCTTGGTGATCGCCGCGGTCAGCGAGGTCTTGCCATGGTCAACGTGACCGATGGTCCCGATGTTGCAGTGAGGCTTGTTGCGCTCGAATTTAGCCTTAGCCATCGTTTCTTACTCCGTCCTCGATAGATGTCAGATTAGCCGGCCAGCTTCGCGCGGATCTCGTCCGACACGTTCTGGGGCACGTCCGAATAGTGGTCGAAAGTCATGCTGTACTGCGCCCGGCCCTGGGACATGGAACGCAGGGTGTTCACGTAGCCGAACATGTTGGCCAGCGGCACCATGGCGGTGATCACGCGGGCGTTGCCGCGCTGGTCCATGTCGCTCACCTGGCCACGGCGGCTGTTCAGGTCGCCGATCACGTCGCCGAGGTAATCCTCGGGGGTCACGACCTCGACCTTCATCATCGGCTCGAGCAGCTTCGGGCCGGCCTTGGCGATACCTTCACGGAAGGCGGCGCGCGAGGCGATTTCGAAGGCGAGAACCGAGGAGTCGACGTCGTGGTAGGCGCCGTCGGTCAGGGTGGCCTTGAAGTCGATCAGCGGGAAGCCGGCGATGACACCATTGTCCTTGGCGGACTTGATGCCCTTGTCGACGCCCGGCACGTATTCCTTGGGAACCGAGCCGCCGATGACCTTGTTCTCGAAGACGTAACCCGAACCGGTCTCGCCCGGCTCGAACTTGATCTTGACGCGGGCGAACTGGCCCGAGCCGCCGGTCTGCTTCTTGTGGGTGTAGTCGACCTCGTAGACCTTGGAGATGGTCTCGCGGTAGGCCACCTGGGGGGCGCCCACATTGGCTTCCACCTTGAACTCGCGCTTCATGCGGTCCACGAGGATTTCCAGATGCAGTTCGCCCATGCCCTTGATCACGGTCTGGCCGGATTCCACGTCGGAGGTGACGCGGAACGAGGGGTCCTCGGCGGCCAGGCGAGCCAGGGCGACGCCCATCTTTTCCTGGTCGGCCTTGGACTTGGGCTCCACGGCCACTTCGATCACCGGCTCGGGGAATTCCATGCGCTCCAGGATCACCAGAGAGCTCTGGGTCGGGTCGCACAGGGTGTCACCGGTGGTGGTGTCCTTCAGACCGGCGAAGGCGACGATGTCGCCGGCGCGGGCTTCCTTGATTTCCTCGCGCGAGTTGGCGTGCATCAGCAGCATGCGGCCGACGCGCTCGCGCTTGTCCTTGACCGTGTTCTGGATGTAGCTGCCCGACTCGACCACGCCCGAATAGACGCGCACGAAGGTCAGCGAGCCCACGAAGGGGTCGTTCATGATCTTGAAGGCGAGACCGGCGAAGGGCTCGTCGTCGGTGGCGTGCTTGGCGATCTCATCCTCGGTGCCGTACTTCACGCCCTTGATGGCGGGAATGTCGACCGGGGCCGGCAGATAGTCGATGACGGCGTCGAGCAGGGGCTGCACGCCCTTGTTCTTGAACGCCGAGCCGCACAGCACGGGCACGAAGATGCGGGCGATGGTGCCCTTGCGGATACAGGCCTGCAGCACCTCGAAGGACGGCTCCTCGCCACCCAGGTACTGTTCCATGGCCGCGTCGTCCATCTCGACCGCGGTCTCGATGAGCTGGGCGCGGTACTGGGCGGCCTTCTCGACCAGGTCGGCGGGGATCGGCTGATCCTCGAACTCGGCGCCCAGGCTTTCGTCCTTCCAGATCACCGCGACGTTGCGCAGCAGATCCACCAGGCCGATATAGCCGCTTTCCTCGCCGATCGGCAGATGCATCACCAGCGGACGGGCGCCCAGGCGGTCAACGATCATATCGACGCAGCGATAGAAGTTGGCGCCGATGCGGTCCATCTTGTTGACGAAGCAAATGCGCGGCACGCCGTACTTGTCGGCCTGGCGCCACACGGTCTCGGACTGGGGCTCGACGCCCGCCACCGAGTCGAACACGGTCACCGCGCCGTCGAGCACGCGGAGCGAACGCTCCACCTCGATGGTGAAGTCCACGTGGCCGGGGGTGTCGATGATGTTGACGCGGTGATCACGCCAGAACGCGGTGGTCGCGGCCGAGGTGATGGTGATGCCGCGCTCCTGCTCCTGCTCCATCCAGTCCATGGTGGCGGTGCCTTCGTGCACTTCGCCGATCTTATAGGACTTGCCGGTGTAGTAGAGGATGCGTTCGGTGGTCGTGGTCTTACCGGCATCGATGTGGGCCATGATGCCGATATTGCGGTACCGCTCGAGGGGCGTTGTACGGGCCATGATGGTCTCGCTCTCCGGTTACCAGCGGTAATGGGAGAAGGCCTTGTTGGCCTCCGCCATACGGTGGGTGTCTTCGCGCTTCTTGACGGCGGCGCCACGATTGTTGGCGGCGTCGAGAAGCTCACCGGACAGGCGGTCGATCATGGTGGTCTCGGAACGCTTGCGCGAGTAGTCGATCAGCCAGCGGATGGCCAGGGCCTGACGGCGATCGGTGCGCACTTCGACGGGAACCTGGTAGGTGGCACCGCCGACGCGACGCGAGCGGACTTCCAGGGCCGGCTTCACGTTGTCGAGGGCTTCGTGGAACACCTTCAGCGGGTCCTGGCCGGTCTTGGACTGGATCTTGTCCAGGGCGCCATAGACGATGGCTTCGGCGGCGGACTTCTTGCCGTCGAGCATCAGGCAGTTCATGAACTTGGCGACGACATAGTCGTGAAACTTGGCGTCGGGGGTGATTTCGCGCTTCTCAGCGGCGTGACGACGAGACATCTGATGAACTCCTTACTTCGGACGCTTCGCGCCGTACTTCGAACGACGCTGACGGCGATCCTTGACGCCCTGGGTATCGAGCGTGCCGCGAATGATGTGGTAGCGGACACCCGGCAAGTCCTTCACACGACCGCCGCGGATCATCACCACCGAGTGTTCCTGAAGGTTGTGACCTTCGCCCGGGATGTACGAGGTAACCTCGAAACCGTTGGTCAGGCGCACACGAGCGACCTTACGAAGCGCCGAGTTCGGCTTCTTCGGAGTGGTCGTGTACACGCGAGTGCAAACGCCGCGCTTCTGCGGGCAGGCCTCCATCGCGGGGACCTTGTTGCGCGCCGCCACGGGCTGGCGCGGCTTACGGATCAATTGATTGATCGTGGGCATTCAGTCACTTTCCCTTCACACAGGTCCATTGACAAAAACCAGAAAAAAACCCGCCGGCGGTTCCCCGCCGGGGTTTTCTTCGGGTTCAGTCGCCGACCCGTTCGGCGTTGTCATCAGTGTTTCGCAAGCCTCGGGACAACGAAAACCGTCCAGGCGGACGGATGCCGGTCCCCCGAGAAGCGCGCATCCTATTTATCCACCTGCCCCCCGTCAAGCGAAAGAGTCGGGAAGATCGCCGCCCGCCCAGGATATGGCGCGCGCCTGGCGCCGGGCCGATTTCACCGCCGAAGCCCGGCGCCCGAGGGGCGATTGAGATTCAATCGCGGCGAGTCGAATCTTGGTAACCATTCCATGCTATGGTGAAGGTGGTTCGGACTCCGAGGCTCGCCATGCAGACCCCAACCGCCGATATTACAGCTTCCCAGCAGATCGACAGCGCCCGTCCCGGGCACGTGGTGTCCGGTATCCGCGAGGCCGCCGACAGCACCGGCGTGTCGTTCGGCTATCTCCTGGCCCAGGCCACCCAGGAAAGCGGCCTCGATCCCCATGCCCGCAACACCAAGTCATCGGCGTCGGGGCTGTTCCAGTTCACCGCCGGCACCTGGCTGGACATGGTCAAGCGCCATGGCGCCCAGCACGGGCTGGAGGATGTGGCCGACGCCATCGTCAAGGGCGCCGACGGCCGCCTGGACGTCAAGGACAAGGCCATGAAGAAGGCCATCCTCGACCTGCGCAAGGACCCCAAGCTGTCGTCGCTGATGGCCGCCGAGTTCGCCAAGGACAACGCCAAGACCCTGGAACGGCGGCTGGGGCGCGAAGCCACCGCTTCCGACCTCTACCTCGCCCATTTCCTGGGGGCGGCCGGCGCCGCCCGGGTGATCGAGGGCATGGAGGACAACCCCAGGCATTCGGCCCGCAACCTGCTGCCCGACGCGGCGCGGGCCAATCCCGAGGTGTTCCGCAAGGCCCATACCGTGGCCGGCCTCTATAAGAGCGTCCAGGCCCGCTTCAAGAACGCGCTGGGCGATGACGCCGCCGCCGCCCACGAGCCGGCCGTCGACACCGGCAATCCGCAACTGGCGGCGCTGCGTCCCGTGGCACGGCCCGAGGCCCCGCCGCCCTCGACGCCCACCGAGGCGGCGCTGACCCAGGTGGTCCAGGCGGTGGCGCCAGTCACCCAGGCCGCCGTGCGCAGCGTATCGCCCTCGGATTTCGCCCAGGCGCTGCAGCCGGAAAGCCCGTTCTTCCCGGCCGCCATTCCCGCCGCTCCCTCCGGCCAGCGGCCGCAGACGGTATCCTTGCGCGACATCGTCGAGTCCATCAAGGCGGGCGGGGACGTCTAAGACAGCCCCCACGAATGGGTGAAGGCGGCCGACAATCCCATGCCGAACAGCCACAGGGGCAGCGGCAGGTTGATGATGGGCAGATACCAGCCGCATTCGCGGAAGGTCAGGCGATCGATGACCGACGCCTCGCCCACCAGGCGGAGCCCCTCGGAATTGATCCATTCATAATGGGTGGTGCGCAGCCGCAGGATCAGGTCGATCAGGCCGATCACCCCCGGCCCCAGCGCCGCGGCCAGGGTCGCCGATGGCGGCCAGGGCGGCTCGCTCCACGCCAGGGCGAAGACCACCCCGAAATAGACGACGACCAGGGGAAGCCATTTGGGAATTCCCAGCCCCATCGGCCCCGCCATCAGGGGCAGGAACGAGTTGTCGCTCCCGATGCGCCGCTTCGCCTTCAACGGAAGAAATCCTCCGCCGCGATGGCGAAATTGAGGCCGTCGGCGTCGCGGATGTGGAAGGTGGTGATACCCACCAGATTGCCCGAAGCGTCGAACAGCCCGCCCCCCGACGAGCCCGGCGAGATGGGAGCGGTGGTCTGGACGTAGCGCAGCGTCTTGATCTGGCGCAGTCCCGAGATCAGCCCCTGGCCCAGGGTGGCTTCCAGTCCCTTGGGCGCGCCGATGGAATAGACCGTCTCCCCCACCCGCAGATCGTCCCAGGCCCGGATGCCGGGAACCGCCGACAGGCGCCCCGGCGACACGGTCATCAGGCAGCGGTCGGTGGCGGGATCGCCTCCCGACGGCGTGGCCCGCAGGGTTTGCCCCCCCTGGCGCAGCAGGATCACCGCCATCTCGTCGATGACGTGGCAATTGGTCACCAGGGTGCGTTCGTCCAGGGCCACCGCCGAGCCGAACCGCCCTCGCCTCGCCTTCAGGTCCTCCTCGGTGCGGGCGGCGACCACCACGTAGACCGAACGGCCCACGGTGGCGAACACGTCCTCGGCCCCCAGCCGGGAGCGGCCGGGCGGGCGCAGCAGCGAAGCGGGCAACGGGTGCCATTCGGGCAGCTTTGCCGCAGCCCCCGAGCCCAGGCCGACCGGCGTCACGCCGGGGGCCGGCGGGGCGTCCACGGGACCCTGGCGCTCGGGGATGCGCCCCGGCTTCCAGGCGGCGGCCGTTTCCTCGACCCTGACCCGCAGGTCCGAGGCCAAATTGCGGGCCAGTTCCTCGCGCAGGAAGTAGGCCTCGGACGTGCACTCCCGGTAATGGAAGCGGTTCTCGAACAGGGGGTGATCGTCGGGCCGGGACTCGGATCGCCCGGCCAATCCGGCGACGATGGCCCAATAGAGGGCCTGGGAGCGGTTCTTCTCCACCCAGCCGCCGCGATCATGGCCGTGGGCAAGGCGCAACTGGGCCAGACAATTCCCTTCGGCGGCCAAGCCGTTGTAAAGGTCGGCGGCCAGGGCCGGCTCCTCGCCCTCGGCCAGAACGGCCCGCACCAGACGGGCCCACGGAGCACCGGCCGCCACCGCCTTGGCCAGATAGCTCCGGGCCCTGGCGGGGTCCTTGGGGGTGCCGCGCCCATACCAGTGGGCATCGAACAGACGGCGGAGCGCCTGGTCATCGCCGCCGGCGGCAGCCTGCTCCCACCACGACAGCGCGGTGGTGGGATCGTAATGGCGTTGGGATGGATCGCCCAGCACGTCGCCCAGCAAGCGGGCAGCCATGAAGTCCCCCCCGGCGGCGGCGGTGGAGCATTGGGCCAGTTCGGCGGTGGAAGACGGACGCGCCACGCAGCCGGCCTGAGCGGGAGACACCCCACCCATGGCGACCAGAATCGCCATCGTCCAGACCCACCGCGAGCTCATGGCTTCTCCCTTGACGCTCTACCCGGGATGTGGCGCCCCAGGATTTGAGGAAGAATGATAGCGCCCCGATGGCTTAAGGTCTTCACCCTATTTTACGATGTTTAAAAAAGTCGGCCCGCCCGATCCAAAGAAAAACCCCCGCCTCCTGACGGAGACGGGGGCTTTTTCGACATGCTTGGCGACGCAGCCTATTCGGCGGGCGGAGCCTCGGGGGCGGACCCCTCGGCGGCCGGCGGAATGGCCGGGACCTCCGAGCCGTCCTCCACCTGCATGTCCTTGTCGCGCTTGGCGGCAATGGCGCGCAGGCGGTTCATCACCGCGCCGGTACCGGCGGGGATCAGACGGCCGACGATGACGTTTTCCTTCAGGCCCTGGAGCGAGTCCACCTTGCCGGAAACGGCCGCCTCGGTGAGCACGCGGGTGGTCTCCTGGAAGGAGGCCGCCGAGATGAAGGAGTGGGTCTGCAAGCTGGCCTTGGTGATACCCTGGAGAACCGGGGTGCCCGAGGCGGGACGGCCGGCTTCCTTGATGGCCTTGGCGTTCTCGATGTCGAACTCGACGCGGTCCACCTGCTCGCCCACCAGCAAGGTGGTGTCGCCGGGATCGGTGATCTCGACCTTCTGCAGCATCTGGCGAACGATCACCTCGATGTGCTTGTCGTTGATCTTCACGCCCTGCAGTCGATAGACCTCCTGAATCTCGTTGATGAGATACTGGGCCAGGGCTTCGACGCCCAGGACCTTCAGGATGTCGTGCGGCACGGGATTGCCGTCCATCAGCGGATCGCCGCGACGCACGTAATCGCCTTCCTGCACCGAGATGTGCTTGCCCTTGGGGATCAGGTACTCGATGGCATCGCCCTCTTCCGGGACCACCAGGATGCGGCGCTTGGACTTGTAGTCCTTGCCGAATTCCACGCGGCCGTCGCAATCGGAGATGATGGCGTGGTCCTTGGGCTTGCGCGCCTCGAACAGCTCCGCCACACGCGGCAGACCGCCGGTGATGTCGCGGGTCTTCGACGATTCGCGCGGGATGCGCGCCAGCACGTCGCCGGCGTTGACCTTGGTGTTGTTCTCCACCGACAGGATGGCGTCCACGCTCATGAAGTAGCGGGCTTCCAGGCCGTTGGCCAGGAGCAGTTCCTCGCCCTTCTCGTCACGGAGCGTGACGCGCGGACGGAGATCGGCACCACGGGGCTGCTGCTTCCAGTCGACCACCACCTTGCTGGCGATGCCGGTGGCCTCGTCGACCACCTCACGCATGGACAGGCCTTCGGTCAGGTCGACGTAGTGCGCCACGCCGGCCCGCTCGGTGATGATCGGCAGGGTGTAGGGGTCCCATTCGGCCAGCTTGGTGCCCTTGGTGACCTTCTGCGCCTCGTCCACCAGCAGCTTGGCGCCGTAGGGGACGCGGTGACGGGCACGTTCGCGGTTGTTGATGTCGAGCAGCGCCACTTCGCAATTACGGCTCATGACGATGTGAGCGCCCGACGAGTTGACCACCACGTTGCGGTTGATCACCTGGACGGTGCCGTCGAAGGTCGCCTCGATGGACGACTGCTCGGCACCACGCTGGGCTGCGCCGCCGATATGGAAGGTACGCATGGTCAACTGGGTGCCGGGCTCGCCGATGGACTGGGCGGCGATGACACCGACCGCCTCGCCCACGTTGACGCGGGTGCCCCGCGCCAGATCGCGGCCGTAGCAGGAGCCGCAAACGCCCTCTTCCGAGTCGCAGGTCAGCACCGAACGGATCACCACGGTCTCGATCCCGGCGGCGTCGATCAGCTCGACCTCGGTCTCCTGGATCATCTGGGCGGCCTTGACGATGACCTCGCCGTTCAGCGGATTGACGATGTCGCGGGCCGCCGACCGGCCGAGGATACGCTCGGCCAGCGAGGCGATGACCTCGCCGCCTTCGATCACCGGCGACACGGTCAGGCCGTTGGTGGTGCCGCAATCCTCCTCGCAGATGATCGCGTCCTGGGCCACGTCCACCAGACGGCGGGTCAGGTAGCCCGAGTTGGCGGTCTTCAGCGCGGTATCGGCCAGACCCTTACGGGCGCCGTGGGTGGAGTTGAAGTACTCCAGCACGGTGAGGCCTTCCTTGAAGTTCGAGATGATCGGGGTCTCGATGATCTCGCCCGACGGCTTGGCCATCAGGCCGCGCATGCCGGCCAGCTGCTTCATCTGGGCGGCGGAACCACGGGCGCCGGAATGGGCCATCATATAGATGGAGTTGATCTGCTTGCCGGGAACCAGGCTCGAGATCTGCTTCATCATGGCGTCGGCGACGTCGTCGGTGCACTTGGACCAGGCGTCGACCACCTTGTTGTACTTTTCGCCCTGGGTGATCAGGCCGTCCTGGTACTGCTGCTCGTACTCCTTGGCCTTTTCCTCGGTCTCGCCGACCAGGGTTTCCTTTTCCGGCGGGATGACCAGGTCGTCCTTGCCGAAGGAGATGCCGGCCTTGAAGGCGTTGGAATAGCCCAGACCCATGACGCGGTCGGCGAAGATCACCGTCTCTTTCTGACCGCAATGGCGGTAGACCACGTCGATGACGTTCTGGATTTCCTTCTTAGTCAACAGGCGGTTGATCAAGGAGAACGGCACGTTCTTGTTCTTGGGCAGGATCACCGACAGCATCATGCGGCCCGGCGTGGTGTCCACGATCTGGGTCACCGGGGTGCCTTCGGAATCCACGGTATCGAAGCGGGCGCGGATCTTGGTGTGGAGCGTGACCGTCTTCTCGGTCAGCGCTTCCTCGATCTCGGCCATGTTCACGAAGACCGGCACCTTGAACAGGATGGCCTTGCCGTCCTTGATGGCCTTCTCGGCGTCGCCCACATCGGCGAAGACCAGCGGGACGCCGGGCTTCTCGACGTTGAACAGGCGCAGGTGGCCACCCTTCAGGCCGGCTTCCAGCGCGTCCTTGGAGGACACGTTGACGCGGCGGTGCGCGGTGACGTTGCGGCTGGCCAGACGGTCCAGCAGGGTGTCCAGGTCCTTGGTGTCGATCTTGGTGTTGGGATCGGTCGGGCAGTAGAACAGGATCGCGTTGTTGGCCATGGCGCCCTTCAACTCGTCCATGGACCGGATCTTCAGCACCTGGCCGGGCATCTCATCCCGTTCCATGGTGATGTAATAGATACCCAGCACGATGTCCTGCGACGGCACGATGATCGGCTTGCCGTTGGCGGGCGACAGGATGTTGTTGGTGGACATCATCAGCACGCGGGCTTCCAACTGGGCCTCGAGGCTCAGAGGAACGTGCACGGCCATCTGATCGCCGTCGAAGTCGGCGTTGAAGGCGGTGCAGACCAGCGGATGCAGCTGGATGGCCTTGCCCTCGATCAGCACGGGCTCGAAGGCCTGGATGCCGAGGCGGTGGAGCGTCGGCGCGCGGTTCAGCATCACGGGATGCTCGCGGATGACCTCTTCCAGGATGTCCCACACCTCGGGACGCTCCTTCTCGACCATGCGCTTGGCGGCCTTGATGGTGGTGGCCATGCCGTAGAGCTCGAGCTTGGAATAGACGAAGGGCTTGAACAGCTCCAGCGCCATCTTCTTGGGCAGGCCGCACTGGTGCAGCTTCAGCTCGGGGCCGACCACGATGACCGAACGGCCGGAATAATCGACACGCTTGCCCAGCAGGTTCTGACGGAAGCGGCCCTGCTTGCCCTTCAGCATGTCGGACAGCGACTTCAGCGGACGCTTATTGGCCCCCGTGATGGCGCGGCCGCGGCGACCGTTATCGAACAGGGCGTCGACCGCCTCCTGCAGCATGCGCTTCTCGTTGCGCACGATGATCTCGGGGGCGCGCAGCTCGATCAGCCGCTTCAGACGGTTGTTGCGGTTGATGACGCGGCGATAGAGGTCGTTCAGATCCGAGGTGGCGAACCGGCCGCCGTCCAGGGGAACCAGGGGGCGCAGCTCCGGCGGAATCACCGGAATCACTTCCAGGATCATCCACTCGGGACGCGAACCGGACTCGAGGAACGCCTCGACCAGCTTCATGCGCTTGACCAGCTTCTTGCGCTTGGCCTCGGACGTGGTCTCCTTGAGGTCGACCTTGAGCTGGGCCTTCTCGGACTCCAGATCGATGACCGACAGCATGTCGCGGATGGCCTCGGCGCCGATCTTGGCGGTGAAGGCATCCTCGCCGTACTCGTCCACGGCGCGCATGTACTGCTCTTCGGTCAGCAGCTCGCGCAGCTTCAGCGGAGTGAGGCCGGGCTCAACCACCACGTAGTTCTCGAAGTACAGGATGCGCTCGAGGTCCTTGAGCGTCATGTCGCACAGCAGGCCGATACGGGACGGCAGCGACTTCAGGAACCAGATGTGGGCGACGGGCGAGGCCAGCTCGATATGGCCCATGCGCTCGCGCCGGACCTTGGCCAGGGTGACTTCCACGCCGCATTTCTCGCAGATGATGCCGCGATACTTCATGCGCTTGTACTTGCCGCACAGGCACTCGTAGTCCTTGATCGGACCGAAGATGCGGGCGCAGAACAGGCCGTCGCGCTCCGGCTTGAAAGTGCGGTAGTTGATGGTCTCCGGCTTCTTGATCTCACCGTACGACCACGAGCGGATACGCTCCGGCGAGGCGATGGAGATGCGGATCTGGTCGAACGACTGAGTGCCGCTCACCTGGCCGAAGATCTTCATAAGTTCGTTCATCGACAAACTCCCGTGTGACCTTTGAGGGCGGCGGGGGAAGAGAACCTTCCCCCGCGCCGGGTCCGTAAATGCTGCTTAGTAGTTCCGCTGGGTCAGTTCGACGTTCAGGCCCAGTGAGCGGAGCTCCTTGACCAGCACGTTGAACGACTCGGGGATACCGGCCTCGAAGGTGTCGTCGCCGCGCACGATGGCCTCGTAGACCTTGGTGCGGCCGGAAACGTCGTCCGACTTGACCGTCAGCATTTCCTGCAGAGTGTAGGCGGCGCCGTAGGCTTCCAGCGCCCACACTTCCATTTCACCGAAGCGCTGACCACCGAACTGCGCCTTGCCGCCCAGCGGCTGCTGGGTGACCAGCGAGTACGGGCCGATGGAGCGGGCGTGGATCTTGTCGTCCACCAGGTGGTGCAGCTTCAGCATATAGATGTAGCCCACCGTGACCTTACGATCGAACGGCTCGCCGGTACGGCCGTCGACCAGGGTCACCTGGCCGGACGAAGACCGGTTGGCCTTGGTCAGCATCTCGACGATGTCGCTTTCGCGCGCACCGTCGAACACCGGGGTGGCGATCGGCACGCCCGGAGTCAGGTTATGGGCCAGTTCGGTGATCTCGTTATCGGCCAGCCCGGCGATCTCGTCCTCGTAGATGGCGTCGCCGTAGACGTCCTTCAACTTGGACTTAAGATCGATGATGGTCGCGGCGTTGCGCTTGTACTTGTCGAGCATGGCGCCGATCTGCTGGCCCAGGCCGGCGCAGGCCCAGCCCAGATGGGTCTCGAGGATCTGACCGACGTTCATGCGCGACGGCACGCCCAGCGGGTTCAGCACGATATCCACCTGCTGGCCGTCTTCCAGATACGGCATGTCTTCCAGCGGCACGATGCGCGAGATGACACCCTTGTTGCCGTGACGGCCGGCCATCTTGTCGCCCGGCTGCAGCTTGCGCTTCACCGCCACGAACACCTTGACCATCTTCATCACGCCGGGCGGCAGCTCGTCGCCGCGCTGCAGCTTCTCGACCTTGTTCTCGAAACGCTCCTGCAGCTTGTCGACCTGCTGGTCGAAGGCACGCTTCAGCGCCTCGGAATCGGCCATCACCGCATCGTCGTCGATAGCGATGTTGCGCCAGGTGCTGGGATGCAGCTCGTCCATGTTGGCGTCGGAGAGAACGGTGCCGGCCTTGATGCCCTTGGGACCCGAGACGACCTTCTTGCCGATGATCAGGGCCTTGAGGCGGGCGAAGAACGACCGCTCCAGGATGTGACGCTCGTCGTCGCGGTCCTTGGCCAGACGCTCGATCTCGGCCCGCTCGATGGCCAGCGCGCGCTCGTCCTTCTCGACGCCACGGCGCGAGAAGACGCGGACTTCGACGATGGTGCCGGCGACGCCCGGGGGCAGACGCAGGGAGGTATCGCGAACGTCCGAGGCCTTTTCGCCGAAGATGGCGCGCAGCAGCTTCTCTTCCGGAGTCATGGGGCTCTCGCCCTTCGGCGTCACCTTGCCCACCAGGATGTCGCCCGGCTTGACCTCGGCACCGATGTAAACGATGCCGGCCTCGTCCAAGTTCTTGAGAGCTTCCTCGCCCACGTTCGGGATGTCGCGGGTGATTTCCTCCTGGCCCAGCTTGGTATCGCGGGCCATGACTTCGAATTCCTCGATGTGGATCGAGGTGAAGACGTCGTCGCGGACGATACGCTCGGAGATCAGGATCGAATCTTCGAAGTTGTAGCCGTTCCAGGGCATGAACGCGACCAGCACGTTGCGGCCCAGGGCCAGTTCGCCCAACTGGGTCGACGGGCCGTCGGCGATGATGTCACCCTTCCGGATCAGATCGCCCACCTTGACCAGCGGACGCTGGGTGATGCAGGTATTCTGGTTGGAACGCTGGAACTTCAGCAGGTTGTAGATGTCGACGCCCGAGGCCGAGGCCTGGGTTTCCTCGGTGGCGCGAATCACCACGCGGGTGGCGTCCACCTGGTCGACGACGCCGGTGCGCTTGGCGGTGATCGCCGCGCCCGAGTCACGGGCCACCGCCTGCTCCATGCCGGTGCCCACCAGGGGGGCCTCGGCGCGGATCAGCGGAACGGCCTGACGCTGCATGTTCGAACCCATCAGGGCGCGGTTGGCGTCGTCGTTCTCGAGGAACGGGATCAGGGCGGCGGCGACCGAAACCAACTGCTTCGGCGACACGTCGATCATGTTGATCTCGTTGGGCGGCACCATGACGAAGTCGCCGGCCCGGCGGCACGACACCAGATCCTCGGTGAAGCGGCCTTCGGCATCCAGGATGGAATTGGCCTGCGCCACGGTGTAGCGCCCCTCTTCCATGGCCGAGAGATAGACCACGTCGCTGGTCACGCGACCGTCGAACACCTTGCGGTACGGCGCCTCGATGAAGCCGTACTGGTTGACCCGGGCGTAGGTGGCCAGCGAGTTGATCAGACCGATGTTCGGACCTTCCGGCGTCTCGATCGGGCAGATGCGGCCGTAATGGGTCGGGTGCACGTCGCGCACCTCGAAACCGGCGCGCTCGCGGGTCAGACCGCCCGGCCCCAACGCCGAGAGACGACGCTTGTGGGTGATTTCCGACAGCGGATTGGTCTGATCCATGAACTGCGACAGCTGCGAGCTGCCGAAGAACTCGCGCACCGCCGCCGCGGCGGGCTTGGCGTTGATCAGGTCGTGCGGCATCACCGAGTCGATGTCGACGGACGACATGCGCTCGCGGATGGCGCGCTCCATGCGCAGCAGGCCGACGCGGTACTGGTTCTCCATCAGCTCGCCCACCGAGCGGACGCGACGGTTGCCCAGGTGATCGATGTCGTCGATCTCGCCCTTGCCGTCCTTGAGCTCGACCAGCACCTTGATGACGCCCAGGATGTCTTCCTTGCGCAGCACGCGCACGGTGTCCGACACCTCGGGCGTGTTGAGGCGCGAGTTCATCTTGACGCGGCCCACGGCCGACAGGTCGTAGCGCTCGGAATCGAAGAACAGGCCGGTGAACAGGGCCTCGGCGGTCTCGAGAGTCGGGGGCTCGCCGGGACGCATCACGCGGTAGATGTCGATCAGGGCCTCTTCGCGGGAAGAGTTCTTGTCGACGGCCAGCGTGTTGCGCATGTACGGGCCGACATTGATGTGGTCGATGGCCAGCACCGGCAGTTCGCTGATGCCCGCCTTCTCCAGCTCGGCCACCAGGTTGGCGGTCAGCTCGTCACCGGCCTCGGTGAAGATTTCGCCGGTGGTCTCGTTGATGATGTCCTCGGCCACGTACTGGCCGACCATGTCCTCGGGGGCCACCACGATGTCGGAGAGACCGGCGTCCTTGAGCTTCTTGCCCAGGCGCGGGGTCATCTTGGTGCCGGCGTCGGCCACCTTTTCGCCGGTCTTGGCGTCGATCAGGTCGCTGACCAGCTTGACGCCCTTCAGGCGCTCGGTGTCGAACGGGGTCTTCCAGCCCTTGGGACCACGGGTGTAGACCACCTTGCCGTAGAAGTAGGACAGGATCTCTTCCGAGGTCATGCCCTTGATTTCGGACTGCTCCAGGCCGCGGCCCTCGGCGGCGCGGGCGGCGCGCAGCGCCGCGGTGTTCATGCCGTCCAGCGCATACAGCAGCGTGGTCACCGGCAGCTTGCGGCGACGGTCGATGCGCACATAGACCAGATCCTTGGCGTCGAACTCGAAGTCCAGCCAGGAACCGCGATAGGGAATGACGCGGGCGGCGAACAGATACTTGCCCGACGAATGGGTCTTGCCCTTGTCGTGGTCGAAGAACACGCCCGGCGAACGGTGCATCTGCGAGACGATGACGCGCTCGGTGCCGTTGATGACGAAGGTGCCGTTCGACGTCATCAGGGGCATGTCGCCCATGTAGACGTCCTGCTCCTTGATGTCGCGGATGGAGCGCGAGCCGGTGTCCTCGTCGATGTCCCACACCACCAGGCGCAAAGTCACCTTGAGGGGGGCGGCGAAGGTCATGCCGCGCTGCTGGCATTCCTCGACGTCGTACTTGGGCTGCTCCAGTTCATAGCGCACGAACTCCAGGGTTCCGCGCTCGGAGAAGTCCTTGATCGGGAAGACGGACTTGAAGACTTCCTGCAGGCCGACATTGCCGCGCTGCTCGGGAGCCGTGTCCATCTGGAGGAAATGATCGTAGGAGCTCTTCTGCACCTCGATCAGATTCGGCATCGGCGCAACGGTGGGAATCCGCCCGAAGCTTTTGCGCACACGCTTGCGACCCGTATAGGATTTAGCCATTGCCGCTCCTCGTCCTCTTCGTGGGTATCAGCCCAACAAACTCGTCCTGCCCGGGGACCGCCCGGGATGCCCCCTGCGGGGCCCCTACCCCTGCGGGGTAGGTTTTGACCACCCTTAAGGGGTGATCGGTAAAGCGCCAGAAGGCCGGGATACGGCGAACCCGCATCCCGGCCCCTGGAAAACACCAGAAGGCGTTCTTACTTGACCTGCACCTTGGCGCCGGCCTCTTCCAGAACCTTCTTGATCTTCTCGGCTTCGTCCTTGCTGACGCCGTCCTTGACGGACTTCGGAGCGGCCTCGACCAGATCCTTGGCTTCCTTCAGGCCCAGGCCGGTGATGGCGCGGACTTCCTTGATGACGTTGATCTTCTTCTCACCGGCTTCGGTGAGGATCACGTCGAACTCGGTCTGCTCTTCGGCAGCCGGAGCGGCGGCACCGGCGGCCACGGCGGCCACGGCAACCGGAGCGGCGGCGGAAACGCCCCACTTCTCTTCCAGCAGCTTCGAGAGCTCAGCGGCCTCGAGAACGGTCAGGGCGGACAGGTCGTCAACCAACTTGGCAAGATCAGCCATTTAAAACACTCCTAGTAAAAGCTTGAAGCTTGGGATTGGGTCAAAAATCTCACGCGGCGTCCTTGTCCGCCTTGGCCTTCAGGACACGAGCCAACTGGCCCGCGGGTGCCTGAAGAACGCCGGCGATACGGGTGGCCGGAGTCGAAATCATGCCAAGCAGCTTGCCGCGCAGCTCGTCCAGAGACGGCAGGGTGGCGAGCGCCTTGACGCCGTTCACGTCGAGACGCAGCGAGCCCAGCGATCCACCGAGGATCTTGAGCTTGTCGTTGGTCTTGGCGTAATCGGCGACGACCTTGGCGGCGGCAACCGGATCGCGCGAAACGGCGATGGCGGTCGGACCGACGAAAAGATCGGCGATGGACTCGAACTCGGTTCCCACAAGGGCGAGCTTGGTGAGACGATTCTTGGTCACTTTGAAGCTGGCACCGGCCGCACGCATCTTCCCGCGCAGATCCGTCATCTCGGCAACCGTCAGACCCATGTAATGGGTGACGACCACCAGCCCGACGTCTCCGAGCGATCCCTGCAGCGAGCCGACCCACTCTGTCTTCTGTGTCCGGTCCACTTTCGTCTCCAAACATAGAGCCGAAACGTCCCCGCCATCATGGCGGCTGGTTCCGGTCCATTGCCCATGGCCCTGTCGGGTGGCGAACCACCCGGCAAAACCGGTGGCCTGTCCCAGAAGCTTCAAGCCGTGCCGATCCCCCGGAGGGGAACGGTAGCGTTCTTTGACCTCTGTCTGCGCGGGCGGGAAATCCCTTCAAGCCCTTTTGACGGGGCACCTACGGTCTCGGACAGGATGGAAGCCCCCCAAGGGGGACCTCCGCCTTCTCCCCTCCCCTCGCGGGGACGGGAAACTCTTATCCCCCGGCCTTAGGCCAGGGTGGCGACGTCGAGCTTGACGCCCGGGCCCATGGTCGAGCTGATGGACACCTTCTTGAGGTAGGTGCCCTTGGCGCCCTGGGGCTTCGCCTTGGTGATGGCATCGACGAACGCACGCACGTTCTCGGCCAGCTTCTCTTCCGAGAACGAGGCCTTGCCGATGCCGGCGTGAACGATACCGGCCTTCTCGACGCGGAACTGGACCTGACCGGCCTTGGCGGCGCGGACGGCTTCGGCCACGTTGGCGGTCACGGTGCCCAGCTTCGGGTTGGGCATCAGGCCGCGCGGGCCCAGCACCTTGCCGAGGCGACCCACCAGACCCATCAGGTCAGGGGTGGCGATGACGCGGTCGAAATCCATGTTGCCGGCATTGCAGGACTCGAACAGGTCCTGCTCGCCGACGATGTCGGCGCCGGCCTTGCGGGCCTCTTCCGCCTTGTCGCCCTTGGCGAACACGGCGACGCGCACGGTCTTGCCGGTGCCGTGGGGCAGTTCGACCACGCCACGGACCATCTGGTCGGCGTGACGGGGATCGACGCCCAGGTTCAGGGCGATCTCGATGGTCTCATCGAACTTGGCGACGGCGCGGGTCTTGATGGCCTTCACCGCATCGGCGAGGCTGTAGAACTTGTCGCGGTCGATATCGGCATAGGCCGACTTCAGGCGCTTTCCTTCGCGAGCCATGTGCTTACTCCACCACCTTGAGGCCCATGGAACGGGCGGAACCGACGATCATCGTGGAAGCGGCCTCGACGTCATTGGCGTTGAGGTCGGCCATCTTCTTCTCGGCGATCTCACGGATCTGGGCCATGGACACCTCACCGACGGTGCCGCCCTTGCCGGGAGTGGTCGAGCCCTTGGTCACCGCGGCAGCCTTCTTCAGGAAGTAGCTGACCGGCGGGGTCTTGGTCACGAAGGTGAAGGTACGGTCCGAATAGGCGGTGATCACCACCGGAATCGGCATGCCGGGCTCCAGAGTCTGGGTCTGGGCGTTGAAGGCCTTGCAGAATTCCATGATGTTCAGGCCGCGCTGACCCAGCGCGGGACCGATCGGCGGCGAGGGGTTCGCCTTGCCGGCCGGGACTTGGAGCTTAACGTAGCCCACGATCTTCTTTGCCATTTCACAATCCTCTCTCTGTCACCAGAGTTGGCGGTGCGGCGTTGGCGCGCCTCCCGCCCTCCAAACCGCTCCCGGACATCCGGGATGCGGAAAACAAAAAGCACCGGTGCCGCCCGCGCCTGTTCGGCGGGGCGGCTTCCGGTCACATCCCTCAGATCTTTTCGACCTGAGAGTATTCCAGTTCGACCGGCGTGGAGCGACCGAAGATCGACACCGCCACCTTGAGGCGGGCCTTTTCCTCGTCGACTTCCTCGACCATGCCGTTGAACGAGGTGAAGGGGCCGTCGGAGACCCGCACCTGCTCTCCCACCTCGAAGGTGATGGAGGGCTTGGGGCGCTCGACGCCTTCCTGCACCTGCTTGATGATGCGCTCGGCTTCCCGCTCGGTGATCGGCACGGGACGGCCCTTGCCGCCCAGGAAACCGGTAACCTTCGGAGTATTCTTGACCAGGTGCCAGGTGTCGTCGGTGAGGTTCATCTTCACCAGGACGTAGCCCGGGAAGAATTTGCGCTCGGCATTCACCTTGGCGCCGCGACGGACTTCAACCACCTCTTCGGTGGGCACCAGAATCTGCTCGAAAGCCTCGGCCATGCCCTTCTGCTCCGCTTGCTCGCGGATAGACTGGGCGACCTTCTTCTCGAAGCCGGAATAGACGTGAATCACGTACCAGCGGGCGGTAGCCATCTAGTCCTCAGCCTCCCAGACCGAACAGGAGCTTTACGCTCGCGGCGAAAATCTGGTCAATGACCAGGAAGAAGACGGCGGCGATCACCACCATCACGAACACCATGCCGGTGGAGACGGTCGTTTCGCGCCGAGTAGGCCAAGTCACCTTGGCGACTTCCTGGCGAACCTGCTTGAAGAAAAGGGCCGGAGACGTTTTTGCCATATCTCTACAGTCGAAAGTTGGCAGGAGTGGAGGGGCTCGAACCCCCAACCCCCGGTTTTGGAGACCGGTGCTCTACCAGTTGAGCTACACTCCTGCAGCCTTCACCGGTCCCTGCGGGCAGGGACCAGGATCAGACCCGGCATGACCGGAGCCACGCCTTATACAGACACTCGACGGCCTTGGCAACACCGCCGAAGCGGCACGGCCAAGGCCTGATCGAGAGATTTTACTTGATGATCTTGGCCACGACGCCGGCGCCGACGGTGCGGCCGCCTTCGCGGATGGCGAAGCGCAGGCCCTGGTCCATGGCGATGGGGGCGATCAGGGTCACGATCATCTTCACGTT
>JAVBXM010000075.1 GCA_030824585.1 Phaeospirillum sp. | reverse complement strand
GAAGCCGAAAATGACAGCCCTGGTCGCTTGCATGCGAAAGCTCCTCGTCATCCTCAACGCCATCGTCCGGGATGCTCGCGCATGGAACACTTGACGCGCAACACAGTCGCTTCGTGGTCAAAGCACCGTTTAGGGCAGGCCCACCGGGGCCGAGGAGAACTCACCATGTCTGATTTCGTCTCCCAGTACCTCGCCAACCAGGAGATCCTGGAATCCGCCGGCATCGACACCAGCCCGCACGACGCCTGCGGCGTCGGCATGGTGGCGGCGCTTGACGGCAAGCCCCGGCGCGACGTGGTGGAGGCCGGTATCCAGGCGCTGTCGGTGCTGTTCCATCGCGGCGCGGTGGATGCCGACGGCAAGACCGGCGACGGCGCCGGCATCCACGTGGAAATCCCCCAGGACTTCTTCAAGGAGCACGTGGCCAATTCCGGACACGCGGTGGCCGCCGGCCGCCTGGCGGTGGGCATGGTGTTCCTGCCCAAGACAGACCTGGGCGCCCAGGAAAGCTGCCGCTGCATCGTCGAGACCGAAATCCTCAACTTCGGCTATTCCATCTATGGCTGGCGGCAGGTGCCGGTGGACGTGTCGATCATCGGCGAGAAGGCCAACGCCACCCGCCCCGAGATCGAGCAGATCATGATCGCCAATACCCTGGGCACGCCCGAGGAGCGCTTCGAGGCCGATCTGTTCGTCATCCGCCGCCGCATCGAAAAACGCGTCCTGGCCAGCCACATCACCGATTTCTACATCTGCTCGCTGTCGTGCCGCTCCATCATCTACAAGGGCATGTTCCTGGCCGAGCAGTTGACCAGCTTCTACCCCGACCTGCTGGACAAGCGCTTCGTGTCGCGCTTCGCCATCTATCACCAGCGCTATTCCACCAACACCTTCCCCACCTGGCGTCTGGCCCAGCCCTTCCGCATGCTGGCCCATAACGGCGAGATCAACACGCTGACCGGCAACATCAACTGGATGAAGGCCCACGAGCCGCGCATGGAGCACGAGGTGTTCGGGCAAGCCATGGACGACCTCAAGCCCATCGTCCAGCCGGGCGGTTCCGATTCCGCCGCGCTCGACAACGTCTTCGAGGTGATGTGCCGGGCGGGGCGCCCAGCGCCGCTGGTCAAGCAGATGCTGATCCCGGAATCGCTCGGCTCCAACGCCCTGATGCCCGAGGCGCACCGCACCTTCTTCGGCTACTGCAATTCGGTGATCGAGCCGTGGGACGGCCCGGCCGCCATCTGCGCCACCGACGGCTCGTGGGCGGTGGCGGGCGTCGACCGCAACGGGCTGCGCCCCATGCGCTTCACCATCACCAAGACCGGCCTGCTGATCCTGGGCTCCGAGACCGGCATGGTGAAGGTCAAGGATTGCGACGTGGTGGAAAAGGGCCGGGTCGGCCCCGGCCAATCCATCGCCATCGACCTCGACGCCGGCAAGCTCTACCGCGACGGCGAGATCAAGGACCTGCTGTCAGGGCGCCGCAACTATTCCGCCTGGATCAAGCGCATCACCGAACTGGACACCCTGGTCAAGACCGGGGCGCCCGAGCCGGCCGAGCTGTCCTCGGACGAGCTGCGCCGCCGTCAGGCCGCTTACGGCATGACCATGGAGGACATGGAACTGATCCTTCACCCCATGGTCGAGGACGCCAAGGAAGCCATCGGCTCCATGGGCGACGACACGCCGCTGGCGGTGCTGTCGGCCGGCTATCGCGGCCTGCACCATTTCTTCAAGCAGAACTTCAGCCAGGTGACCAATCCGCCCATCGATTCCCTGCGCGAGTCCCGGGTGATGAGCCTGCGCACCCGCCTGGGCAACCTGGGCAACATCCTCGACGAGGATGAGAGCCAGTGCGATCTGCTGCAGTTGGAGAGCCCGGTGCTGTCCAACGCCGAATTCGCCGCCATGCGCAAGTACATGGGCGAGGCGGCGGCCTCCATCGACTGCACCTTCGACCCCAAGGGCGGCGTCGAGGCCCTGCGTGACGCCCTGGCCCGCGTGCGGCGCGAATCGGAAGAGGCGGTGCGCGGCGGCTGCACCCACCTGATCCTCACCGACGAAGGCATCGGCGAAACACGCGCCGCCATCCCCATGATCCTGGCGGCCGGCGGCGTGCACTCCCATCTGGTGCGGCTAAGCCTGCGCACCTGGACCTCGCTCAACGTGCGCTCGGGCGAGTGCCTGGACGTGCATTACTTCGCCGTGCTGATCGGCGTCGGCGCCACCACGGTCAACGCCTACCTGGCCCAGGAAGCCATCGCCGACCGCCAGCGCCGGGGCCTGTTCGGCTCCATGGCGCTGGAGGAATGCGTGCGGCGCTACAAATACGCCCTGGACCAGGGCCTGTTGAAGATCATGGCCAAGATGGGCATCTCCATCGTCAGCTCGTATCGCGGCGGCTACAATTTCGAGGCGGTGGGCCTGTCGCGCACCCTGGTGGCCGAGTTCTTCCCCGGCATGACCAGCCGAATTTCCGGCATCGGCCTGGGCGGCATCCAGAAAAAGAGCGTCGAGCAGCACGCCACCGGCTTCGCCGGCCCGGCCCCCGCCCTGCCCATCGGCGGCTTCTACCGCATGCGGCGCGGCTCGGAGGCCCATTCCTTCGACGGCAGCCTGATCCACCTGCTGCAGATGGCGGTGGCCAGCGATTCCTACGCCACCTACAAGAAGTACTCGGACGGCATGCGCAAGCTTCCGCCCATCACCATCCGCGACCTCCTCGACCTCAAGCCGGCCGGCGCCCCGGTCAGCCTGGACGAGGTGGAAAGCATCACCGAGATCAGGAAGCGCTTCCTGACGCCGGGCATGAGCCTGGGGGCGCTCAGCCCCGAGGCCCACGGCACGCTGAACATCGCCATGAACCGGATCGGCGCCAAGTCGGTGTCGGGCGAGGGCGGCGAGGACCGCGAGCGCTATCGCCCGCGTCCCAACGGCGACAACGCCAATTCGGCGGTCAAGCAGATCGCCTCGGGCCGCTTCGGCGTCACCGCCGAATACCTCAACATGTGCCGCGAGATCGAGATCAAGGTGGCCCAGGGCGCCAAGCCCGGCGAGGGCGGCCAGTTGCCCGGCTTCAAGGTGACGGTGGAGATCGCCAAGCTGCGCCACGCCACGCCGGGCGTCATGCTGATCAGCCCGCCGCCCCACCACGATATCTATTCCATCGAGGACCTGGCCCAGCTGATCTACGACCTGAAGCAGATCAACCCCCACGCCCGCGTCACGGTGAAGCTGGTCAGCCGGTCGGGCATCGGCACGGTGGCGGCCGGCGTCGCCAAGGCCAAGGCCGACACCATCTTGGTCTCCGGCCATGTGGGCGGCACGGGCGCCTCGCCCCAGACCTCCATCAAGTTCGCCGGCCTGCCCTGGGAGCTGGGGCTGTCCGAGGCCCATCAGGTGTTGACGCTCAACCGCCTGCGCCACCGGGTCCGCCTGCGCACCGACGGCGGCCTGAAGACCGGCCGCGACATCGTCATAGCCGCCATGCTGGGCGCCGAGGAATTCGGCATCGGCACCTCGTCCCTGGTGGCCATGGGCTGCATCATGGTGCGCCAGTGCCATTCCAACACCTGCCCGGTCGGCGTCTGCACCCAGGACCTGTCCCTGCGCGAGAAGTTCACCGGTTCGCCGGAGAAGGTGGTCAACCTGTTCAGCTTCATCGCCGAGGAGGTCCGCGAAATCCTCGCCTCGCTCGGCGTGCGTTCGCTGGCCGAAATCATCGGCCGCGCCGACATGCTGCATCAGGTCAGCCGGGGCGCCAGCCATCTGGACGATCTGGATCTCAACCCGCTGCTGGCCCAGGCCGACACCGGCGGCTTCCCGCGCTATTGCGTCGAGGACAAGACCCAGGAGGTCCCCGAGACCCTGGACGCCCAGATGATCATCGACGCCAAGCCGGCGCTGGAGGACGGCGAGAAGATGCAGTTGGACTACAACGTGCGCAACGTCCAGCGCGCCATCGGCACCAAGCTTTCCCACAAGATCTTCAAGCGCCACGGCATGACCGGGCTGGCACCCGACCACGTCACCGTGCGGCTGCGCGGTTCGGCGGGTCAAAGCCTGGGCGCCTTCGCCGTGCAGGGACTGACGCTCGAAGTGTTCGGCGATTCCAACGACTACGTGGGCAAGGGCCTGTCGGGCGGCACCATCATCGTGCGGCCGCCGGTGGCCTCGGCGCTGAAAAGCAACCAGAACACCATCATCGGCAACACGGTGCTGTACGGCGCCACGGCGGGCAAGCTGTTCGCCGCCGGGCAGGCGGGCGAACGCTTCGCCGTCCGCAACTCCGGCGCCGAGACGGTGATCGAGGGCTGCGGCTCCAACGGCTGCGAGTACATGACCGGCGGCACCGCCGTGATCCTCGGGCCGGTGGGAGCCAATTTCGCCGCCGGCATGACCGGGGGCATGGCCTTCGTCTACGATTCCGACGCCACCTTCGCGCGCCGGGTCAACCCGGAAAGCGTCATCTGGCAGCGGCCGGAAACGCCCCATTGGGAAGGCGTGCTGAAGGCCCTGGTGCAGGAACACGCCGCCGTCACCGGCTCGGCCTGGGCGGAATCGCTGCTGGCCGACTGGGACCGCGAACTGCCCCGCTTCTGGCAGGTGGTGCCGAAGGAAATGCTGTCCCGCCTCACCCATCCGGTGGGCCGCGACCGTATCGCCGCCGCCGAATAGAGTGGTGTGCGGCCGCTGAGGCCGCGGCCAAGGGCGCGGAGGCGCCCGCCCGGCGAGGGAAAAACAAAAACTGGAGGGTGATGGGATGTTCTGCCTTGCCCTCTAGCCTGAAGTATAAATCCACTACGCCGGAGGAGGGGGTTCCTCCTCCGGCCGGTGAGCGTCTCTACCCGTTTACCCCCATCAACATTGCGGCCTTCCCGAGGCACTCTTAACAAAGGGTAAACTCGGGGGCGAAGATGATCGCCATTTGGGACGCACGTTTCTCGGTGGGCAATGCCCAGGCGGACGCCGAACACCGGCAGGTGATCTGCATCCTCAACGAGATCGACGTCGCCCGTTCGGTGGGCGCCCCGCCCGAGGTGGTGGAAAAGGCGCTGGAAACCCTGGTCCGGACCATCGTCATCCACTTCGCCCATGACGACGCCCCGCGAAGTGATCACATGGCGATCATCGCCTCGGCCCGGCGTCTGCTGGATTCATGGCGCGACGGCAGCCCCGGCACGCTGGAGCGCCGCGTGCTGGTCAACCTGGCCCGACGCTGGATCAACCATATGGGACGGCGCGAATGCGTCACCGCGTCCCAGCGCCTGGCGGGATAGGCTTCCCCGCCGGCCGCGACCCTTGCCGTCCGGCCTTATGGCTCAGCCAGGCGATGATCGCCGCAATATCGGCATCGCTGAGATCCTCCTTGGAAAAGGCCGGCATCTTGCGTTCCGGCCAGGTGCGCAGCGCTCCCGGATCGCGCAGGTACTTGTGCAAGGCGGCCGGCTGAAAATATTGGACCGGATTCATGGGGCGTCCGAGATCGGGGCCAAGCTCGGACTCGCCTTCGCCGTTGAAGCGATGGCAGGCCATGCATACCTCGACGAACCGCTCCAGGCCCCGCCGCACCGGATCATTCGCCGGCACCTTGGCCGCCACCGCCAGCCCCGGCCAGCGTCTGGCCGGGCTATCCACCAGGGTCAGGGAAGCGACGCGATAGGCCCAATACTCGCTGCTGATGGCGCCGCGCCCGGCATTGCGCCAGACCAGATAGAACGGCCCGGCGCTGGCCGTCTGGTTCTCCACCGGCAAGACCGGCCACGGCGCCTCGGGCGGTTCGACGGCCAGGAAGGCCTCGGCCCCGCCGGGACCGCCCTGGATCAGCAGGCGGGCGGGAATGCTCACCGAAAATCCGTCGGTGGCGCGGACCTGGACATGGTCGTCGGCCCCCGGCCGGGCCTCCTTCAGCAAATACGCGGCGGGGATCGCCCGGTAGGTCATGGTACGGCCATAGATGGGGTCGGGGGTGATGGTCACCTCCCGCAGGCCCGGGTCCGCCAGAAGATCGGAGCGGCCGTGGCTCCGTTCCGTCTTGCCGTCCGCGACGCTCAAAATCGGCTCGGCCGCCTGGGCGGCAAAACCGCAGCCGAGAACGAAGGCGAAGACAAGACGACGGATGCAAGGTATGGCGCGGCTCCCCTGGGCTGCTCCGGTCAAAGGTGTGGCGGCGCCAATCCCTCGTCAAGGCAAGGCGGCATCGCCACACGCCGTTTCACCTCCGGCCTCCTGCGCCTTCGGAACGCCGATGCCCCGTTCCCCGGAAAACCGGCGGCACGTCGTTGATGGACCGGACGCTGCGTCAAACTGACGGATTTTCCCCAGGGCGGGCCACAGCGACCATCGCCAGATATCCTGCGCTTCCTGATTCCAGCGGGAAAGCGTTGGAGCGGGTGAAGGGAATCGAACCCTCGTCGTAAGCTTGGGAAGCTAAACGAAACTCCGACATTTCTCGCATAAAATCATTTTACTAACGAACTCCATATATCAAAAAATCATCTGTATATCATCTAGAATTCGGCGGTGCCCTGAACTGGGATCTGCCGCGCCTCGTGTCGCGGCGAGCAAAGCAGATGCCGTATTGATCCCCGAAATGATTGTTGCCCAAAATGACTGCCGCACCCCATGCCGCGCCAAACCGCTAAAAGCGCCTGCCAGATTCAAGCGGAGAAAATATGAACGACGGGGATATCGCACTTTCGGAGTCCCTGACAGACAGTCTCTGGCTGCCAATCTGGACGGACAGCAGCACTTACGACTATCTCCGGGGCGCCCCATCCCTGCAATTTGCGTGGGAATTCCTACGGAGAAATGATGAATATAAACGGGCGTTCGCAAAATGGATTGTGGAGTGGCTCAGGTGGTGGGTTCAGAGCCCTCGGCCAGAAAAACCGGAGGCAGTCACCCAATTCGCCTACGCCATATGTGATTACTTCGGCCTTTCCCCAGATTTCGGGCTTCGGGACCCAGGCTCGATAAGCCCTCCCGTGTTTCAGGCAATGGCCCAAATGGGGCGGCAGATCATTTCGTGCTGGAATAACGGCGTGAAAACGGATTTCCCACACCCTCGACACCCTCCGTCATTCGGAATGGATGTTCGCATCGTTTCAGAAGTCGACCTTGAACAGCAGCTGGACTTCATTCGACTTGCGTTCAACGAGTTCACTCGGGCGAACGGTTTCGAGCCGAGAGAAGAAAGCCGAACTCACTTTCTTGGCGACAAGTATATTGACTACCTCAGGGTCTATGACGCCGTAGCCTCGGGCGGTGACATGCAGTTGGCCGCCTCGACGTTAGCCCCGAACAATCAGGGGGGTTACGAGCGCATCAAAAAGCAGTTCAAGAGGGCCGGGGAGCTTGTCTACGGCGGCTATCTCGATCTGGTGCGGCCCGCCTTCCCGGATTCATCGGGAAAATAAAAACTCATTTCTGTTCCCGAGACAGTCGGGAAAATATGCGAATAATGGGAGGCCTCACGGAACACGGAGGCATCCCAAATGGCGTACAAGAAGAAACCGCGCACTGACGGCAACATCCCCGTTGCCCTGGCGGGGCGGCTGTATTCTCCGGGTGAGGCCGCCATCTATCTGGGGGTGGCGCAGCAAACCCTTGCGCACTGGAGGGTCCGGGGCACCGGTCCGAAATTCGTCCACCTTTCCAAACGGTGTGTGCGCTATTCGGAGTTGGCCCTTCGTGAATGGGTCGAAGGCCGCACCCAAGACTCCACCGTCGAAAACCAGCGGCACCACTGAGGCCCAGCCATGGCCTCCATTGCCCCTTCCGTCGCCCTGCGATTGCTCAACGTCGCGGATGAGATCCGGTTGAAGCCATCACCGGACGCAGCAGACCTTGCTTATACTGCTCGGGAACTGGTGTTGACGACATTGCCGCATCGCGACCCAGGGAATGTGCCAGCGTGGCAGCGGGTCAATGGCTGGTTCACCATGACCATCCATCCCATGATCGACAGTAGGGGGCGGGCACGTTACCCCTATGGCAGCATCCCGCGCCTGCTGCTCTACTGGATCGTCACAGAAGCAAAACGCACCGAATCTCGCCGATTGGACCTTGGTCCTAGCCTTGCCGAGTTCATGCGCCAACTCGAGTTGAACCCGGCAACCGGAGGGGGCAAACGTGGCGATGCCCAGCGGCTCCAGGATCAAATGGAGCGGCTGTTCCGTGCTCAGGTCAGCTTCGAAGAGGCCCCACCGCTACCGACCGCCGCCCGGCGATGGTTAACCATGCCGATTTCCGAGGCCGGGGAACTGTGGTGGAGTCCTGCCGTCCCCGCCCAACGGGCACTGTTTGGGAGCTATGTCGTGCTTGGAGAGGCATTCTACCGGGCAATCACGGCAAAGGCTTTTCCGGTGGACCGGCGGGCACTCAAGGCGCTGAAGCGCAGCCCCCTTGCCCTTGATCTCTATGCGTGGCTGGCTTACCGGGTTTTTGGACTTAAGGGGCGGACACAATTCATCAGTTGGAAGGGTCTGTGCGGACAAATCGGCTCCGCCTACTCCGATCCCGCCAACTTTCGTAAGGCGGCTCAGGTCGCCTTGAAAAAGGTCGCCGTCGTCTATCCGGGGCTAGCGTACCGATGCCGACCCGGCGGCTTCACCCTTCTTCCAGGCTTACCCGCCGTGCCACCGGCAACGGCAGGGAAAACACCTTTTATCCACGGTGAAAAGGTACCTCCGCCCAACGCCAGGGACTGCGCCGAAGGCAGGACTTATCCCCCGAAGAGGACGGTGAAACGGTATCCGTAAGGCACGGTGAAACGGTACCCCATCCTATAGACTCCCCTATAGACCTCTATCCTGTAGTTGGCGGTCGGGGTTGTGGAAAAATCCGGTCATCGGCTCAAATCTGAGGCGGTGAGGCTCGCCATCGTGGAGAGCCGGACACAAGCTGCCGCTCCAGCAAGCAACCAAGCTCCAGCATCGGCTATTGCCTTCGGGCTCTCACATCACTGACAAGTCGGTCTCGGCCATTCCCATGTGCGCGCCCACGGCAAGGCTCTTGCGGCACCGGCTCGGGCATGGTGCGGCACCATGGACGACGCCGTGCGCGCTCTCGATGTGCGTTTCGCGGAGATGTGCGGCAGAGATGGAATTCCCGACACCCACGATAAACAATTCATAGTGCCTTGTAATATATTGGCTATTCCCCCATCAACTCCTGTCCTCACGCTCTCAATGACGTGGCAGGATACGTGATTTGTGTTACAAATCACCCGGAGCCTCTTTGCGGCTCCGGCCTGTTCTGCGAGGCACCGGCGATGGCGCCGGAATTTGTCTGATTAAGGCCCGGGGGACGTGCCGCCTGATTTGCTCGTCAGGACGCGGAAGCAATGCAAGTGCGTCACCACTCACCGCGCGGACCAACCGACATCGTGGCGGCCAGGATGGGGAGTGAGCAGCGTTCAGACATCGCATCAGGTGATGCAGGTCCGAGTTGACGCCCTTCGGGCCTCCCCGTACTCGACGCCTGCTTTTGCAGCGAAGATGACGGGCAGCCCCAGTGCGCGCTATAGTCGCCAGGGAAGACACCGACGAGACCGCCATGCGCACCCTTGACGACATCATGACCCAGCTTCGCGCCTTGCAGCCCGAGTTGCGCCGCCGCTACCCCATCCGCTCCATGGGGGTGTTCGGCTCGTATGTGCGCGGCGAGCAGCGCGAAGACAGCGACGTGGATGTGTTGGTCGAGTTGGGCGACGGCATGGACTTGATCGCCTATGCCGGGCTTCAACTCGAACTGAGCGACGCCTTAGGCGTCCCTGTCGATCTGGTAGAGCGTGAGGCCCTGCGCCCGCGCCTTGCCCCGCATGTGCTGTCCGAGGTCGTGCCCCTGTGACACGCGATCCAGCAGCCTGCCTTGCCGACATGCTGGACTATGCCCGCGACGCCCAGGCGTTTGCGGCGGGAATGACGGCGGAGTCCTTCGCGGCAGACCGCAAGACCCAATTCGCCGTGCTGCGAGCGCTGGAGGTCATCGGCGAGGCCGCCAAGCGCGTGCCGCCTGAGGTGCAGGACCGCTTCCCGGAAATCCCCTGGCGCCAGATCATCGGCATGCGCAACGTCATCGCCCATGACTATCTCGGCATCCGCCTGTCTCGAGTTTTCGAGACGGCCACAGCTTTCATCCCCGACCTTGTGGAACGGTTGCCGAGGGTGATTGCCGAGGTAAATATCCGCAACAACGATCGACAGCCCTCGGCATAGGGACGTTGTCGGTTTAGACACGACTTCTTATCTGCTATCTATGATGTTTCTTGAAGAATTCATCAAAAATACTATCAATGGCGCCCTTTTCGTTGAAGGCATTAAGCGCCGATAGGTATTGCGAATTGAGTTTGACGACCCACCCAGATGACTGGTCCGATCTAACAACTTTTGTAAGAACACCTTTTCTAATAAGATGTTCAACAAAATCGCTGGCAAATGATCTAAGCGAGGCGTCTGTCCCCTTTGCTAAAGATGCAGCCTGATGGGTCCCCTTTGACTTACTTAGAACAGTCTTTATAACCTCCCGCGCAGCTTCATACCATGGCTGACCGAGAAGGGGATTTAGGTCGTTATCTGGATGGACGAAAGCGCCCTGCGTAAGCAGCCACTGCCGAGCTTCTTTATTTCTCAAAATTCCCGAAGTGCCGATCCCGTATCGGTCCAAGACGTAAATTGAATGAATGTGCGCCGCTCGGAAGTCCGTCTTTGTCAGCTTAGCATTGTCAAACATTGTGCCGGAAATGTCTGTTCCGGAAAAATTAGCTTCGACGAGATTGGCTCCTCGAAAGTCCGTATTCTCACTGAGGCAGCCTGAAATACGTGCACCATCTAGCTTCATCCCCGCAAATGAAAGCTCGCCAATATCAACATCGCAGATATTTGCCGGACGACCCAAAAATTCAACCGAAGCCCTACGTCGTGAGATCCCGAAGAACGTAAGCCTAAATAGAAGTTCCTTATAGCCGTGACCTCTGGAAGAGAATCGGCCTTTAAGGATGTCCCCAAGGCCGGGAGTAAATTCAACCACATCCCATACAAATGAACAAATTTCATCCGTTATGGCTAGTTGCTTAAAATCGTACTCTGTGCCGGATACCAGCCAATCAACGATGGCATCTGCAACGAGATACTCCCTTAAGCTATTGTGGGAAAACAGAATAGGAGAATCAACGTCATCTGCATCGACGGGAAGGTCGATTTGACCTGTGGTATCTTCAAACTGCCCAAGAGTCGTTAGTCCGGCATGCCGACGACAAACGCGGTAATATTCTTCGGCTTGCAGATCGTCCCCCCCGACACTAACCACGATGCTGCTTGTAGAGGCGGAAACAATAGCCCGAAGCTCTGCAGGATGCGCAGCCTGATCCGTAGCCTTCGACTGCAAAAATACAGCAAGATTCCTGAGGAACATTAGGCGGACGGAAGGCGGTATGTCTCCAACGCCCATATCACGACGGATCAAATTGTATATTACGATTTCGAAGATTTTTCCGCTATTGATCGACTTCGCATCGCTCGGGATGAGTTTAAGAGCATCCTCATTCTCGGCGCCGCCCGCCAGCGTTTCTGCGACGGTCACTAGTAGTCGAGCAATAACGGCTCTTTGGGCAATGCTCCCAAGATTTTGAAACCGAGAAAAAAGGCCTTTTAGTGTAACTAGCGCCGATTGATTGCTAGCTAGCGCAATCTCGAATAGGCGCATGCACTGATCAGGGGTCAGATCGGTCAGACGAGCAAAGTCTGTCCTGGTCATCTTTTCTGAGATAATCGCAGCTGTTCTGCGTTGCTGCTCAAAAACATCTATATCAAGTTGGCTTGATTGACTCCCACCAACCCAATCTATCATTTGTATGCGTTCGGCTCTATTTTCAAAATAGTTCGGCCTAGACGTCATAATAACTCGAGACCGACCCTCCATTCCATCCAAAATGGCAAGAAGGTTTTCTCTAATTATATTTCGCGACAGCTTCTGCGCCATCTCATCAAACGAATCCAGAAGGAAAATTATTTTTCCCTGGGCGGCGAGAAATTGAAACGCATCGAAGTGAACGCCGGTAAGGCCAGAGCGAGACAGCGTTCTTATTATGAGGTTTTGGTAATCAAACGCCTTGGCAAAGTGCTGCAATGGAATGAAGAATGGCAGTGAGTTTTGATCTGGATTTTCCTTATATCTCTTAATAAGAATGTACAGAACTCTTTTAAGAGTCCATGACTTCCCAACTCCGTAGTCGCCGAGTATTGTGAGCCATTTTGAATTGCTTGATTTAATCCACTGATCAACAAAAGAAATTGATGGCATCGCGCTGGCCCGCGCCTCCCCATCAAAATAAATACTTGTCTCCTGATACTCTTTTAATATCACTGCTCTAATTTTCTCTGATTCTACGCCATCAACATATGGCGAGAAATTAATCATATTGGAAATTAAATTATCATATGTAGAAAAAGACACCCCTGCATCTCGCAAATATCCTGACGCCTGAGGACTGTAGCCAGAATATGATATGTGGGCGCACACGCAAGCGCTTGCTAGCTTTTCCTTCGCAGCATTTAATTTATTTAAGTCATCCTGCGCCTTTCCAATGCCGACATTATCTTTATATTCAGCGCACTCGATCAGCCACGTCTTCCTGAAAATTCCCTGCATCTCCTCAGCAACAACGTCAATTCGCCGATGATTTATTTCGACATCAGTTTCTACTTTGTGGCCATTCAAACGAAAAATCGTGGCTACGTTGTTGACCAGCTCAGTTTTATCCATGGTTCCACCTGATCGAGCCGAGTTGCTTTGAGTTAGATTAGCCATGTAACCCGCAAAGGGCGATAAAAAACCGCACCACTCCGCAAAAGATGCGGGTCAGCAGGGGGCAAGGGGGAGTTTCTTTCTAATTACTCCCGCGACAGCCCCGGCCCCAGCCCTGAGCGGATCATCATACAGATGCAGATACCGGTTGGTCGTCTTGTGGTCGCTATGCCCCAGCAACCCGCCGACCACCTGTAAGGGCACGCCCTGGCTGGCGGCGAGGCTGGCGAAGGTGTGGCGGAGGTCGTGGATGTGGCAGTCGGGAATGCCGGTGCGCTTGCAGACCTGCTTCCAGAAGACGCGGATGGTGGTCAGGTGGCCGGTGGGGGAGTAGCGGGCCGGAAACACCCATTCCCCATTGGTGGCCTTGCGGCGGGCTTTGAGGAGGGTCAGGGCCTCCTCGGTCAGGGGCACATGGTGATCGCGCTTCTGCTTGGTGGCAGCGGCGGGCTTGCTCCAGACGCCTCGCTCGAAGTCGATGTTTTCCCATTTCATGGACAGCACCTCGCCCACCCGCGCCCCGGTGTAGAGCAGCAGGCGCACGGCATCGGCTGAATCCTGGGCCGGGCTGGCGTCCATGTCGGCCATGGCCTTCTGCACCTCCTCCAGGCTCAGATAGCGGCGGCGAGGCTGTTCGCTGTGGCGGGGGAAACGGAAGGCCGGGTTATCGGTGATGCAGCCCAGCTCGATGGCGTGGGACATGATGGCACTGAGCAGCGAGACGATGCGATTGCCCGCGATGGCGCCGCCGGTATCGGTGGTGCGGCGATGGAGGTTGCGCACCTCCTCTCGCGTCACGTCCGCCACGGCCATGGTGCCCAGCAGCGGGCGGATATAGCGCTCGATCTGGCCGCTATGCAGCTTGATGGTCGAGGCCCGCTTGCGGCGGGGCATTTCGTCGTTGATGTAGGTGTCCAGCAGCTCGGACATACGCATGCGGGCGCGGGTCTCGCGGCGCTCCTTGGCAGGGTCACCGCCCACGTCCACCTCGGCCAGTTTGGCGCGGGCCTCGATGCGCGCCCGGTCGGCGGGCAGGCGGTCGCAGCGCCCCAGCACCAGGCGGCGCTGACGGCCATCGCGGGTGCGGTAGTTGATGATCCAGCTTTTCACGCCCAGGCTGGTGACGAAGACGCCGAACCCGGCAAGGTCCGCATCCCAGACGATGAACTTTCCCTCGGCGGGCGGTTCGATCTTGTCTACCACCGACTTGGTGAGCTTGGCTTTGCGCGCCGCGACCTTCTTCATGGCCCTCTCCCGTCTCTGAGCATCCGCTGCTGTAAGCGGACAAGTCATCTGGAAATCATCACGAACCGGGCAAGAACGAGCATAACCCAGCATCGCTAGGCATCCAGCGTTTTTGCTAACTCATTGATTTCAGCGGGAAAGCGTTGGAGCGGGTGAAGGGAATCGAACCCTCGTCGTAAGCTTGGGAAGCTTCTGCTCTACCATTGAGCTACACCCGCGCCGAGGCGCAGAAAATAAGGGGTTCGATGGGCGATACGCAAGCCCGCCGATGCCCCCGTCGCCAGAAAGTGCCAGATGCTTACGCCCCAGGCAACCCCTCTCTACGCCAAAGCCTTGGGCGGTCAGACCGCCAGGTGGAAACTGGTGTTGTCCAGCGCGCTGGTGTTGACGTTTTCCAGCGTCCCCACCAGTTGGGAATTGGCGCTGGTGGCCGCCCCCATGTTGGCGGTGTGCCACACCTCCACGTTGGCGCCATTCTGGATGGCGACGATGCCGTCGGTTCCCGAGCCGAAGTTCCGGGCCGTGCCGTCCATGGCCGTTCCTTCACCGTAATTGACGCCGTCGCTCAGCGTGCCGCCGGTCCCCAATCCGAATTCACGGTCGGACAGGGCCAGTTGATCGGTGCCCACGGCGAAATCGGTGATGGTCTGAGTAGTGGCGGCGGCGGTGGACGAGGGGTGCAGCACGAAGGTATCCACCCCGCTGCCGCCGGTCAGGGTATTGGCGCCATGGCCACCGTCAAGATAGTCGCTTCCCGAACTGCCGGCGATGGTATCGCCGTAATCCGAACCGATGGCGCCGGAAATACCGGTCAGGGTGTCGGAAGAGGCCCCGTGGGAGGCGGTGCCGCCCGCCAGGTCGATGGTGACGCCGCTCGACTGGTCACGATAGGACGCCGTGGTCGACGTGCTGTGGCTGCCGTCCAGCACATTGTTGCCGTCACCGCCCATCAGGACGAACGAGCCGGTTCCGGCGGTCAGGGTATCGTTATAATCGCCGCCGCGGATTTCGGTGAAGGAGGACTGCAGGTGGACGGTCTCGGTCCCGCCGACCACCGCCGTGGTGCCGGCGAACAGGTCGGCGACCACTGCGCCCGAGGCATGGCCGAAATCGGCGGTGTCGGCGCCGGTGCCGCCGTTGAGGGTGGCATTGCCGCTGTGCCAGACCAGGATGTCGTCGCCGGCATTGCCGGTCAGCGAGGTATCGCTGCCCTGGCCGACCACGATGTAATCGGACGACGAGGTGGCGCCGCCCTGGCCGACGATGTGGCGGATGGTGCCGTCCAGCGGGTCGAGGACGCCATTGACAGCATTGCCGACGATGGTCAGGGTACCGCCGCCATCCATGGTCAGCGCCATGTCGGAGCCGCTCCACGACATATCGCGCACCAGGGACTCGACGGAGCGCCCGGCCACATCCAGCACCAGGGTGCCGCTGCCGGCGGAATTGTCGATGGTGAGGTTGGCGGCGGGGCTGGCGGTCAGGGTGAAGGAATCGACGCCGCCGCCGCCGATGATGGTGCCGGCCGTTGCCCCGTTGGTGGCGATCGAGTCGCTGAAGCCGGTGCCCATCAGCACCTCCACGGAACTCAGCGTATCGGTCCCGCCGGAATGGACGACGGTGGCGGACGAACCGGAGACCGTGGCGGTGATTCCCGCTCCCATGGCGGCGTAGCTGACCGTGTCACTTCCGCCGCCGGCAGTAATGGTGTCGCCGCCCGTCCCGGCGATGAAAGTGTCGTCCCCCGCCCCGCCGATCAGGGTGTCGGAACCGGCGGTCCCGGAAATAATGAATTGCAGGTCCGAGGCGGCGACACCGACGCCGGAACCGGCAATGCCGATGACATAGCCGCCATCGGTCGCGATATCGGTGGAGGAGTTCCCCACGTAGATGTACAGGGCATCGTCGAGATCGGAATAGAAACCGCCGCCGGTCACCAGCCCATGAGAGGTCAGGGCCGACTGGCCCGCATTGTAGCTTCCGACCGAGACGAAGCCGGACACATCCACATTGGCTCCGCTCAGCGATATCTTGATGTGGTCGCTACCCGTGGTGAAGTCGGTAAGGATATCCCGGTCCAGTGTGGCGTCCCGAGTCTGGACCGCCGCCGTGTAGACGAAGGTATCGGCCCCCGTGCCACCGGTCAGCGTATCGCCGCCGACGCCACCGATGAAAGTATCGCTCCCACTGCCACCGGTCAGGACATCGTTACCCGCCCCACCGATGAACATGTTGCCCTGGTTGCTGCCGATCAGCGTGACGGCACCGCCCGAGGCCGAGCCATCCAGCACGATGTGCTCGATATTGCTGAAGGTCTTGCCACTGACGTTCAGGGTGCCGGCCTGGGTCTGGTAGAAGATGGCCGTGTCGCTGTCGCCGCTCGAGGCGTCGCCGTCGACGATCATCGAAACACCGGCCGCCGACACGTCGTCGAACAGCACGCTATCGTTGCCGGCCCCGGTGGAGATGGACTCGATGGACGTCAGGGTGATGCCGGTGAGGTCCATGACGATCGACGAATCGGCCGCCTGGATGACATCGGCCCCCGCCCCGCCGGTGATGGAGCTGAATTGCTGCGGATCGGCGTTGCCGCCCAGGACCAGGGTATTGCCGGCGGCATCGAAGGATACCGTCTCGATTCCGGTGACGGTGCCCAGGGACAGATTGACGGTTCCCGCCCCCGACAGGCTGACGACGTCCACGTTGCCGACATCGTTGCCGCTGTCGGTGATGGACTCGCCCGTGGTGAAGTTTGCCGCCGCCACCACATAGGTGTTGGAACCGTCGCCGCCGTCCAAGGCGTCCGAGGTGCCCGCCGTCGCCGACAGGCTGTTATTGGGAACGGTAACCTGGACCGTCTGGGTCAGCGGGGTGGACGAGGTGGCGCCGTCGGAGACGGTCAGGCTCATGGTCCGGTCGCCGGACGGCATGGCGGTAGCCGACGAGTTGGAGTAGGTCACCGAGGAAATGGCCGTCTGGTAATTGGCCAGGGTGGCGGTTCCCGACAGGGTCAGCACGCCCGTCCCGGAATTATACGAGCCGGTAATGCCGTTCTGGTTGGTGAAGCTCAGCACGTCGCCGGCGGCGAAACCGCCGATGGTGATGGTGGCCGAGGCGAGGCTGGCATTGTCGGCATCCGTCAGCGCCAAGCCGGTGAACAGCGTCGCCGACGCACCGCCCTCGGCATAAGTGGGCGGCGACAGCATGGTGTTCCGGTAAAAGGGAGTCGCTTGGTTGTGGGAGGCCAGATTGACGATGTCGATATCGCCGTCCCCGTCGAAATCGGCCGCCAGGATGCCGTCGTTCCAGTTGGCGTCCAGGGTCAAGGTGGAGCGGGTGAACGCCCCGGCTCCATTATTGATCCAGATTTCCTCATTACCCTCGGTGGCGACGATCACGTCGACGTCGCCGTCATTGTCTACGTCCACGGCCGCGCCGCCGGGGCGGATGCTTTCGCCCGAGCCGGTATTGGAGGTGCCGAACCCGCCCGAGAGCGAGAAGGTGCCCGAACCGTTATTGAGGTAGAGCAGATTCTCCACACCGCGGTTGACCAGGAACAGATCCTTGTCGCCGTCACCGTCGAAATCGGCGACCAGGGTTTCCAGGGTCGAACCGGTATTGGCCGGAATCGCGATGCCCGACACGGACAAGGTGCTGGTCTGGGTGAAGGTTCCCGTATTGCTGCCCGAATTGATCCAGACTTGGGCGGAGCCCCCCCAGTTGCCGATCACGATGTCGTTGTCGCCGTCACCGTCCAGGTCGGCGATGCCGATACTCTTGGCCCCCGCCGATCCCAAGGTCCCGCCGACGGTGAACGATCCCCCGGCAGTGCCGAAATAGACCTTGTCGCCATAGCCGGCATTGCGCACCAGCACCAGATCGGGATAGGCGTCGTTGTTCAGGTTGGCCACTTCGGCGAAGGCCAGATAGGTGATGGAGGAAAGGCTGCTGCCCGAGGGGGTGAAACTGCCCGCGCCGTTGTTGTACAGGAACGACACGGTGTCGGTGGCATTGTCCAGCTTGATGATGTCGATGTCGCTATCACCATCCAGATCGCCGAACTCATAGCGTCCGTTAAGCGTTCCCGCCGCGGTCAGGGTGGTGAAACTGAACCCGGCGGCGCTGAAGGAATCCCCCAGATTGGTGCCGAGAATCATTCCCGACGCCGCGTTGTAGTAAAGAAGGTCGGTCAGGCCATCACCGGTGATGTCGGCCGCGATGCCGTAATAATCCGCACCCAAGGCATTGGCCTGATGGGTACCGGCCGCCGCAAGGTCGAAGGACCCGGTCATATGGGCGACGGGGGCGGAATTGGCGGCGGCCACGGTGATCGATCCGCGATCGGTGATCGCGTTGGTGCCGTCCGAGACCGTATAGGTCAGGGTCAGAGCGCCGGAGGTGGACGGTGTGTAGATAATGTTCCCGCCACTGATGGAGGCGGTGCCGTTGCTCGACGATACGGCGGTGATGGTCAGGCTGTCGCCCTCGACGTCGCTGACATTGCCCACCAGCGAGGCGATGGAGATGGTGGTGGCGCTGCCCGCCGTGGCCGAACCGCTCATGCCCAGCGTGGCCGAGGTCAGGGTGGGCGCATCGTTGACGGCGGCCAGATTCGAGGTGGCGGAGGTGCTCACCGCCCCCCCATTTCCATCACTGATGACGTAGCTGAGGGTCAGCGGGCCGGAGAAATTCGCGACAGGCGCGACGGACCATGTCCCGTTGCCGAGGTCGGTGATGGTGCCTTGGGACGCGGACAGGGTCACCCCCGTTGCGGTCAGCGTGTCGCCGTCTGAGTCTCTCGCGTTGGCGATCAATTGCGCATTGGTCACCGTGAAGCTGGTGTCTTCCGTTCCCGAGGTCAGAGTGACCGGACCGGTAACGGTGGGCGCGTGATTGGAGATAATGACGGCCTTGCCGTCGTCACCACCGCCAATATTCTTCTCGCCGGTACCCTTGTCGCCGGTGCCCTTATCCCCACCGTCGCCTGTCCCGACAGTGACCGGAGGCGT
>JAVBXM010000073.1 GCA_030824585.1 Phaeospirillum sp. | reverse complement strand
CAACCCCGCCACCACCGCCGCCATGGCGAAGGCGCCGGAAAAGCTGCCCCAGGCATCGGCCATCCAGCCGGCGATGGCGGGGCCGACGATCTGGCCCAGGGCGAAGACCATGGTGATGGTGCCGAAGGAGGCGGCCGCCTGTTCCGGCCCCAGATAGTCGCCCACCGCCGCCGCCATGATGGACGGCACCGCCCACAGCGCCAGCCCGTAGAGCAGTATGGAGGCGTAGAGGAAGGGCTCGGGCAAGGGCGTGGCCACCAGGGCGTAGGCGCAGGCCTGGAAGCCGAACACCATCATCAGCCCGGCCCGGCGGCCCAGCCGGTCGGAGAGGCTGCCGAAGACCGGCCCGGAGGCCAGGGACAGCAATCCGATCCACGACCAGAAAATCCCGGCGGTGGATTCGGGAAAGCCGCGCTCGCGCACCAGGGCGGTGACGATGAAGGTGGCGTAGATGACGTAGCTGAAGCCGAAGGCGGCGTAGACCAGCCCCAGATGGGCGAGGATGCGGCGCTTGGCGCCGGGCGCAATGGCCGCCGCGCAGGAGGGGGCCGCGACGTCCTCCCCGGTCGCCATGTTTCCGGTCACCGGCCCCAGGCCCAATTCGGAGGGGTGGTTGCGAATCACCAGCCAATCCACCAATGCCGCCGCCAGGACGATCAGGCTGATGACCAGCCAGGACAGGCGCCAGCCTTCGGCGCCTTGGACGGCATTGATGGCGGGGACCAGGGCGCCCGCCACCATGATGGCGAAGCCGGATCCGATCACCGCGAAACCGGCGGCCCGCCCCCTGACCCGGCGGCCGAACCAGTGGGCGATCAGGCCCATGATGGGCACGTTGCTGCCGCCGCTGCCGAAGCCGGTCAGGGCATAAAGGACCAGGACCTGGTAAAAGCCCTGGGCGCGGGACACCGCCATCATGGACAACGCCACCAGCAGCAGCCCCGCCGCAACGGTGCGCTGCGCGCCCAGCCGCGCCACCATGCGGCCGCCCAGGGTGACGGCCGAAAGGTAGCCGATGAAATTGGCGGTGGAGATGGCGCCCATCTCGGACCGCGAGAGGTCCAGCGATGCGCCCATGGAGGGGAGCAGCATGCCCAGGGCGAAACGCCCCATGCCCAGACAGGCGAACAGGCCGAGGCAACCGGCGGCGACAATGGCCCAGCCGTAATGGAACGGCAGGCGGGCGACGAGGGGATGCTCGGAACTCTCTGACATTGTTGTCCTGGTCAACTAATCCTCTGGTACCTTGGCATGGCCGTTCCGGCATGCCAAGTTGATTGCGAAGCCCGTACCGCCGTGACCGAGGACTCCCGATGGCCGCCTATGATTTCGACCTGATCACCCTGGGCGCCGGGTCCGGCGGCGTGCGGGCCAGCCGCATGGCGGCGCAGGCCGGGCGCAAGGTGGCGGTGGTGGAGGAAAGCCGGCTGGGCGGCACCTGCGTGATGCGCGGCTGCGTGCCCAAGAAGCTGCTGGTCATAGGTGCCAAATTCGCCGAGGAGCTGACCGATTCCCTGGGCTTCGGCTGGAGCATGGAGGGCGCCGATTTCGACTGGGCGCGGCTGGTCAGCGCCAAGAACGAGGAATTGCAGCGTCTGGAAGGCGTCTACGGACGCCTGCTCAAGGATGCCGGCGTCACGGTGGTGGAGGGCCGGGGGACCCTGCTCAACGCCCATGCCGTGCAGGTCGGGCTCAAGGTCTATACCGCCGAGACCATCCTGGTGGCGACCGGCGGGCGGCCCTCGCTGCCCGACGTGCCGGGCATCGAGCATGCCGTCACCTCCAACGAGGCGCTGGACCTGATGCAACTGCCGGAACGGGTGGTGATCGTCGGCGGCGGCTACATCGCGGTGGAATTCGCCGGAATCTTCAACGCGCTTGGGGTCGGCGTCACCCAGGTGCTGCGCGGCGACACCCTGCTGCGCGGTTTCGATGCCGATATCCGCGCCACCCTGGCCGAGGAGATGATCGGCAAGGGCGTCGACCTGCGCACCACCACCCAGGTCCGCGCCATCCAGCGGCGTGGCCACGGCTATGGCGTGGAACTGTCCGATGGCCAGACCCTCGAGGCCGACCTGGTGATGTACGCCACCGGGCGGGTGCCCAACACCGAGGGGCTGGGGCTGGAGCGGGCCGGCGTGGTGCTCAATTCCAAGGGCGCGGTGATGGTCGACGCCCTGTCGCGCACCTCGGTGCGCAACATCTGGGCGGTGGGCGACGTCACCGACCGGGTGAACCTCACCCCCGTGGCCATCAACGAGGCCATGGCCTTCGTGCGCACCGCCTTTCTCGGCCAGGCCACCGCCATGGATTACGAGAACATTCCCTCGGCGGTGTTCTCCATGCCGCCGGTGGGCACGGTGGGCCTGACCGAGGCCGAGGCGGCCAAGCGTTACGGCGCCATCGACGTTTATCTTTCCCGCTTCAAGCCCATGCGCAACATCCTGGCCGGCCGTGACGAGCGCTCCATGATGAAGCTGGTGGTCGACCGGGCCACCGACCGGGTGCTGGGCCTTCACATGGTGGGCGCCGACGCCCCGGAAATCGTCCAGGGCTTCGCCGTGGCGCTGAAATGCGGCGCCACCAAGGCCCAGTTCGACGCCACGGTGGGCATCCATCCCACGGCGGCCGAGGAATTCGTCACCATGCGCGACAAGCGCCCTTAGGCGCCGTTGGCGGGCAGGATTGCCCGCGCTCCAGGGGGGCACGGAGCGCGGCCGTCCCGGCCGCATCCCGACAAAGGAATGATCATGCTTGAGTACGAGTTCCCCCTGTGGCGGCCGCCGTCGGAAGGCGACAACCTGATCATCCAGGCGACGCTGGGCTGCCGCTACAACCAGTGCAGCTTCTGCTCCATGTACAAGACCAAGACCTACCGGGCGCGCAGCCTGGAGGAGGTCTTCGCCGACATCGACGCTGCGGCCCGCGATTGGCCCGACGCCCACCGGGTGTTCCTGGCCGACGGCGACGCCTATTGCCTGTCCACCGGGACCCTGGCGGCCATCTGCGACCATCTGGCGTTGCGTTTCCCGGCCTTGCAGCGTATCTCCGCCTATGCCACCCCCTTCGACATCCTGGGCAAGAGCCCCGAGGACATCGCGCTGCTGAAGTCCAGGCGGCTGGGGCTGGTCTATCTCGGCATCGAGACCGGCTCGGATTCCCTGCTCAAGCGCATCGCCAAGGGCTCGGCCCGGCAGATGGAGGCGGCCCTGGCCAAGGCGCGGGAATGCGGCCTGAAAGTCTCGGCCACGGTGATCCTGGGCCTGGGCGGCAAGGCCGGCTGGCAGGACCACATGGACGGCACCGCCGATCTGGTCAACCGGGCGCCGCCCACCTACCTCTCGACCTTGCAACTGGGGCTGGAGACCAACGTGGCGCCCCGCTTCTTCGAGCGGTTCGGCGAGGAGTTCCAGTGGCAGGACGATCACGGCGTTCTGGTGGAACTGCGCCGCCTGCTCGAACGCCTCGACCCGCCGGCCCCGGTGATCTTCCGTTCCAACCACGCCAGCAACGCCCTGGCCCTTGCCGGCAACCTGCCGCGGGACAAGGGAAAGCTGCTGACCCGCATCGACGCCGCCCTGGACGAGGGCGCCGGGGTGCGACCCCGGTGGATACGGGGGTTTTAGAGAGCTATTGGGCTGTCGCCCAAACCCATCCGGGGCAAGGCCCCGGTCCCCCTTGCTTTTGTGAATAAAGCAAAGGGAGGTTTGGAGGCTTGCCTCCAACCGGGGCCGGGGCGGGAGCCCCGAAGGGCTCAGGCCTTGCCGATCCGCTGCGCCGCCGCCAGCAACAGGGCGTCGGAGCCGCGCGGGCCGATCAGCGACAGCCCGACCGGCAGGCCGCCGGCCTTGCACAGCGGCAGGCTGATCTGCGGACAGCCGGCCATGCCGGCGATGGTGGTCAGGCTGATCATGCGATGGCGGATTTCCCACATCACCGAACGGGGCGAGTGGACCGGCGGCGCGGTCACCGGGGTGGTGGGCAGCACCAGCACGGTATTGCCCTCCAGGGCCTCCTGCACCCAGCGCTTGGCGCGCAGGCGGAAGCCGCGGGCCGCCGACAGGGTGCGTTGCGACACCTTGGAGCCGCGCAGGAAGTTGTCCGCCACCTCGAAGCCGAAGCGGGGATTGGAATTGTTGATCCACTCGCCGAAGCGGTCCCAGGCCTCGCGGCCCTGGATGGCGTTCTGGTGCTCGACCCAATCGGCCAGCGGCACCGGCGAGACCTTGCGGCCGCGCACGACGGGGGCGACGGCTTCGGCGATACGGGGGAGCGCCGCCTCGATGGCGGCGGCGACGGCCGGGTCCGAGGCCTCCATGGCGTCTTCCAGCACCAGGGCCTGGGTGGGGCGGACGTCCTTGATCTTCTTGCGCAGCAGCGCCTCGCCCATCCTGGCCAGGATTTCCGGATCATCGGCCAGCAGGCCGACGGTGTCGAAGGTGTTGGACTGGCTCAGCACCCCGTCCATGGGGATGACGCCCAGCGTCGGGCGCAGGCCGAACACCCCGCAGAACGAGGCCGGCACGCGGGTCGAGCCGGCGGTGTCGGTGCCCAGCGCCATGGAACACAGCCCGCCGGCCACCGCCGCCGCCGAGCCGCTGCTTGATCCGCCGGGTACGTGGCCGGGAGCGCGGGGGTTGTCGGGGGTGCCGTAATGGGAATTGTCGCCGAAGATGCCGCGGGTCAGCTCGTCGGTGTGGGTCTTGCCCACCAGCCGGGCGCCGGATTCCAGCAGGGTGCTGACGGCCCAGGCGGTGTGCTTGGCCGGCTCGGCCAGGCGGCGCCAGTCGGGATTGCCCGCCCCGGTGACGTAGCCGGCGACGTCGAAGACGTCCTTGGCGGCGAAGGTCAGCCCGGCCAGCGGGCCGGTCGGGACACCATCAAGATAGACGTCACCGCCCAGAGCGAACGCGTTCAACGGATCATGCATGTCGGAAGGCCCCCACTGCGTCGCCGCGATTACGGCATGCAGGGAAAAATACCAGATCACCGGGCGCGGTCCAGTCCCTTGGCGGCATTGCCGGGCTGCTTGGCGGACAGGGCTGGGCTATTCGGCGGCGGAGGGCTCGGCCACCTTGATGTGGTCCTTGTAGTATTTGATCTTGCGCGCCGCATCCACGGCGGGGGGCGCGAAGAAGTAACCCTGGGCATACTCGACGCCCACATCCTTGAGGATGTTCAGCATATGGCTGTCCTCGATGCATTCGCCGATGGCGGTCATGCCCAGTTCGTGGGTCAGGCTGACCATGGCGCGCAGCACCGAGCGGCCGCGCTTTTCCCGCGCGTCGAAGATGTAGTCGCGGTCGATCTTGACGTAATCGGCGGGCAGGATCTTCAAGATGTCGAAGGCCGCCCCGCCCGAACCGAAATCGTCCAGCGACAGGCGCACGCCCAGGCGCTTGATGCGGGCCAGCAGGCGCCTGGCCTCGTCCAGATTGTAGATTCGGGCCACATCGGTGATTTCCAGCACCAGACGGGCGAGAACCGGCTTGTTCTCCTCCAGAATCTTGATCAGGGAATGGTAGAAGGCGGGATTGCCCAGTGAGGTGCCCGACACGTTGACGGCGACCGACGCCAGGGACGAGATGTCGGCCCCGGCCTTCATGGCGCTCAGCGCCTTTCTCACCGCCATCAGATCGAATTCGCCGATGACGCCCACGTCGGTGGCGAAGGGAATGATCTGGGACGGGGCGAAAAAGCCCTTGTCGTGGGCGATGCGGCCGAACGCCTCGTAGGCCAGCACCGTGCCGGTCGAGACGTTGACCATGGGTTGGAAGAAGAAGGTCAGCTTGTCCGAGCGGATCATCTTGCGGAAGTTGCGCACCCGGACCAGGGTGTCCTCCACCGCCACCTTGGCGCCCTCGGCCAGGGATTTGATGGCGAACTTGGTGCTGTCGCGCACGAAGCCGTTGATGATGAAGGTCAGCGCCTTGCCCAGATCGTCCTCGGACATGGCGGAATCGTCCATTTCCAGCGAGGCGCTGTGCATCTTGAGGGAGGCGCCCTTGACCTTGCCGCTGAACTGGCGGAACACCTCGTTGACCTTTTCGTGCACGTCGCCCGAACTGATGGACTGGTCGTGGACCAGGCCGAAGGCGCGGTCGTTGAGCGCTCCGGCCGAGGACTGGCGGACCGAGCAGCTTTCCAAGGTGTGGTGCAGCGTGGTGAAGAAGCTCTGCAGCAACGCCGGTTCGGTTCCCCCGAACCTGGACGCCGACAGGTCGAACATGGTCAGGACGTAGTCCTCGCCCAGGCGGTTGGCCTCGTTCAGGCGCTGGCGCACCATGTCGACGAAGCGCACCCGGGGGTCGGCGGTCTGGCCCGACTGGTCGTTCTCGCTGGTGGCCAGCGGCGAGATGCGCGACAGCACCAGATGGTAGCCGGTGGGGAACTGGGGCAGCTTGATGCCGGCCATGCGCATGCGCGACACGGCGCCCGTCGCGCCGATCATGGAGAGCGGTGTGTGGTCCAGGCGGCCGGAATTGCGCAGGCGCTGGATGGCGTCGGTGAATTTGTCCTTGTCGCGGGGAAAGATGAATTCGGCCAGCGGGCGGCCCAGCAGCTCGGAATCGGAGATACCGTAAAGGGCCTCGCCCGCGCCGGCGGAATAGGTGACGACGTCGTCGTCGTCCAACTCCAGCAACAGGTCGGCGCCGGCGAACGCAAAGGCGATGAACCGGTCGCGTTGCAGCTTCAGCTTTTCGACAAGAGACGAGTCCCCGCTTCCCATAGCCTTCCCGACCTCCGACAAAATCGTAGTCCCAGGTACTACTCCCCCAGAGATAAGTTACAAAGTGCTACATATCGTTTCAAGGTGATTACGCATTTCGGCCAGAGAGGCATACCTCTGGTCGGATAATTGGATGTACCTCCGGTCAGGGTCGGGCGGCAGATTGCCGGGATTTCATCAATAAGTAATCCGGTACCCAATTGCGTAATTTTTTCGTGGCGTAATGCGTTGCTCTCGGGTTAAATAGCTCTTTAGATAGGCTACGCGGCGGAACAAGCCGTGAGCTGCTTCTGGGAGGAAAATGAATGCGTAACCTCATGAAATGGGGCGTGGCGGCTGTCGTCGTCGCCGGTTGCTCCACCTATGCCGGTCTGGCCAACGCCGCCGATCCCATCAAGATCGGTTCCATCCTGTCGGTCACCGGTCCGGCCTCCTTCCTGGGCGAGCCCGAGAAGAAGACGCTGGAAATGTACGTCGAGCGTATCAACAAGGAAGGCGGCGTCCTGGGCCGCAAGATCGAGCTGGTCGTCTATGACGACGGCGGCGCCGGCGAGAAGGCCTCCACCTTCACCAAGCGCCTGATCGAAAGCGACAAGGTCGACCTGCTGATCGGCGGCTCCACCACCGCGACCACCATGGCCGCCGTGCCGCTGGCCGAGCGCAACGAGGTGCCGTTCATCTCGCTGGCCGGTGCCGTGGTCATCGTCGAGCCGGTGAAGAAGTGGGTGTTCAAGACTCCCCACACCGACAAGATGGCCGCCGAGAAGGTGTTCTCGGACATGAAGAAGCGCGGCATCACCAAGATCGGCATGATCTCGGAGGACGCGGGCTTCGGCAAGTCGGGCCATGACCAGTCGCTGGCCGTGGTGAAGAGCTATGGCATCGAAGTGGTCGCCGACGAGATCTACTCGCCGAAGGACCCCGACGTCACCGCCCAGCTCACCAAGATCAAGAACGCCGTCGGCGTCCAGGCGGTGTTCAACTTCGGCTTCGGCCAGGGTCCGGCCATCGTCACCAAGAACTTCAAGCAGCTGGGCATCGCGCTCCCGCTGTACCAGTCCCATGGTGTCGCTTCCAAGGACTTCATCAAGCTGGCTGGCGACGCCGCCGAAGGCGTCCGCCTGCCGGCGGCCGGCCAGGTGGTTCCCGAGCAGCTGGCTGCCTCGGACCCGCAGAAGCCGGTGGTGACCGCTTTCAAGAAGGATTACGAGGCCGCCTTCAAGTCGGACGTCTCGACCTTCGCCGGTCACGCCTATGACGGCCTGCAGATCGCTCTCGCCGCCATCAACCGCGCCAAGTCCACGGACAAGGCCAAGGTGCGCGACGAGATCGAGAAGACTTCGGGTTATGTGGGTACCGGTGGTCTGGTCTCCATGAGCCCCACCGACCACATGGGCCTGTCGCCGTCGGCTTTCCACATGTTGGAAATCCGCAAGGGCGATTGGGTGCTGATCGACTGATCCGACGGTTGGCCGGCGGCCCGTTTCCCCGAGCGGGGCGGGCCGCCGGATGACCTCGCCGAGGGAGTTGGGGGAAGCATGTTCGCCGCATTCCTGCAGTATCTGTTTTCCGGGCTGACGTCGGGCGCTATCTATGCGCTGGCCGGTCTCGGGTTCGCCATCATCTACAACGCCAGCCACGTGATCAACTTCGCCCAGGGCGAGTTCATCATGATCGGCGGCATGGCCACCGCCACCATGGTCGCCGCCGGGGTACCGATCTATCTGGCCATACCCCTGGCCATGGTCGCCTCCATGCTGGTGGGCGTCGCCATGGAAAAGTTCGCGGTTGAACCGGCGCGCAACGCCGACGTGGTCACCATCATCATCATCACCATCGGCGCCTCCATCTTCCTGCGCGGCGCCGCCCAGATCATCTGGGACAAGGAATTCCACTCCCTGCCGGCCTTCTCGGGCGAGACGCCCATCGCCGTGCTGGGCGCCACCCTGATGCCCCAGAGCCTGTGGGTGTTCGGCATCTCGGCCATCGTCATCGCGCTGCTGTGGTACTTCTTCAACCGCACCATGTTCGGCAAGGCCATGCTGGGCACCTCGCACAACCGTCTGGCCGCCCAACTGGTGGGCGTGGCGGTGAAGAAGGTGCTGCTGGCCAGCTTCGCCCTGTCGGCGCTCTTGGGCGCGGTGGGCGGCATCGTGGTGACCCCCATCACCTTCACCAACTACGAGGCGGGCATCATGCTGGGCCTCAAGGGCTTCTCGGCCGCTGTGCTGGGCGGCTTGGGCAACGGCACCGGGGCCATCGTCGGCGGCCTGATCGTCGGCATCGCCGAGGCCATGGCCTCGGGCTACCTGTCGTCGGCCTACAAGGACGCCATCGCCTTCATCATCATTCTCTTCGTTCTGTTCTTCATGCCCAGCGGCCTGTTCGGCAAGCGCGGCACGGATCGGGTGTGACGCCATGAACCTCATGACAGCACGAACCGGCGGGTTGGCGCTCCTGGCGGTGGTCATCACCGTCGCCCCCGTCGGCTTCTCCAACAGCTATTTCTATGACGTCGCCGTCAATGCCATGTTCAACGCCATCCTCTGCGTCGGGCTGAACCTGCTGATCGGCTATGCCGGCCAGATCAGCCTGGGCCATGCCGGGTTCTTCGCCCTGGGCGCCTATGGCAGCGGCATCCTGACCGAGCGCTACGGCGTGCCGGCCATCGGTGCGCTGGTCCTGTCGGCCGCGGTGGTGGGCGTGTTGGCCTTCGTGGTGGCGCGGCCCATCCTCAAGCTCAAGGGCCACTACCTGGCCATGGCGACGCTGGGCATCGGCATCATCATCCATATCGTGCTGAAGACCGAATCCGGCATCACCGGCGGCCCCGACGGCATGAGCCTGGGCAATTTCAAGATGCTCGGCCTGACCATCAAGGGCGACCAGATGTGGTATTGGGTGGTCGGCTTCCTGCTGGTGCTGGCCGTGTGGCTGTCGCTCAACCTGATCGACTCGCCGGTGGGCCGCGCGCTCAGGGCCGTGCACGGCTCCGAGGTGGGGGCCGAGGTGGTCGGCGTCGATACCTCCAGCTACAAGGTGCTGGTCTTCGTGGTCTCGGCGGTGTTCGCCTCCGTGGTCGGCTCGCTGTTCGCCCACAAGAACGGCTTCATCACCCCCGACATCGCCAGCTTCTTCCACTCGGTCGAACTGGTGACCATGGTGGTGCTGGGCGGCATGGCATCCATCTACGGCGCCCTGATCGGCGCGGTGATCCTGACCCTGCTGCCGCAGGTGCTGGCCGCCGTCGAGCAGTATGAAGCCATGATCCTGGGCGCCATCATGATGGGCACCATGATCTTCATGCCCAAGGGCCTTCTGCCCAGCCTGCTGGCCAGTCTCAAGCGCCGGGGGGGCGGACAATGAGCCTGCTGAAAGTCGAAAAGCTCTCCAAGGAATTCGGCGGTGTCCATGCCGTCGAGGACCTGACCTTCTCGGTCGAGGCGGGGCACATCCATTCCATCATCGGCCCCAACGGTGCCGGCAAGACCACCCTGTTCAACCTGATCACCGGGGTCTACACCCCCAGTTCGGGCCGGGTGCTGTTCCAGGACCGCCTGGTGTCGGGCATGAAGCCCTACGAGCTGGCGGCGCTGGGCATGAGCCGCACGTTCCAGAACCTGCAGATTTTCTTCAACATGCAGGCCATCGAGAACGTCATGGTCGGCCACCACCTGCACCTGGACCGCCGCTTCCTGCCGTCGCTGCTGCGCCTGCCCAAGGTCAAGCGTCGCGACAGGGAATGCCGCGACTACTGCGCCGGGTTGATGGAGTTCGTCGGTCTCGCCAAGTATATCGATGCCGATGCCGCTTCCATGCCCTATGGTGCCCTCAAGCGCCTGGAGATCGCCCGCGCCCTGGCCGCCCAGCCCAAGATGCTGCTGCTCGACGAGCCGGCGGCGGGTCTGAACGCCACCGAAAGCCGCGAGATCGACGAGGTCATCAAGAAGGTGGCCGCCACCGGTGTCACGGTGGTTCTGGTGGAGCACGACATGAAGATGGTGATGGGCATTTCCGACCAGATCACGGCTCTGGATTACGGGCGCAAGCTGGCCGAGGGGACTCCGGCCGAAGTGCGCGCCAATCCGGAAGTGGTTAGCGCCTATCTCGGCACGCACGGGTGATGGAGATGGGAATGCTGCTCGAAATCTCCGGCCTGACCAGCCATTACGGTCGCATCCAGGCCCTCAAGGGCATCGACGTCCAGGTCGCCGAAGGCGAGCTGGTGGCTCTGGTCGGCGCCAACGGCGCCGGCAAGACCACCTTGCTGCGCTGTATCTCCGGCGTCCAGCCGGTCACCGGCGGAACCATCAAGTTCGCCGGCCAGGACATCACCAAGATGGGGCCGGAAAAGCGGGTGGGGCTGGGTATCTCCCAGTCGCCCGAAGGCCGCCAGGTGTTCGGTCCCATGTCGGTGGAGGACAACCTGCGCCTCGGCGCCTATCGCCGCCATGGCCCGGACGTCAAGGCGGACATGGACCGCATGTACGAGATGTTCCCCATCCTGCACAAGAAGCGCGAACTGCCGGCCGGCACCCTGTCGGGTGGCCAGCAGCAGATGCTGGCCATCGCCCGGGCGCTGATGGCCAATCCCCGCGTGCTGCTGCTCGACGAGCCCAGCATGGGGCTGGCGCCGCTGCTGGTGGCGGAAATCTTCCGCACCATCCAGGCGCTGAAGGATCAGGGAACCACCATTTTCCTGGTGGAGCAGAACGCCTATGCCGCCCTGGCCATCGCCGACCGCGGCTATGTGCTGGAGACCGGCGCCGTGGTCCTGACCGACCAGGGATCGCGCCTGCTCAACGATGATAAGGTGAAGGAAGCCTATCTGGGGCTGTGACGGCGCCCCTGCTCAGGCCGGAGCTTTCCCGGTAAGCAAAATGATCGCCGTCAGCGTCCGCTGGCGGCGATTTGCTTTTGTGCCGGGCCGAGATCATAGAGGCCGACGGCCGGCGAGAAGAGGACGGCGATGGCCAGGGCGCCAAGACCGACGACGCCGAGCGCGATCCAGTTGCGCACATTGGTGTCGTTCGAGTCGAAGGTGGAATTGGACATGATTACAAGCCTCTACGTAATTCTGCCTACCCGAAGGAGGTATCAAACTATCCTGAAGGAGTAGCTACCTCATTCCGCACTGCAAAATCCAGCAAAATCGACCGGATTTAGGCAAAACCACCCATGTGGATTTCGCAGTGCAACGTGATACGAAACTTGCTTTTGCCGATGGAAAACTGTAATAGGTAATCAAATACCGAATTAACCGGCCGTCAAGTGCCGGTAACGGCTTAGAGGTCAACGGGAGGATCGGGAACGCATGCGTGAAGTGCGTCTTCATGGCCGCGGCGGACAAGGCGCCGTCTTGGCCTCGGCCATTCTTGCCGCCGCTTTGGTGGAAGAAGGGCGACACGTCATGGCCATTCCCGCTTTCGGCTTCGAACGCCGTGGCGCGCCGGTCGTGGCATTTCTTCGGCTGTCCGATACGGAAATCCGCCGTGTCACGAACATCTACTCGCCCGACATCGTGGTGGTGATCGACCCCACGGTGGTCCGCGCGGTGGACGTGTTCGCCGGCATGCCCAAGGGCGGGACCCTGATCCTGGCCACGAGCAAGCCGCCGGGCGAGATCGAAGTGCCGGCGACGGTGGGGCGGATCGCCACCTGCAACGCCATCCACATCGCCATGGACATCTTCAAGCGCCAGATCACCAACACCATCATGCTGGGCGCCTTCGCCAAGGCCACCGGGCTGGTGGGCGTGGAATCGCTCGAGAAGGCGCTGGAGGAAACCCATTTCCGCGACGCCGGCCTCAAGCAGAACATCGAGGCGGTGCGGCGCGGCTATGCCGAGACCACCGTGCTGGACCTCGGCAAGGAGAAGGCGGCATGAGCGAGCAACGCGAGCGGATCAGCCAGGGGCGCCGGGGCGCCCGCCCGGCGATTGAGGGACTGACACCATGACGCTGCGCAATGTTCCCGACAACATGTGCCCCATCGCCACCGAGTACACCACCATGCTCACCGGCGACTGGCGGGCGCTGCGTCCGGTGGTCGACCGCGACGCTTGCGTCAAATGCGCCACCTGCTGGCTGTACTGTCCGGTGCAGTGCGTGGTCGAGAAGGCGGCGTGGTTCGACTTCAACTACGATTTCTGCAAGGGCTGCGGCATCTGCGCCGAGGAATGCCCGCACCGCGCCATCAAGATGGTTGAAGAGGCGGAGGGCTGACATGAGCGAGGCGAAGCCGATGCGCGGCGCCGTTGAGGCGCCCGGAGCGACAGCGGAGGAAAGCCAAGGGCGCGGAGGCGCCCGCCCGGCGATTGAGGGGCAAAAGCAATGAACAAGGTTTCGACCGGCAAGGTCATCGTCTGCGACGGCAACGAGGCGGCTGCCTGGGGCGCCTGCCTGTCCAGGCCCGACATGGTCGCCGTCTATCCCATCACGCCGCAAAGCTCGCTGGTGGAGTATCTGGCCCAGTTCATCGCCGACGGCCGCATGGATGCCGATTTGATGGACGTGGAGGGTGAGCATACCGTGCTGTCGGTGCTGCACGGCGCCGTGCTGGCCGGGGCGCGGACCTATTCCGCCACGTCGGCCCAGGGCCTCGCCTTCATGTTCGAGCCCTATTTCCGCACCCCGGGCCTGCGCCTGCCCATGGTGGTGTCGCTGGTCACCCGCGACGCCGTGTCGCCCACCTGCGTGTGGGGCGGCCAGCAGGACGCCATGACCGTCAAGGAAGTGGGCTGGATCCATATGTACTGCGAGACCCAGCAGGAAATCCTCGACACCATTCCCATCGCCTACAAGGTGGCCGAGCATCCCGACGTGATGCTGCCGGTCAACGTCAACCATGACGGCAACTACCTGTCCTATGGCGTGGCGCGGGTGGAACTGCCCGACCAGTCGGTGGTGGATGCCTTCCTGGGTGAGAAACAGGTCAACTGGCACGCCTGCCTGGACCCCGAGCGCCCCATGGCGGTGGACCCGCTGACCGGCGGTGCCGGCGGCATCGGGCCGTCCATGTTCGTCAAGTACCGCAAGGGGCTGTGTTCGGGCATGTCCGAGGCGCTGCGGGTGATCGAGGAGGCCCACGCGGATTGGGGCAAGCGCACCGGCCGCTACTGGTCGCCGCTGATCGAGGAATACCGCATGGAGGACGCCGAGGTGGCGCTGGTCACCATCGGCTCCATGACCGGTGCCGCCAAGGATGCCGTGGACGCGGCGCGCGACGGCGGCAAGAAGGTCGGTCTGGTCAAGATCAAGACCTTCCGTCCGTTCCCCGCCGCCCGCATCGCCCAGGCGCTGTCCAAGGTGAAGGCTATCGGCGTGGTCGACCGCTCGGTCAACTTCGGCTGGAATTGCGGTCCGGTGTACCAGGAAGTGCTGGCGGCGCTGTATGCCCTGCCGGTGCGCATCCCCATGATGAGCTTCATCGGCGGTCTGGCCGGTGCCGACATCACCGTCGAGCATTTCGACGGCGTGGTGGACCGCACCTTCCGTCTGGCCGGGGGCGAAATGGCCGCCGGTCCCGTGTGGCTGAACGAGAACGATTGAGGTCGATGATGCCCGAGGCCAAATACCTTCTCGTCGGCTCCAGCCATGCGGCGCTGGAAGCCTTGCGCGCCATCCGTCTGGTCGATCCCGACGGCTCCATGGCCATGCTGACCCGCGACGAGCGGCTGCCCTATTCGCCCACCATCCTGCCCTATGTGGTATCGGGGCGGTCGGGTTCGGATCAGGTGCTGCTGCGCGATCCCGCCTTCTTTACCGCCAACAACTGCACCTACGTGCCCAACGCCCAGGCCGTGTCCCTGGACCCCAAGGCCAAGGCGGTGACCCTGGCCAGCGGCGAGGTCTGGCGCTATCAGTCCCTGCTGATCGCCTCGGGCGCCGCACCGGCCATTCCGCCGGTCAAGGGGCTGGACGGGGTGAAGTACCACGTGCTGCGCACCCTGGCCGACGCCGAAGGCCTGCGGGCCGCCATGGGCTCGGCCAAGTCGGCCGTGGTGCTGGGCGCCGGCCTGGTCGGCCTGCACGCCGCCGAGAATCTGGCCGAAGCCGGCCTGAAGGTCTCGGTGGTGGAGATGCAGGACCACGTCCTGCCCGGCTATTTCGACGCCAAGGCCAGCACCCGCATCGAGGACGCCTTTATCAAGCATGGTGTCGACCTGAAGCTCAAGCGCAAGGTGGTGGAGGTCTCCGGCCCCGCAATCCGCGTCACCCTGGACGACGGCGGCGTGATCGAGGCCGACCTGCTGCTGGTCGCCACCGGCGTGCGGCCGGTCACCGACTGGCTGGCCGGATCGGGCATCGCCGTGGACAAGGGCGTGGTGGTCGACGAGGTCATGCGCACCAACGTCGACGGCGTGTGGGCGGCGGGTGACGTGGCCCAGGCCACCGACTTCGCCAGCGGCAAGCCGGCGCTGATCGGCATCATTCCCACCGCGGTGGAGCAGGGCAAGATCGCCGGCCAGGGCATGGCCGGGGATTCCTACCGTAAGGATTACGCCGGCGGCCTGCCGGTCAACACCTATCGCTTCTTCGGCCGGGTGGCGCTGTCCATCGGCCGGGCCGCCGCGACCGATGGCGTCGAGGCGGTGGAGACCGAATCCGGCGCCTATCGCCGGCTCGTGCTGGAAGGCGACCGGCTGGTGGGCTACGCCAGCGTGGACGAGCCCTTCGACGTGGGCATCATGGGCGAATTGATCCGCCGCCGGGTGGATTTGAGCGAATGCAAGGACGCCTTCCTGGCCCGACCGGTGGAAACCGGCCGGCGCCTGATGAGCGAGCAGTGGAGGTAAGGATGGGCGCGGCATTCGACAGCATCAGCTTCAAGGCCTCGCTCTGCGACGGCTGTGGCGACTGCATGACGGCCTGTTCCGAGGTCAAGCAGGGCGCATCGCGGATTTCCATCGTTCCCGGCGCCAAGGCCGGCAGCTTCGAGACCGCCATCTGCCGCCAGTGCGGCGATCCCAAATGCGTCCAGGTCTGCCCTTCGGGCGCGCTCGACAAGGATGGCGGCAATGGTGTCATCGGCTGGGACGCGTCCAAGTGCGTGGACTGCCTGCTGTGCACCGCCGGCTGCTCCTATGGCGGCATCGCAGTGGACCCCAAGGTGGCCCGTGTCGCCAAGTGCGACCAGTGCGACGGCGACCCGGCCTGCGTCAAGGTCTGCCCGACCGGCGCCCTGGAATTCCGCAAGGCCGGCAGCATCTTCAACGAGTACGGCGCCAAGGAGGATCTGTTCGTCCCCGGCCTGTCCGGTTGCCAGGGCTGCAATTCCGAACTGATCATGCGCCACGCCATGCGCAAGATCGGCCGCAACTCGGTACTGGCCACGCCGCCGGGTTGCATCCCCGGCATGGGCTCGGTGGGCTATAACGGCAAGACCGGCACCAAGGTGCCGGTGTTCCATCCGCTGCTGACCAACACCGCCTCCATGCTGTCGGGCATCCGCCGCTATTACGACCGCATCGGTCGCAAGGACATCGTGGTGATGGCCCTGGCCGGCGACGGCGGCACCTCGGATTGCGGCTTCCATGCCGTGTCGGGCGCCGCCGAGCGCGGCGAGAAGGTTCTGTATGTCTGCGTCGACAACGAAGGCTACATGAACACCGGCATGCAGCGCTCGGGCACCACGCCCTACGGCTCGTGGACCTCGACCACCCCGGTGGGCGAGCACATGAAGGGCAAGACCCAGGACGCCAAGAACCTGCCGCTGATCATGACGGCCCACAAATGCCGCTACGTGGCGACGGCGTCGACCGGCTACATGGAGGACCTCTACGAGAAGCTGGACCGCGCCATCGAGGCGTCGTTCGAGGGCTTCTCCTACCTCCACATCTACTCGCCGTGCCCCACCGGCTGGCGCATTCCGTCGTCCAAGGTGATCGAAGCCTGCCGGATGAGCGTGGACAGCAACTTCAACCCGCTGTGGGAGTACACCAACCGCAGCGGGCTGCGCTTCACCCACTCGCCGGACAACGCCTATCCCATCACCGAATACGTCAAGATGATCGGCAAGTACCGTCATCTTTCCCCCGACCAGCTCGCCCACATCCAGGCCAAGGTGGACGAGCAGGTTGCGCTGCTCAAGCTGATGGCGGCGGAGTCTCCTCCGCCTCAAGCGGCGCACAGGGCTCCGGCCGGATCCTCCACCCCGGCCGGAGCCGAACTGACCCAGCCCGCCCGGCGGGAAATCGCCAGGAACTGACGTCCAACTCCCCGCTTCGGCGGGGAGTTTTTTATGGAGGTGGAGTTTGAACCGGGGTGTCATCCCGAGCGATGGCGAGGGATCTCATCCTGAAGCGGCTTTTCAGAACCGGCACGGCTTTTCCAGGCCGAAATCCCTCCGCCCAAGGGAGGTCTCAGACGTGCTGCCGGCTCGCCACCCGCGCCAGGCCGGTGATGCCCAGCAAGGTGGCGCCGTAGGCCAGCAATTGGCCGGCGCTGGGGCGGTCCATATAGCCCACCAGGGTATGGAGCAGGCGGCCGCCGATGCTGTTCTCGGGCAGCAGCCACGAGGTGTCCCACAGGGGCTGGGTCGGCATGTCGATCAGTCCGGCGGCGGACAGGTAGGTCACCGCCTGGGCGGCCATGCCGGCGGCCAGCAGGGTCACCAGCCAGGTGGTGACGGAAAACAGGTGACGGGCCGGGATGGCCAGCAGGCCGCGATAGAGCAGGGTGCCGACGGTGATGCCGGCCCCCAGGCCGACGGCGCAGCCCGCCGCGGTGGCCAGCTTCCCGCCCTCGGCCGATGCCGATACGCCGAAGATGAACAGGACCGTCTCGGCGCCTTCGCGCAGCACGGCGACACCCACCACCACCGCCAGGACCGACAGGGGGCGCGAACCGACGGCGACCGCGTGGCCGACCCGCTTCATCTCGGCGGCCATCTCGCGGCCGTGGCTGCTCATCCATACGGTGTGCCAGCCCAGCATGACCACCGCCAGCCCGAGGATCGAGGCGTTGAAAACCTCCTGGCCCATGCCCGACACGGCTTCCGACAGCGCCTCGGCCGAGCCGGCGATGATCGCCGAGCCCAGCAGCCCGCCCAGCACGCCCGCCACGATCCAGCGGCGGCTGCCAGCCAGTCCCTTGGTGGCGGCCAGCACGATGCCGACGATCAGGGCGGCTTCCAGAACTTCGCGGAAAACGATGACGGCTGACGCCAGCATGGGGGCCTCGTGTTCGACCAAAAAATCCGATGGCGCATCCATAGCATCGTATGATGCAAATGCGAGGGAATTGCATCATACCCATACTTGAGATAGGTCATTGTCGGACAAATGTAAAGCCTTGAAACTGAGCGGACTTCGGGGGGGTGGTTAGGCGGCTCGGTCGTGCTATATATGCAATATGGATCTGCGGGGTGGGCGGGAACCCCCCTCGGGCGGACTCCACCCGAAGGACGAGGGGGCGATGCCTTTGCTGCGTAAGATAGAGGTGACCACCGGCGTCTGGTGGATCGAGGCCCCCCAGGCCGGGGTGTCGGTGCTGTGCGGCTGTCCCGCCGACGCGGTGAAGCACCTGATGAAGCGGGGACTGATCGTTTCCACCGAGATGAACGGCGTGCCGTTCGAGACCGGGCCCAACGTCATCTTGCTGTCGGACGCCATGGTCCAGAACGGCAGCTTCTCCAACCTGGCCGAATTTCCCGTCCTGCAGATGCTCTATCGCCAGGGCATGATCCTGCCCGACCATCCGGGCAACACCGGGATCAAGCCCATGCTGATCGGCAGCGCCGATCAGGTGCGCGCCCAGATGCAGTATATCTATCGCGGCAATTACGGGCTGGTGAACGAAGAGGAGATCGTCGAGGCCGGCGAGACCCCCGAGCGGGCTCGCGACCTGATGCGCATGAAGCTGCGTTTCGCCTTCGGCGCCATCCGCCATCCCGGCGACCTGCTGGACACCCTGGTGGTGGACAACGAGCCGGTGGAGATCAGGAACGGCGTCACCGTGCGGCGCATGATGTTCAACGTCTTCGAGTTCTCCTACCAGGGCCAGACGGCGGTGGTGGACCTCAACCTGCCGCCGTTCGAGACCTACGAATCGCCTTATCCCCTGGGCTTCTACCGCCTGCGCCGCGAGTATTTCGCGGTCATCCATTCGGGCGAAGGCGACGGCTGGGACATCAACCGTCCCTCCATGTCCTCCATCGTCATGTTCCAGGGCAAGGTCTACCTGGTGGATGCCGGGCCCAACATCCTCTACTCGCTCAACGCCCTGGGCATCGGCGTCAACGAGATCGAGGGCATATTCCACACCCATTCCCACGACGACCATTTCGCCGGGCTGACCACGCTGATCCGGTCGGACCACAAGCTGAAATACTATTCGACGCCCCTGGTCCGCGCCTCGGTGGCCAAGAAGGTCGCGGCGCTGCTGTCCATCGAGGAGGCGGCGTTCTCCGATTATTTCGATGTCTGCCCGCTGGTCGAGGGCGAGTGGAACGCCATCGAGGGGCTGGAGGTCAAGCCGGTCTTCTCGCCCCACCCGGTGGAAACCACCATCATCCACTTCCGCGCCAT